>CAJMSL010000058.1 GCA_905216045.1 uncultured bacterium
CTGACCGGTGGACGGCACCGAGCCGTACGCTTGAACTGAGAAGGGGGAGGCCTCGCGGCCTCCCCCTTTTTGCGTTTGCGGGGCGTAAATGACTCTATTACACCAGACGATCTTATCTTTTTTGGTATTGAGCCTTTATTTAAAGAAGATAAATCGAATAACAAGGGCAACTGCTATGGCCACAATGATCAAAAGCAGGATTGTCAGTCGATGCTGCTTGCGTCGTTTACTTGATGAAACGAAGATTGATTTTCCCTGTTTTGGCGTTTCGAGATAGCGAGCCGAATGCGTCAAGGTTTGCTTTGGTCGAGGACCTCTTTGTTGATGAGTGGCGGATGCTTTCATCGGCTCATCACTAGCTGCGCTGTTTTTAGATAATGGTGCGTCTTTCAGATATACAGGGTCTCCCGAGGCGACGCCCATATGTTTACGCCCCGTTTGGGCATCCTCGAGTGTTTGATATCGATTTCTCGTCACATACTCGGGCTCCGGATCATTAATGGGCTCTTGCGAGATGTGGGGGCGATGGAACCGTGGCGGCTGCGTGGAAGTATCTTCCCCCTGCGTCGGCATAAACATTTTGTTCTGGTTTTGGTCGTCCATGATGCCCTTTAGCTCGTTACCAACAACGTGTACGCGCTCATTGTAAGCCCCTTGTTATTTGTAGCTGGGGACATACTCGGTATTTAAGCTCTGGTTCAAAGAACCTTAACCTTCCTAAAACCTAAGTCACACGCACTTAGATATGCTTATAGTGCTGGACTCAAAAAACTTTATAGTCGATGTATATATGAGCACTGGGTGGGCATATATAAGAGCGTCAAAAGAAATCCCAGTCACCTGGAAGATGACTCGGCAGTCCTATAAAGGAGTGGTAAACATGGCAAGCATGGTTCCTTATCGTTCGGTTTTTGGCGTTCGTCCCTCTGCAAGCTCGCTGTTCGATCTGTTTGATGATATGAGCGACCTAGCGAACAGCTCGATTTCCTCTAAGGCGTTCCCCGTTGACGTTGAGGATAAGGGCGATGGCTATGAGGTCAAGGCTTATCTGACCGGCGTCGCCAAGGACGATATCGATGTCGAGCTTAACGAGGGCCGTCTGTCCATTAGCGTGAATGTCGAGGAAGACGAGGAGAACGAGGGTAAGAACTTCCTGCAGAAGGAGTTCAGCTCGTACAGCGCGACGCGTGGCGTGTATCTTAAGGACGCTTCGAGCGAGGGCCTCTCGGCTAAGTACGCTGACGGCATCCTGACCGTTACGGTTCCCAAGATCGTCGAGAAGAAGAACGTTACGAAGATCTCCATCGAATAACTTCGTTGGTGTTCTTCGCTATTAAAAGACAACAAAAGGGGCTGGGAAGCGATTCCCGGCCCCTTTTGTTGTCTAGGACAGTCTATTGAATGGTTGCCGGTTGATACTGACTCGCAGGGCGTATCGAGAGTTTTCGCAATCCTTGGAGAAGGGTTGCGGAGCTGCCGACCTCGTCATCCAGGGTTGCGGCCAGAGCTTTGGCATAGCTTTTGACGGTAAGGCTCGGACGATTGTTATCTTGGCTGATATGCATGGCAATGAGCTGTTCGGTGCGATCGGTAACAAGTTCGCGCGCGGCTTCGGCGGCTTGGCCATTGGAGAGGTGTCCCCTTGCAGACAGGATGCGCTCCTGAAGAAAGCGGGGATATTCTCCCTCGCGCAGCATGGTCACATCATGGTTGCTCTCGAGCGCGAGGACTCGACAATCTTTGAGGGTGTTCATGGCTTGGCTCGATAGCTCTCCGGTGTCGGTGGCAAAGCCGATGGAATCATCGAGGGCGTCGAATCGATAACCGACTGGATTGATGACATCGTGTGATGTTGAGTAGGTTTGCACGTGGATGCCGGCAATGGATAGGGCGTCGCCGGGATCGAATTCCTCGACAGGCAGATGCGAAAGATTTTCTTTGTTCGAAAGAGTGCCCCTGCTGGCAAAGAGGGGGCCGTGCCAGTGCTTGCACCAGACATCGAGGCCCTTGATGTGATCGCTATGCTCATGAGTAATGAGAAGAGCCGAGACGTTGTCTGTCGAGAGCCCCAGTTCTGCCATGCGCTTTAATGTCTCGCGGCGAGACAGTCCGTCATCGACCATAATGAGCCCCTGCGGGCCCTCGATGAGTGCGCAGTTGCCTTTAGAGCCACTGCCGAGGATATGAAGGTGCAGGCAAGACATAAGATTCCAAAGGATACAATGGGTGCGGACGAATAGAGGAGGAAGCGAATGCCAACGGTATCACAGCATTACGGACACCATGCCGTGCCTGGGGCAGTCGATGAGACCCGGACGAGGCAGCAGGCAGCTCCTGTCGTGCTCATGGTATCAGGCGGCGCGGACTCGACGGCACTGCTTCTTATGGCGTGCACATCAAAGCTGGATATCCAAGACGGACGCGGTGCTGCCCCCATTGCTCGCGAGCGCCTGCATGTGCTGCATGTAAACCATCATCTGCGCGGCAAGGCGTCCGATGGCGACGAGGCCTTTGTGCGTGAGCTCTGCGCGCAATATGGTTTACCGCTGTGTGTGGAGCACGCTTATTTTGATGGGGAGTCAGGCAATATTGAGGCCGCGGCCCGCGAGGTGCGCTATGCCGCGGCGCGGAGGTATGTTCGCGAACTCTGCGCCCAGACGGGGGCGCCGCGAACGGCGGCTCGTATCTGCACCGCGCACACGTCTTCGGATCGCGCGGAAACGTTTTTGATGAACGCGATTAAGGGTTCGGGGCCCGCTGGTCTATCGAGCATTCCTCGCCGGAGGAATATCGTGGTGCGTCCCTTGCTCGACCTAACTCATGGCGAGCTTGTGAGCTATCTACAGGTACATGGTCAGCCGTGGCGTGAAGACGAGAGCAATGAGGATATCTCGTATCTGCGAAACTACGTGCGCCATCGGGTAATGCCAGTGGTGGCACAGCGTAATGCGAGCGTGTGCAAGACGATTGGCGCCGCCTGTGAGATCTTGGGTGACGAAGACGCGTTTCTATCCCAGCTGTCGGCGCAGGCGTTTCGAAGCTGCCTGCGCAAGGAGGCGGCGGGCGCGCTAGTGCTCGATGCCAGACGCCTTGCTGCGGCCGAGGTGGTAATCGCGCGGCGCATCGTGCGACTGGCGATTAAGCGCATCGATCCGGACGCTCGTCCAGAGATGCGACATGTGGAGCGAGTCCTTTCCTGCGTTGCCGAGGGCGCCGGCTCGGTCACGCTTCCGGCGGGGATTGACGCACGCATTGAGTTTGGCATGCTGGCGTTTAAGGCGCCGGCGGCTCGCGAGGGCCTGGTCGCGGACTGGGTTACCGTACCCGGTCGTTTGCCGTTGGGCGGGGGACGTATGCTGGTCACAGAACCGATGGCCGTTGAGCCGGGATGCGATATCGTGCGTCGCGCCCGTGAGCTTGCGGCTGCCGGGGAAGTGACAGCTTTGGTAGACGCGGCTGCCCTGGGTTTTGCCGACAGCGATAGTGAGCGGATCCTGGCGGGCTCGCGTGGCAAGATCCCTGTCGAGGCGCGATTGGCGCGCCTGTGGGTGGACGGTCCCGCACCGGGAGACGTGATGTGCCCGTTAGGGATGAGTGGCCGAAGCAAGAAAGTATCCGACTTGCTAGGCGAGGCTCGCATTCCCGTTTCCGAGCGCGCCGGCGTGCCCATGGTGAGGACGGCGCCGGGAGGTGCCGTGGTGTGGGTCGCCGGAGTTCGCGCGGACGAGCGTTTTAAGTGCACGGCCGCAACGCGCGTGGCATATCTGCTTCGTGTGGTCGATGCGGAATAGCGTCCTACGCCAGCTATTCTGTGCGGCGTTGACGGTATTCCCGCGCTGATGGTGCGCGGGCTGGAAAATATACCCCGTGCGCTGCTAGAATGTGTAGTTCGCGTCCATACGGCGGTGTGTGGGCGATTAAGCACAAGAAAGGGTTGTCATGGCTTCTCAACATCCGGATATCGAGAAGGTTCTGTTCACGCAGGAGGATATCGACGGTATCGTCTCTCGCCTGGGCGAGGAGATTACGCGCGACTACGCGGGTAAGGATCTGGTGCTGATTGCGGTCCTGCGCGGCGCCGTGGTCTTTATGGGCGACCTGATGCGCAAGATTGAGCTACCGACCAACATCGATTTCATGGCTGTTTCGAGCTATGGCGACGGTGTGAAGTCTTCGGGCATCGTGCGTATCATTAAGGATCTGGATATCGACATCCGTGGTCGCGACGTGCTGATCGTCGAGGACATTCTGGACTCGGGCCTGACCCTCAAGTACCTGATGAAGAACCTCGAGAGCCGCAAGCCCGCTTCGCTGGAGGTCGCTGCCTTCCTGTGGAAGGACGTTGAGGACCGCACCTCGGCCATCACGCCCAAGTATGTTGGAACCCATTGCCCCGATGCCTTTGTGGTGGGCTACGGCCTCGACTATGCCGAGCGCTATCGTAACCTTCCGTATCTGGGCATTTTGAAACCGGAGGTTTATTCGTAAGATGCCCGACGACCATAACGATAACAATTCCCAGACTCCCCGGGAGCCTAAGATCCCGGGGATGCCCGGAGGCAAGAAGCCCACGCGTACGGGCTGGCTGTATTTTATTTTGGCTTGCGCGCTTCTGGGCTACGCCTTCTTTAACATGGGCTCCGGCTTTGCCAATTCCAGCAATACCGTTAAGCTCGCGACGAGCGAGATGGTGAGCGCCATCAAGCAGGATCGCGTCGAAGATCTGACCTATACGGTTCAAGACGGAAGCGTGACGGGTCATTACTGGAAGACGAAGAAGGACAAGGGCGATACGAGCGAGCTCAAGAGCTTCTCCTCGACCTATGTCGGCTCCGATTCGCTTGCCGAGCTCATGTCGGAGCACCCCGATACCAAGTACATCGTCAACACCAACGATCCCGATTTTTGGGGCGACTTGGCGATGAGTGTGCTTCCGACGATCGCCCTTATCGCCATCATGTTCTACTTTATGCGCCAGATGATGGGCGCCAACAACAGGAACATGCAGTTTGGCAAGACCAACGCCAAGACCAACGAGGCCACACGCCCCAAGGTCAAGTTTGAAGACGTTGCCGGCGTGGACGAGGCAGTCGAGGAGCTCGAGGAGATCCGTGACTTTTTGAGCGATCCGGATCGCTATCGCAAGCTGGGCGCCAAGATCCCGCGTGGCGTGTTGCTGGTTGGCCCTCCGGGCACCGGTAAAACGCTGCTGGCCAAGGCCGTTGCCGGCGAGGCGGGCGTGCCGTTCTTTAGCATCTCGGGTTCCGACTTTGTCGAGATGTTCGTAGGTGTCGGCGCCAGCCGTGTGCGTGACCTCTTTAAGGAGGCCAAGTCCCAGGCCCCGTCGATCATCTTCATCGATGAGATCGATGCCGTGGGACGTCAGCGCGGAGCCGGCGGGGGCGGCGGTCACGACGAGCGCGAGCAGACGCGCAACCAGCTGCTGGTCGAGATGGACGGCTTTGAGGAAAGCGAGTCGGTCATCCTGATCGCTGCGACCAACCGTCCTGACATCCTGGATCCGGCATTGCTGCGTCCCGGCCGTTTTGACCGTCAGGTTACGGTCGACCGTCCGGATGTGAAGGGCCGCGAGCAGATCTTGCGCGTGCATGCCGAGAACAAGCCGATGGACGAGGACGTTAAGTTTGAGAAGCTCGCCCAGATGACCGTTGGCTTTACTGGTGCCGATTTGGCGAACCTGCTCAACGAGTCTGCGCTGCTGGCCGCTCGCCGTCATCGTTCCGTGATCTCGATGGACGAGGTCGAGGAGTCGATGGAGCGCGTGATTGCCGGACCGCAACGCAAGGGTCGCGTGATGACCGAGGCCGAGCGCACCACGATTGCCTACCACGAGAGCGGTCACGCCCTGGTGGGCCACATCCTGGAGCACTCCGATCCGGTCCACAAGATCTCGATCGTCAGCCGCGGCCAGGCGCTGGGCTACACGCTGCAGCTTCCGCAGGAGGACCACTTCCTCAAGACCAAGAACGAGATGCTCGACGAGCTTGCCGTGTTCTTGGGCGGTCGCGTTGCCGAGGAGCTCATGTGCGATGATATTACGTCGGGCGCGAGCAACGATCTGGAGCGCGCAACCAAGATGGCGCGCGAGATGGTCACGCGCCTGGGCATGAGCGAGGAGCTGGGCACGCAAGTGTTTGGCGAGGCGCAACATCAGGTGTTCCTTGGTCGCGATTACGCCGATCACCAGGATTACTCCGAGGAGACGGCGCGCCGCATTGATATCGAGGTTCAGCGCATCATGCGCGAGGCCCATCGTCGTGCTGTCGAGATCTTGGATGCCCGTCGCGATCAGCTCGATCTGATGGCGAAGGTGCTGCTTGAGCGCGAGACTGTCGAGGGCGATGCCGTGAATGCCCTGCTCGATAACGAGTGGGACGCCTACCTTGAGCGCGAGGGCGATATCCTGGCGGCCAAGGAGGAGCGCAATGCCAAGGCGGCCGGCATGCCGACCAAGAAGCGCGTGCCTCGCATGAGCGAGGAGGAGCTGGCGGCTGATGCCGCGGCCTTTGCGCAGGCGGCCATGCAGGAGGATGCCGAAGCCGCATCCGATGATGCTGACGATGACCATGCCGTCGTCGATGCCGACACCGATGCCGACAAATAGTCTTTGTGGCGAAAGCCTCCGCGGGGAAACCTGCGGAGGCTTTTTCTTTTGAGCGATATGGGGCCGTCTGTTGATTGGGGACAGACTTAAATGAGCGTTTTCACGCATTTAAGTCTGTCCCCAATCAACATTGCTGCGGCACTTTGCTCGGCTAAAGCGTACAATAGCGCCTATGCGAAAGGGGAACAGATGATCAACGAAACTATGTATGCTCGCGGTGCGGAAAGCTCCATCATCCGTGAGATTTTTAGCTATGGCCTTGAGCGCAAGGCGCAGATCGGTGCGGAAAACGTATTCGATTTTTCGCTGGGCAATCCGAGCGTTCCGGCACCCGCTGCTGTGGCGGAGTCCATTAAGAAGGCCCTGGAGCTGCCGAGCGACCAGCTGCACGGCTACACGCCCGCACCGGGCCTGCCGCAATGTCGTGCCGCTGTGGCCGAATCGCTCAACCGCCGCTTTGGCACGAGCTATGAGGGCAAAGACGTCTTTATGACGGTGGGTGCCGCGGCTGCGCTCACCTGCGCGCGCAACGCCGTTACGAATCCGGGCGACGAGGTTATTGTTATCGCCCCGTACTTTCCGGAGTATCGCGTTTGGATTGAGAAGGCCGGCTGCACGTGTGTCGAGGCGCTTGCCAACGAGGACACATTCCAGCTGAGCGTGGATAACGTATTCAAGGCGATCACCGACAAGACGGCAGCCGTCATTATCGACTCGCCCAACAACCCGACCGGTGCCGTATATACGCGCGACACGCTGACGCGACTGGCCAATGTTCTGCGCGAGGCCAACGCTCAGCGCGATCCCGAGAATCCGATTATGCTCATCTCGGATGAGCCGTACCGCGAGATCGTGTACGGTGCCGAGGTGCCTTGGGTGCCCTCGATCTACGAGCACACCATCGTGTGCTACTCGTATTCCAAGTCGCTGTCGCTGCCGGGTGAGCGCGTGGGGTGGATCTTGGTTCCCAACACCAATCCGCAGGCTGCCCGTCTGATGCCGGCCGTTGCCGGTGCCGCCCGTACGCTGGGCTTCGTGTGCGCGCCGGCGCTCTTTCAGCGCGTAATTATCGACTGCATCGATGAGCCGAGTGACGTTGAGGCCTATGCACGCAACCGCACCGCGCTTACCGACGCACTAGCGGAGTATGGCTACACCTATGTTGAGCCGGATGGCGCGTTCTACCTATGGGTGAAAGCATTGGAGCCCGATGCGAATGCGTTTTGCGAGCGCGCAAAGAAGTATGAGTTGCTTGCGGTTCCCTCGGACAGCTTTGGTATGCCGGGTTGGTTCCGCCTGGGCTATTGCGTGAGCTACGAAACGATTGTCAATTCGCTACCCGCTTGGAAACAGTTGGCGGACGAGTATCGTTAAAAGTAAAGCGCTCTGCCTACAATGTTTTACGTGAAACGGGGTTTGGTGTTAAGCCGGACCCCGTTGTCATGGACGTTGTGTCTTTGGGATGGAGTGGTTTTACGACTATCGAAGGCTATGCGTACAATGAATATAAGCGACGGCCGTGCCAGATAAGGAGACCTGATGCCCTACCTGCTTTCTTGTGACATTCATACCCATACGATATTCTCTGCGCATGCATATTCGACCATTGAGGAGAATGTGTACTGGGCGGCAGAGCGTGGCCTGCAGGTGCTCGGATCTGCCGACCATCTGAGCTCTATGGTTACGGCTTGCCCCAATGACCTGCGCAGTTACCAATTCTTTATCAACCAGGATATCTGGCCGCGCATTTGGAGCGGCGTGCTGGTGCTGCGTGGTGCCGAGGCCGATATCGTTTCGCTGGACGGAAGCCTGTTTGGCGAGGACACTCCTGTCACGCTCGATATTGCCGGTGATTCGTACAGCCGTCAGCATTCGCTGTTCGATTTGGTTACGCGAAATTTGGATTATTTGGTTGCGAGCGTGCATAATCCGCAGATTGCTGAAGGCGCGACGCTGGCCCAGACGACCGAGATGTATATCAATGCCCTGGAGTACCCCAAGGTGTTCATGCTGGGTCACACGGGGCGTTCGGGCGTGCCGTTCGATATCGACGAGGTGCTGTTGGCAGCTAAGGCCAAGCACAAGATTATCGAGATCAACAACCATAGTCTTGAACATGGTGTCGACACTGAGCATTGGGCCGTATGCCGCAAGATCGCCGAGCGCTGCGCCGAGCTGGGCGTGGGCATTGGCGTGTCAACCGATGCCCACATTGGCATGGCCATTGGCAAGCTCGATCACGCGCGCAAGATGCTCGACGAGATTCACTTCCCGCTAGATTTGATCGTGACGCGCGACCGCGAGACGCTGCTGCGCGAGATGGCGGCAGCCGGCGTGTGCGACCTGCGCAATGGGATGTAGCGGAGTTTATAAACCAAGCGAAGGGGGCGGCCCAGGCGGGTCGCCCCCTTTCTTGTCCCAAAAATCTACTGAGGTCGGTTAGCGGCGTTCGAGGACCGCTACGGTTTCGGTGTGGTCGGTGTGAGGGAACATGTCGACGGGCGTGATCTTGAGCAGGCAATAGCCTCCGTCGAGGAGCTGATGCAGGTCGCGCTCTTGAGTTACGGGGTTGCAGCTGATATAGGTGATGCGGCGCGGCTTAAGCGCGCAGGCAGCTTCGAGGAACTCGGGGGTAGAGCCGGCGCGCGGCGGATCGATGGAAAGGACATCGACCCGCTCGTTGTTATCGGCGGCATCCAGGATGCAATCGGTGGCGTCGTCGGCCATAAACCAGGCGCTGCGGGTGAGGCCGTTGAGCTCGGCATTGCGACGTGCGTCGGCAATGCCCGCCGGGTTGCGCTCCACGCCGAGCAGCATAATGCCGATGCCCTTTTTCTGGGCATCTTTAACTGCGCAAAGACCGATGGTACCGCTGCCACAGTAGGCATCCATGAGCACATCGCCCTGGTGCAAATCCATGCCGTCGATAGCGAGCTGATAGAGCAGCTCGGTCTGTTGCGGGTTGGTCTGGTAGAACGCGGTGGGGGAGATATCGAACTCGCAGCCGAGTAGCTGGTCGCGCATGCACTTGGCGCCATACACGATGCGGGTTTCCTCGCCGAGGATGGCGTTGCCGGGGCGTCCGTTGATGTTTTGGGCGACGGTGACGATGCGCGGATCGAGTGCGGCGACGGCCTCAAAGAATTCCTGCGCATGCGGTAAGTCACGCTGGGCGGTCACGAGCGTAACCATGACCTGGTCGGTACGCCAACCGCAGCGGATGACGGCATAGCGAAGCAAACCAAGATGCTTGTCCTCGTTAAAGGCGGGAATATGCAACCGCTCAGCTTCGCGTGCGATGCCGTTGAGAATCTGACGAGCGCCCGACGCCTCGACGGGGCATTTGGGTACGGCAACGATCTTGTGCGTGCCGCGCTCAAAGAAACCGCAACGGACAGCGCCCTCCTTACCGGGAGCAAAGGGAGTGGCAGCCTTATGACGAAAGCCACGCGGCGCAGGATATTTGCCCGGGTCGCCCAGGGTGACACCCATGCCACGAATAGGATCTACAGCAATGCCCTCACGCTCACAAAGCGAAGCAAAAAGCTCCTCCATAGCAGCCTGCTTAGCTGCCAACTGCTTTTTATAAGGACGATTGAGCGCCGTGCACCCACCGCAAGATTTCATGATCGAACAGGGAGACTTGGGGTCCACGGCCTTACGCGCAGACGAAACCCGATCTTTATGCGAGCGCTTGGAACGAGTCTGAGGCGCTTTATCCCCGCCTCGACGAGAGTCAGAACGCTTGGCCTTAGCC
The DNA here is from genome assembly GCA_905216045.1 of uncultured bacterium. Taxonomy (GTDB): domain Bacteria; phylum Actinomycetota; class Coriobacteriia; order Coriobacteriales; family Coriobacteriaceae; genus Collinsella. The sequence continues at coordinate 10,383 of CAJMSL010000058.1, forward strand.
TTGCCCTTGGCCGACTTACCCTTCGCGTCCTGAGACGACTTGGATTTCTTAGAAGATTTTTTCTCCTCTGACCCCTCAGCCGCCTCGATCAAAGCACGACGAGCCTTACGCTCCGCACGAGATTCTGCCATGAATTAACCCCACTAATTTACAAATTGAAATCTGAAAGCATTGTACCGTGCCAAGTTAGCAGACGATATGCAAGCGCCCATTTCATGTCAGCGATAAGTCCAACGATGTTTGCCCGGCGTGGGCGGGGGGGGGGGGGGGAAGAAGATTATAGGGAGATAGGGACAGAAAGGAAAGAAGAAAAAAT
>CAJMSL010000059.1 GCA_905216045.1 uncultured bacterium
ACTATACTTCGAGCCGCTTACAGAAGAAGATGTTTACAACATTATCGAACTTGAAAAGCCTGACGGTGTTATTCTTCAAATCGGCGGTCAGACTGCTATCAAACTTGCAAACTTTCTTGACAGTATGCAAGTTCCTGTACTTGGTACACAGCCTAAGTACATTGACGAGGCTGAAGACAGAGAAAAGTTTGACGAAATGCTTGAAAAACTTGGCGTCTCGCTCTATCGATCCCCAAATGACGTAGAAGAATTCAGCGACGGTAAAGTCGATTTTATTGGACTCAACGTGTATTGCCGAGAGTATGTAACCGACTGGCACGGTGGAGAGCTTGCCGTTTCGGCGAACAATAAGGGCGGTTCGAGCAAAAAGGTCGAAGGAAAATGCATTGCGCCCTTGTTTGAAAGCGCCCGCGACAGCAATGTTCCCCGCAATAAATGGGGCCGCGAAATACTCCCAAGTTGCATGTATTCAACCATCATGGATGTCCACGAGCGCTATGACGCGCCCCGCATCTTTATTACGGAAAACGGACATGGCGCCTATGAGCAACCAGACGCAGACGGAATGATCCACGATGATGACCGCATCGAGCTTCTGGGCCAGTTCATCGAGCACATGATGAGGGCTAAGCGCGACGGCGCGCGCGTTGAGGGCTACTACCTCTGGTCGACGATGGATCTGTATAGCTGGATCAACGGCTACGAAAAACGATACGGACTTGTCCATATCGACTTCGAGAACAATCTGGAGCGCACCCCCAAAAAGAGCTGGTATTGGTACCGAGACCTTATCTCGAAGTATCAGGAGCAGGAAGGTTAGGAGAAAGAGATGAAATATCAGGCAATGTCCGAAACAGTCCTAAAGGCTGTTGGCGGCAAAGAGAACATTACATCGGTAACTCATTGTGCGACGCGCCTTCGCATCGACGCACGAGACACCTCGATCATCGATCTCCAGCTCGCCAAATCGGCCGACCAGGCGCTCGGGGCAGTAGTCAGCGGTGGCCAGCTTCAGGGTTGCATCGGCCCCAACGTCACCGTGGCTTACAACGACTTCCTCGACTTCGCGGGAATCGATGTCGGCGGTGGCACGGTTGCCGACGATGCCCAAACCGCCAAAGACCTTGCAGAAGGCATTAAAAGCGGTAACACCGCCATGGGCTTGATTGAGAAATTCGGGAACGTCTCTGCACAGGTATTCATGCCCATCGTCCCGGCGCTCATCGTTGGCGGACTCATTCTTTCGATCAAGAATCTCCTGGTCAATTATTGTGGATTGAGCACCGATAGCGGAACCGCCCAGGTTCTGCTGGCGATCTTCAGCGCCTCATTTAGCTTCCTGCCCGTTTACCTCGGCTATCAGCTCGCCGCCGTCATGAAGATGCAGCCTATCATGGGCGCACTGCTGGGCGCAATCATGATTAGCTCGTCTATTAGCGGTGCTGAGGGTCTCGACTTTCTTGGCATCCCCATCCCGACGAATGACTACTCGAGCGCGGTGGTGCCAATCGTACTGGGCGTTGTGTTCATGTACTTTGTTGATCGCGGTCTTCAGAAAATCATCCCCGACATTACCAAACTGTTCTTGAAGCCGCTGCTCACCATGTTCATCGTCGTGCCTGTTGAGCTGATTATCCTCGGCCCCGCCGGCAGCATGATGGGCTACGCGCTGAGTGATGCCGCCACGTGGCTCATGGATAACGTGGCATTTATCGCTACTCCAATCCTTGCAGCCCTTAACCCCTATTTTGTCATGCTCGGTCTTGATAAGGCCTACATCGCGATCGAAGTTACGAGCTTGGCGCAGCTCGGCTGGGCGCCCATCATCTTTGGCTTCATCTCAAACCTCTGCATTGGCGGCACGAGTCTCGCCTTGGCAACTGCAATGAAAGGCAACAAGGAGAAGAGAGGTATGGTCACCACGGTTGCCGTCACCGCACTCTGTGGCGTAACTGAGCCCGCATTTTACGGCTGCCTCATCGAGCGTCCCCGCCTGCTTGTCGGCACGGCAATCGGCGCCCTCTGCGCGGGACTCCCTGCAGGTATCTTCGTCCTGAAGGAGTATGTTGCGGGAGCATGCCCCGGTCTTCTTTCTGCGCTGATCTTTATCGCTCCCGATGGATCCATGGGCAACTTCGTACTGGCGTGCGTTATCGCCGTCATCGCCATCGTCGTCTCGTTCATCGCTGCACGCGTGATCATCAAGAAGAATCCCAACTATATTGAGTAGATGCCCGCTGCTTGCATTGGGGACATCCTCGGCAGACCATTAGCAAGAACCCAAGAAGTCCCTTAGGAGCTCGATTAATCCATTCGGATTCCTCAGGCACAAACGACCCCGATTCCACAATGAAATCGGGGTCGTCGTTTCTAAAGCCTTCGATAGACAATCGGTGTTTACCTTAGCTCCCTATCCAAGTTAATTATCCACGCTCGTTCTCCGGTCGGAAGATTTTCTTCGCTCGCGTGTCCAGAAATCCACGCTCGAGCAGAACATCCAGGTCCGCACCCGCCCTTGTCTCGATCTGTAACAGCAAGAGGCCTATTCCGCTTCTACATGTTACAGATCAAGATATTCCTAAAACACCCTAAGTTTCATCTCAATCTGTAACAGTTAGATGCCAAATATCGGTCTTGGTGTTACAGATTTAGACAAACTGGAGGACGAGACAAACCAAAAACGGGATGGGCGCTAACCTGATGGCGCGCCACCTAAATAGAAACGGGCTCTGTCCCATATAGAGACAGAGCCCGAAACTCTCATGGAGCCAGTGACAGGAATCGAACCTGCAACCCACTGATTACAAATCAGTTGCGCTACCGTTGCGCCACACTGGCACACTTGGCGCTTTCACGCGAAGCCAGTTAAGAATAAAGGAATTGCGGACGGGGCGCAACAGGCCGCACGGCGTTATACAAATATGCAAAATCCAGCAACAACGCGTACCAGGCCCGTTCATTTCTGTCAGTGCGCCCTCAATCTTAAAACCATTCGCCAGAACGAATAGTTTTAATTACAATTGCTATATATAAAACTATTCGTTCTGGCGAAGGGTTTCGCGATGCTTACTACCAAAGAAGCCGCCGAGCTGCTCGGCATCACTCCGCGCAGGGTGCAGGAGCTCATAAAAAACGGAGCACTTGAGGCCCGCAAGGCTTCTGGTGTATGGCTCATCGACAAAGACAGCGTCGACACGCGGCTCCGCTCCGTGACCAAAACGGGGGGACGTCCCCGCCGCGGCCACGGTAAGAGCGAGATCGCGTTCACCCTCATGAACCGCACGCACGAAGTCGCTCAGCTGGTCTACAGCACATCACGAAAAGACTTTACCCACATCGGCGCCGACATCGATTACGCCCACGCCCCTATTGGAGTATTTGGCCCTAATAGCCCCATATCGCTCGACTCCTTCCGCATCTGGTGGCGCGGCCGCGGTATCCCGCTCGCACGCATTGGGCTAGCCTCCCTGCTTGCAGAAGCCGCAGTCGATGTTCCTGATGAACTCGTACAGCGAAATCTCGGCCTCTCCTTATCCGACCAGTATTGGATTAGGCCCCAAGACTCCGGCCTCGCGTGGGAAGATATCAATTTCTTCAATAATGCCTTTGATGACGTCTCGCTAACCATTGCACCCTTCGCCCCAGAGGGAAAAGCGGCTGCCGCAAAGCCCGACAACACCTCGGACGGCAATCTTCAAAAGTACTGGACATGCGAGGGCGGGCGTCGAATTCTGCATAAGGCAGGAGCGCACCTGAACCAGGAACCTTATAACGAGCTGGTGGCGACCACGCTCCACCGTCGCATCCTAAACACCTGCGATTATGTGCCTTACTCGCTCGAGGGCACGGGCACTTCCGCCCTGAGCATATGCGATGTCTTCTTAACTGATGAAGAAGAGTACGTCCCTGCGTTCTATGTAAACCAGCACGCAAACGCAGATGAACGACTAACCGACTACGAGCGATACGTAGCAAACTGCGAGGAGCTCGGGGTAACAGGCGTCAAGGATGCCCTTGACCGCATGATCGTGTGCGACGACATCATCGCCAACTACGATCGTCATTGGCGTAACTTTGGCCTTGTGCGAAACGTAAACACGCTAGCCTGCAGACCTGCCCCTATCTTCGATTCGGGCTCATCACTCTGGTGCAACATATCACTAGAGGAGCTTAGGGCGGGAGAGCACAGTTTTACCAGCGCACAATTTCATTCAAGCCCCGCCAAACAAATGTTGCTCGTCGAGGACATGGGCTGGTTTGACGGCGACAAACTCGAGGGTTTCGTTGACGAGGCAATCGAAATCCTATCCAAAAACGACGCTCTTACAGCGAGACTGCCTTATCTAAAAGAGGCGCTAACATGGCGCCTCGAAAGAATGATCGACATCGCTGAATGGAGTTAGCGAGACAGCATCGCCCCGCCAACTCCCCTACCTCCCGCGCAGAGCTTTGAGCTTGGCCAGGGCCTCGGGGCTTAGACGGCTGCCCAGGGTCATCTTGATCTGCGGGGCCTCCTCGGCCTCGTGCACGTCGTTGTCGATCTGTTTGATCTCGTCCACCAGCATACGGCTCGAGATGCGCGTAACGCCCTTGCCCATGACGACGGCCTGGATCGTGCCGTCGCTCGACACCACAGAGCACGCACGGCCTTCCTCGCGTGCCTCGATGCAGAGCTTCTGTACCACGGTATCGGCAGAGACGCCCGTCGGCGAAAACTCGATGCGCACGCCGCGGGCCGGCAGGTTGGGGCGCTCGCTGGAGATGTTGCCCGCGCCGTCAAACACGATCACGGCCTCGTAGCGGCCCTGGGCAAACGCGGCGACGTCGTTGATGAGGGCGGTGCGTGCCATATCGTGAACGTCGCTGGAATACGGATCGTCTGAATGGTCGTACACGAGCTTTTCGTAGCGCGGCGTGCAGTGGATCACGTTGTAGCCGTCGACCACCAGCAGCTCGGGCTTATTGGAGTGCACCGTCGAGACCGGGTCGGCGATGGCCTGCGCAAACGCATTGCCGCCCACGCCGTAGGTCGCGGCCGAAACAATCGGCTTGGCCGAGCCCTCGCCAAAGCGCTTGGCCTTGGACTTGGCACGGTTCTTTTTGGACATGCGCTACTCCTCCCCCATGAGCTCGCCGACGTTGCGGCGCAGCCACTCAAAGCACAGCGCCGTGGTCGCCTGGGCAACATTGAGGCTCTCGGTCATGCCGCGCTGGGGAAGCTTGGTCAAAAAGTCGCATTTCTCGAGCACCAGGCGCGAGATGCCGTCGCCCTCGGAGCCCATGACGAGCGCCACGCGGCCCTCGAAGGGAGCATCCCAGCAGCTGCCCTCGGCGTGCTCGGAGGCGCCGCCCACCCAAAAACCAGCGGCCTTGAGGTCATCGAGTGCACGGGCAATATTGGGAACCTGCGCGATAGGCAGATGCATGACAGCACCGGCCGAGGTCTTGTAGCTGCCCACGGTCACGCCGGCGGCACGCTTGTTGGCGATGACGACGCCGGCCGCGCCCACGACCTCGGCGGAGCGCACAATGGCGCCAAAGTTGCCGTCGTCGGTCACATGGTCGAGCACGACGACAAGCGCCGGACCGTCGCCTGCGCGGTCGAGAATATCGGCGACATCAGCATAGGGGAAGTTGCCAACCTCGAGTGCGATGCCCTGATGAGCGCCATGGCTCGACAGTGCGTCGAGCTGCGCACGCGGCACATACTTAATGCGGACGCCCGCGGCGTTGAGGTCGTCGACCAGGCGCGACAAGGCGGCATCGCGCTCTCCACCCTCGACAATGAGCGCGCACTTGATGGGAAAACCAGTGCGTAGCGCCTCGGCGGCAGCACGACGACCTTCGATAAACTCGCCCTTGGGAGCCTGGACAGCGTCGCGGTTGCGATCGCGCTGCGGACGTGCGGCCTGGGCGCGATCGCGCTGGCCCTTGGGAGCGGCAGCGCGGTCATTGCGGCGAATCGGACGCGAGCCAGAAGCAGCCTGCTTGCCGCCACGAGGCGCACGCTTGCGATTGTCGGCCATAAAGCGACCTCCTAAATACAACTATCAAACGAAACAAAATAAACGACCGCCCATGAATATTAATTCGGGCGGTCGGTACGGGTTTTCCAAGTGCCCGAGATTGCCGTGAAAGAGGAGCGACGCGTACTTGAGTACGCGAGCGACGGTTTGAACGGCAAGGTCGGGTGCTTGGGAAACCCGCGGGGATTAGAGAGATTTGATACGAGTGCCGGCGGCGGTATCCTCAATGGTGAGGCCCAGGTCCTTGAGCTGGTCGCGGATGGCGTCGGCCAGATCCCAGTTCTTGGCGGCACGGGCCTCGGCGCGGGCCTCGAGAATCTTGGCAGCAGCCTCGTCCACGTCGTCGCCCGTGTAGGCGACCAGGCCGGCGGCAACGCCTAGCAGACCCAGCGGCAGCTCTACCTTGGGCTCGGGGAGCTCAACGCCAAACGTATCGAGCAGCTCGGCCAGCGTGTCGGCGGCGGCAAGCGCGGCGGCCTTGTCGGCAGCATCGCCCGCCTGCTCCAGGTACTGGTTGCACTCGGTCACAAAGCCAAAGACGGCACCCATGGCACCGGCGGTGTTAAAGTCGTCGTCCATGCACTCCTTAAAGGCGGCGCGGGTCTCGGCGGCCTTGGCGGCAAACGCCTCGGCGGCAGCCGCAGCGGCATCGGCCGTCGCATGGTTCGCGGCCCAACGCAGGTTCTCGACCGTACCGGCGATACGCGTGAGCGAGTTCTCGGCACCCTCCAGGCGCTCCCAAGAAAAGTCGAGAGGTGAGCGATAGCTCGTCTGCAGCATCAGCAGGCGCAGGGCGGCAGCGGAGTGCTGCTCGAGGACCTCGGCCAGCGTAAAGAAGTTGCCGAGCGACTTGGACATCTTCTCGCCGTCTACCAGCAGCATGCCCGTGTGCATCCAGGTGTTGGAGAAGCCCTGGTGCCAGGCGCAGGTGGCCTGGGCGCACTCGTTCTCATGATGCGGGAAGGCAAGGTCGGAGCCACCGCCGTGGATGTCAATCGGGGTGCCCAGGTAGCGGTGCACCATGGCGGCGCACTCGGTGTGCCAACCGGGACGCCCCTCGCCCCAGGGGCTCGGCCAGCTGGGCTCGCCGGGCTTGGCGGCCTTCCACAGGGCAAAGTCGAGCGGGTCGTTCTTGTCCTCGTTCTCCTCGATGCGCGCGCCAACCATAAGGTCGTCGATGTTGCGGCCCGAGACCTGACCATAGTTGGGATCGCTGCGCACGGCAAAGTACACGTCGCCGTTATCGGCGGCGTAGGCGTGGCCCTGCTCGATGAGCGTCTTGATCATGGCGATCATGGGGCCGATCTCCTTGGTGGCGCGAGGACGCACATCGGGATCGAGCACGTTGGCGGCGCGCATAACGCCGATAAACTTGTCAGAGAACTCCGTCGCAACCTCGGCGGCGGTACGGCCCTGCTCGTTGGCGCGCTTGATGATCTTGTCATCGACATCGGTGAGGTTCTGGGCAAACGTGACCTCGTAGCCGCTCGCGATGAGCCAGCGACGAATCACGTCAAAGCTGATGAACGTGCGGGCATTGCCGATGTGGATGTTGTCGTAGACCGTGGGGCCGCACACGTACATGCGGACCTTGCCGGACTCGATGGGCTGGAACTCTTCCTTTTTATGGGTAGCGCTGTTATAGATACGCATTCGTTACTCCTTAACGGTTTTCTGTAGCAGGCAGACGGCCCAGGCGCCGATTCCCTCGCCCTGGCCTTCCCAACCGAGCTTTTCGGTCGTAGTGGCGGCGACGCCCACGTTTTCGACGTCAACGCCCAGGGCATGGGCAAGGTTGGCGCGCATGGCATCGCGGTGCGGGGTGATCTTGGGTTGTTGACAGGCAATGGTGCAATCGGCATCGACAAACTCGAAGCCCAGCTCGCGCGCATAGCCCATCACGCGAGCGAGCAGCACCATCGAATCAGCACCCTCATAGGCGGGGTCGGTATCGGGGAATAGCTTGCCGATGTCTCCCCCGCGGCAGGCGCCCAGAATGGCGTCGGCCAAGGCGTGCGCGAGCACATCGGCATCCGAGTGGCCCAGCAGGCCGCGCTCGTAGGGAATGTCGACACCGCCGATGATACATCGACGCCCCTCCACCAGACGGTGGACGTCGTAGCCATGGCCAATGCGCAGGTTACTGAACATGGGGAAGGTCCTCTCCCTCGGCCATGCGGCCAAGCAGAATCGCGGTTACGGGACGCAGGTCCTCGGGCACCGTCACCTTAAGGTTATCGCGCGGGCTCTGGACGCAGCGGACGCGCCCACCCATGCGCTCGACCAGCGACGAATCATCGGTGCCGATAAAGCCCTCGGCAATGGCTGCAGCATGGGCGCGCTTCATAGCATCGACGCTAAAGATCTGCGGCGTCTGCGCTGCCCAGTAGAGCTCACGCGGCGGCGTCTCGACGATATTGTCGCCATCGACGATCTTGAGCGTGTCGATCGCGGGCTGGCCGCACACGACACCGTCGAGCGAGCGGTCGCTCACGAGCACGTCGATAGCGTGGTCGATGGCCTCGGTCGTAATGAGCGGACGGGCGCCGTCGTGGATAGCGACATATTCGAAACCCGCCGGCACCGCGTGCACGCCGGCGCGGGTGGAATCCTGACGAGTATCGCCGGCATCGGCAAAGCTGATGGGCGTGTCATAGTCAAACGGGTCGATAGCCAAGCGGCGCATCTCGGCACGGCGCTCGGCAGGGCAAACCACGACGATATGGCCGACCTTGTCGCTACGATCGAACGCGCGGATGGACCAGCTCATGAGCGGACGGCCCGCCACGTTAACGAGCTGCTTGCCGCCGGGATTTCCAAAGCGCTGGCCGCTGCCGCCGGCAACGACCACGGCGCATACGGGCGCCATTATGCGTTCCCCTGTTTGGTGCCCTTCATGCGGTACAGCGAGTCCGCAAGAATGGCAGGGTTGTTGACGCCAAAGTCGCCCAAGCGCTCCGGATCCTCGCTGATGTCATCCATGAGCTCCTGCAGCGAGCCGTACTCGTCGACGATCTTCTCGGCCACGCCGTCGCGCACGACGGACACGCGCGAAAGCGTGCGCAGGCCCAGCGGCGTCATGACGGAGTCCTCGTCCAAGTCGTCATAGCCCAGAACTGCCGCCACGTGCTGCGGGTCGGACAGGTCCTTAGGCGTCATACGGGCAAGCTCAGCGCGAATCTTCTCGGCGTTGGCCTCAGAGGAATCGCTTGCGTAGTCGCGGATCATCAAGTCGTATTCGGTATCCATGCTGGAGCCCGCGAGCTGCTCGAGCTGCATCTGCACGAGCTTGCCCTGGTTACCCAGCTTGACGATGCAATCCTTAAGCTCGGTCTTTGCCTGTTGCATGATCTCGAAACTCGAGAAGATGCCGGTGATGTCGGCGAGCGTGACGTAGTCGTCGAGCTCAAGGGCCGTCAGGCGCAGCAGGGAGCGATCGAGCGACTGACGGGTAGTCTGGAGCGTGGCGACGAGCTGGTTGACCGAGCTCATGATGGTGGTGACGGGCTGGATCTCGTAGCTCTTGCCGTGGACGTACACGTTTACTACTTCACGACGAGCCGAAACCGAGATCACGATGGCGTCGGTGAGCACCGACATGCGAGCGGCAGTACGGTGACGCATGCCCGTCTCACTCGTGGCGAGCGAGGGATCGGGATTGAGGTGGAAGTTGGCACGCAGGATCTGGGTGAGGTCGCCATCGATAACGATGGCACCGTCCATCTTGGAGAGCTCGAACAGGCGGTTCGAGGTAAACGAAATGTTGAGCGGGAAGCCGTCGTTGCCGGCGGCGAGCACGTTTTCGGTGTCGCCGACGCAGATAAGGGCGCCCAGGTGACCGGCAATGATCATGTCGAGGGCGGTGCGGATCGGCTGACCGGGGGCAGTCAGGCGGATGGCCTGTTCCATACGCTTTTGCAGCTCGTTCTTATCCAAGGCATCGCTCCCATCGTATACGCTCCATAAACGTCAATAAGTTTCTCACGGTTTGCCCCTGTGACGCCCGCAAAATCCGATGCTTACAGAATGAGCGAACACAGCTGAGAGCCCCAATCCAAATGAGCTGCTTATGTGGTAGCATCGGGATTCGCATAAATGAGGGAGTAGTCGCGTGATCGGGTTCGCCTCCGGTGGCGCGGCAAGTCAACACACTGGCCGATGCGGCCTGGCTTGCCTTAATGAACGAGACTCGTGGCTGTGCGCGCAACGCGTACGCCACGAGTCTTTTTTGTTACTCCCCCAAGAGGTACACGCGGGCCCGCCCGCAGAGAGGGAGCCAGACTATGGGACTCGCAGAGCTCGTGTTGCTCGCCGTTGGCCTTTCGATGGACGCCTTTGCCGTATCTATCTGCAAGGGCCTTGGCATGAAGAAGATCAACCTTAAGGTCGCCGTAGTGCTCGGCCTGTTCTTTGGCGGCTTCCAGGCAGGCATGCCCGTGATCGGATGGGCGCTTGGCAGTCAATTCATGAGCATCATCGGCCCCATCGACCACTGGATCGCCTTTATCCTTTTGGCCTTCATCGGCAGCAAAATGCTGTGGGAAGCCTTTACCGAAGACGAGGATGAAGACGACGGCAAGGATGCCGAGAAGATTGAACTGGGCGAGTACCTGATCCTCGCCATCGCCACCT
>CAJMSL010000060.1 GCA_905216045.1 uncultured bacterium
GAAGGTCGACTGGGTTCCTACCCAGCATGCCGTAAACGTCACCCTCGACGAGGTCATGCAAGGCGCCAAATAACCACCACCAAAACCACCGCAAAGGGGACAGGCACCTTTGTGGTGGTTTTTGCTTTTGCGATGGGGCTCGATGAGGTGGGCGATGTTTTATATCCCGTTTTGGATTTGCATCTTTGCCGGCGCGGCGATTGATGCCCGTCAGCGACGTTTTCCCAATGAACTTGCCGGTGCGTGTGCGGTGACGGCGTTAGTGGGCGTTTGGCTCGACAAAGGCGTTAACACAGCGCTTGACCACGCGGGTCTTGCCGTCATTGTGTATCTTGCTCTCGTGCTGACTGAGTCCCTCTGGCGTCGTCTTCGCCAAATCCCGGGCATCGGCATGGGGGATGCCAAGGCGCTCTTCGCGCTTTGCACGCTCGACCCTATGGGTGGCATCGTGGCATTTGCCGTCGCACTCCTGGCTCTGGCCCTTTCCTGCCTCTTCACAAAATCGCGCTCCCTGCCATTGCTCCCGTTTTTAGTGCCGATTTTTGCCATAATCGAGGTCGTGGGCTGCACTTTGTAACCGATTGCGCATCCTTCTTAAGGAGCATGCCATGGAATCTAATCAAGAAACGGCCGTCATTAAGGCGCGCATGGACCGTATTCCCTCAGCGTTGTCGCCCGAACTTGTCGAGCGCATTGCCGCCGATCGTGCTTCGGGCTATGTCAACCCGTATCGTTGCAACGACGATCAGGTCATTCGTCGTATTGATCGCGCCGCCGACAAAGGCACGCTTATGCGTCCGGCGTTTATGCGCGATACCGAAAAGATACTTCATCTTCCGGCGTACACCCGTTATGCAGGCAAAACGCAGGTCTTTAGCTTCCGTAGCAATGACGATCTGTCACGCCGCGGTTTGCACGTGCAGCTTGTCTCGCGCATTGCGCGCGATATCGGTCGCGCCCTGGGGCTCAATTGCGATCTGATCGAGGCGATTGGCCTGGGTCACGACTTGGGACACACGCCTTTCGGCCATGCCGGCGAGCGCTTCCTCAACGATATCTATCATGAGCGTACGGGGCGTTATTTTTTCCATAACGTGCAGTCGGTCCGCGTGCTCGACACACTGTACGGCCGCAACGTGTCGCTCCAGACGCTCGACGGCGTGCTATGCCATAACGGCGAGTACGAGCAGCGTGTGTTTGAGCTCTCGGACATGAGCTCCTTTGACCAGTTTGACCAGACGGTTGAGGATTGCATTGCCACGGGCTATAGCGCAATTGGGCATCTGCGTCCCATGACGCTCGAGGGCTGCGTCGTTCGCATCTCGGATATTCTTGCCTACGTCGGTCGTGACCGTCAGGATGCGATCGCGGCGGGCCTGCTGTCACCCGACGCTTTTGATGATGGCCGGGGCGGTGCCTACAACAGTTGGATCCTCCCGCATGCCTCCATCGATATCGTTGAGCACAGCTATGGTAAGCCGCGCATCGAGATGAGCGAGGACCTGTTTGAGGAAATCCGCCGAGCCAAGCGCGAGAACTACGAGAAGATCTATAGCAAGGGCGGTATCGAAGGCGATTCCGAGGTGGAGCTGCGCGAAGCCTTCGAAAAGCTTTACGATCGTTGCCTGCAGGATATAAACGAAGGTGACGAGTCTTCGTATATCTTTAAGCACCACATTTCTCGCATCGAGCAGCAGCTTTCCTACTACGATCGCGCCTATGCCTGGCAGAACGATAAGGACCAGGCGGTCGTGGATTACATTGCGAGCATGACGGACGGTTATTTCTGCGAGCTCACGAGCAAGCTGTTTCCGGGATTGAAGTTTCCGCACCGTACCTATATTAACGAACGGTAGTTCGTATAAATTCGGTATACTGTTAGTGGAAAACGTTTTTGATTGATACACGGGATGGCTATGGACGACCTTTTTTCTGCTTCGACGCGCGAGCGTTCCTTTCAGAATGCGCCGCTTGCGGTGCGCATGCGCCCCAATTCGCTCGACGAGTACGTGGGCCAGCAAAAGGCCGTCGGTAAGGGTTCATGGCTGCGTGCCGCGATCGAGCACGACGTGCTTTCGAGCGTGATTCTGTACGGGCCTGCCGGTACGGGCAAGACGACGCTGGCCCACATTATCGCCAACCATACCAAGAGCGAGTTTGTCGAGGTCAGCGCCGTCACGGGTACCGTGAAGGACCTGCGTCGTGTGATTGATGAGGCCAAGACGCGCCTGAATACGTACGACCGCCGCACCATTCTATTCATCGATGAGATTCACCGCTTCTCTAAGTCGCAGCAGGATGCCTTGCTGCATGCAGTTGAGAACCGTACCGTCATTATGATTGGCGCTACGACAGAGAACCCGTACTTCGAGGTCAACTCGGCACTGCTCTCACGTGGTCGCGTCGTGGAGCTTGAGCATCTGAAGGATGAGGATATCGCCACGCTTATTGAACGTGCGCTTGAGGCACCGCAGGGTTTGAACGGTAAGTTCTCGGCCGATGAGGATACGGTCAAGACCATTTGCACGCTGGCAGCGGGTGACGCTCGCTCGGCGCTCACGACGCTTGAGCTTGCGAGCGAGATTGCCGTCACGCGTCCCGATACCGAGGGAACGCCAGCGCCTGCGGCGGGGGAGCGCTATCCCATCACCGTGGATGACGTGAAGATCGCCAACCCGCGTCGCGGCTTTACGTATGACAAAAACGGCGACATGCACTACGACATCATCAGTGCGTTTATTAAGTCTATGCGCGGTAGCGACCCCGATGCCACGATCTATTGGCTCGCGCGCATGATCGATGCTGGGGAGGATCCTAAGTTTATCGCTCGCCGCATTATGATTCACGCTTCTGAGGATGTTGGCAACGCCGACCCGCAGGCGCTTTTGGTGGCGCATGCTGCCTTTAAATCTGCTGAAGTTATTGGCTATCCTGAATGTCGCATTAACCTTGCACAAGCTGCGCTCTATGTGTGCTTGGCGCCCAAGTCCAATGCGTGCGAGGCCTCGATCGATGCGGCGCTAGCCGATATCCACAGCAGTGGTCTTCGCGAGGTGCCCAGCTACCTGCGCGATCGCCATCGCCCGGGCAGCGATGAATACGGTGTGTATAAGTATCCGCACGATTATCCCGAAGGCTGGGTCGATCAGCGCTATTTGCCCGAAGGCTTGGAACGCGGTGCATTTTGGCAGCCTGCCGGCCGCGGTTGGGAAGAATGGCGCGTAGAGCAAAGTGAACGCGACCGCAGCGGGAATGCACCGAAGTAGCTGCTGATAATTTTGTCCCACGTTGCTGCTCATGGCATGTTCGGTCCCCTTTGGGGTACCATGGAAACCGTCTGTATATCGATTCCTTTGGGAGGCTTGTATGAGTCCCATTCAAATCGCCCTGCTGCTGCTCGCTGTTGCCGGCGTGTGGGCCATCGTTGAGCTCGCGCTTACCCTGCGCAAGACCCGCACCGTTGTCGACTCGCTCGATAAGACCGTTAACGACCTCACCACCACCCTCGCCGAGGCTCAGCCTGTGGTGGCAAAGCTCGATGGCGCTGTCGATGAGCTTACGCCGGCGCTTGCCCAGATGGAGCCGCTGCTTAAGTCGAGCAAGACGGCAGTTGATGCCCTTACCTCCAATCTCGTAGAGGTCGAAGCCGTGGTTCGCGACATTTCTGAGGTCACCGGTAGCATGGCCGAGGCCAGCAATGCCGTGTCGAGCGTGACTGATTCTGCGGCAGGTGCCGTGCAGAAACTCTTTAACAAGGTGAAGGCTCCCGCGGCCGACGCTGAGTGCAAGCTTTCCGCTGCCGAAGAAGCCGAGCAGCCGACCGAGCGTGTCCTGATTGGCGAAGCCGGGGACGATGTCGCTGCTGGTGACAATGATGCACAGAAGCCTGCTGCTAAAGCAGCCCAGTATTACACCTACACGCCCGCCGAGACCTCTGAGGAGTCCTGCGATGAGTAGCGAAGCAACTTGCCCCATTACGCTGACCGTTGCCGGCGACCCGCGTCTGGCGCGCCTTGTGCGCATGACGGCGGCAAATGTCGGTGCGCTCTGCTCCATGTCCGTCGATCGCATCGAGGACATTCGTATGGCTGCCGAGGAAGCATTTATTTTCGGCTGCACGGCTGTTGATTCCGATGACATCTCGATCAAATTCGATGTCGACGAATCTCACGTTGGCATGACCTTTACCTTTGGCGACCAGGCCACCGTCGACGAGGATGACCAGGCCGCTGTGTATGCCGAGCTCATTTTGGCGAGCGTGTGCGACTCCTACGAAAAGACTGCGGCGCCCCTGACGCTTTCCCTCGACCTCAAGGCGGATATCTAATATGACCGAACGTTCCCGGAGCGGTAAGACCGCTTGGGACAAGGAGAAAACCCGCGAGCTGTTTCGTCGCTATAAAGAGACCGGTGACCCGGACGCACGCGAGCAGCTCGTCATGTCCCACATGAACCTGGTAAGGTTTCTTGCCAACAAGTTTAAGAACCGCGGCGAGCCGCTCGATGACCTGATGCAGGTTGGTTATTTGGGCCTGCTCAAGGCTATCGACCGCTTTGACCCTGAGCGCGGACTCGAGTTCACCACGTTTGCCACGCCTACCATCTTGGGCGAGATTAAGCGTCACTTCCGCGACAAGGGCTGGAGCGTGCGCGTGCCCCGTCGCTTGCAGGAGCTCTCGGCCAAGGTCAACCAGGCTACCGATAAGCTCACCAACGAGCTACAGCGCTCGCCTAAGGTTGAGGAAATCGCTGAGTACTTGGACGTGACGGTCGATGAGGTGCTCGAGGCCATGGAATCGTCTTCGGCCTATACCTCGGTGCCCATCGAGGCTCCTGGTGCGTCCGATTCGGACGATGCCCCCTCGATTCTCGACCGTTACGCCGACGACGACAACGAGCTCGACTTTACCGATGACCGCCTAGTGATCGAGGAAGCCATCCGTGATTTCTCGCCGCGCGAGCGCGAGGTGATTGAGCTGCGCTTTGTGAAGGGCATGACCCAGATCGAGATCGCCAAGAAGCTGGGTATTTCTCAGGTACAGGTTTCGCGTCTGCTGCGCCGCACGCTTAAGAAGATTCAGGACAAGATCGACCCCGACGGAGTGATGATTCGTTCATGAGTGAGCACCCCCAACAAACCGATCGCGTGCTGCGCGACACCCGCATTCTGACGCTGCGCATTTGGGCTGTTGTCGGCTGCATTGTTATTGCTGCTGTCATCTTTAACCTTATGGGCATCCTGGCACCGGTTATTGAGTTTCTTGCCGTCGGCTCCATCATTGCTTTTGTGATGTCCCCGATCACCAACTGGCTCGAGCACCATGGCATGAATCGCGGCATCGGTTCGCTTATCGCGCTTATTGTTGTTGTTGCCGTGCTCGTCGGTGTCGTTTGCATCTTGTCGCCGATTCTCTTTGGTCAGATCATGGAAGTCCTGAGCCGCCTGCCCGAGCAGCTTCGTGTTGCGGGTGGCGATCTCAATGAGATGATCTCGCATGCCAAGACGCTCAACAACACGCCGCTCAAGGAGTATTTGGACGATAATCTTTCGTCCCTGGTTACCGTGGCATCGAAGTATGTGTCTCAGATTGCTGCCGAGCTTGGTCGCGGTGTGTTCCCGCTCATCACCAATACGGCCTCGCAGTTGTTCGTGATCTTCCTTGGTCTGGTGCTTGCCTACTGGATGGCCTGCGACTACCCTCGCATGCATCACGAGATTTGCACCATCATCGGTCAGGAGAAGGAGACCTCGTACCGCTTTATGGTCGCCATCCTTTCTCGCTCTGTCGGCGGCTACATGCGCGGTATGGTCGTGACGTCCATCTGCGGTGGTTTCCTCGCCTTTATCGGTTTTTTGATCATCGGTCATCCGTATGCGGCGCTCATGGCTATCTTTACCGGCATCATGCATTTGGTTCCGGTCGTCGGTCCCTGGGTGAGCGCAGCAATCGCCACGGTACTCGGCTTCATGTTCAGTCCCATGTTGGCGTTATGGACGCTCATCGTGACGATGGTCGCGCAAAACGTCACCGATAACGTGATTTCGCCTAAGGTTATGCAGAGCTCGGTGCAGGTGCATCCCATCATGAGCCTCACGGCGCTCGTTATTGGCTCGGCACTCATGGGCCCCATCGGCATGATTATTGCCATCCCGCTATGTGCGGCCCTCAAGGGTATCTTCGTGTACTACTTCGAGAATGAGACCGGCCGCCAGCTTGTGGCCTATGACGGCGCCGTGTTTAAGGGCACACCGTACCGCGATGCCGATGGCAACCCGGTCGCCGCCTACGACGCGCTCGGCGACGACACCTTCATCTACGAGTCCGAGCTCATCGGCAACGAGACCGCGCCCGAGGCCCAGGCCATGCCCAAACCCGAGCTCGATAATCCCTGGATGAAGCTCTCGGGCCTTCAGCCCGATGCTACGGGCTTTTTCAAGAATCCCTTCGCCAAAGACGACGATTTCAATATGAACGACGAAACCAAAACCGGCATCGACGGCTCCATGGACGATTCGGATTCTAAATAGGTTCTATTAACGTTTCTTGAAGTTGTAAATGACAAGAAACGCGACCAAAGCGATTGATAAGGGGCCGGCTACATAGAAAAAGAGAACGTCAATTGCGCGTAGAGTGTAATAAGCCTTATCGCCGGACATTACTGTATACAATACGTATCCAAATGATGGTTGGTTTGCGTACCAGCATGAGAAGGCTATGATCGCTAAAAGTGCTACAACCAGAAGTGCATTCAGGACAAATCGTTTGCTTTTCATCGATCGCTCCTTCCGGGTGAATCTTATATGCAATTATACAGCAGTCCTTTTTCAAAGGATCGCGCAGTACTAAATAACGTGCACTTTCGCTGGAGGGTCGCTGTTTGGCGACCCTCTTTTTTGCACAGGCGCGGCGGGATGGTAATATCGTTACGTTTGAACTGTTTCGATGTGAAACCGAGGAGATTCCCTCTATGAGTGCTGACTACCCGTCAATGACTACGGCCGAGATTCGCTCCAAGTTCCTCAACTTCTTTGAGGAGCGCGGTCTTAAGCTCTATCCTTCTTCGTCCCTCGTCCCTGACGATCCTTCGCTGCTGCTTGCCAACGCCGGCATGAACCAGTTTAAGGAGTACTACCAGGGCAAGAAGACCATGAAGGAGATCGGCGCTATCTCCTGCCAGAAGTGCGGCCGCACCAACGACATCGATTGCATCGGCGAGGACGGCCGTCACCTGTCCTTCTTTGAGATGCTCGGCGACTTCTCCTTTGGCGGCGTCTCCAAGCAGCAGGCTTGCGCCTGGGCCTTTGAGCTCATCACCAAGGAGTTCAAGCTGCCGCTCGACCGCCTGTACTTCACCGTCTTTACCGAGGACGACGAGACCCACGACGTGTGGCGTTCTCTGGGCGTTGCTGAGGACCACATCTCCCGCCTGGGCGAGGACGATAACTTCTGGGCCGCTGGCCCCACCGGTCCCTGCGGTCCGTGCTCAGAGATCTACTTTGACATGGGCGAGGAGGTCGGCTGCGGCAGCCCCGACTGCAAGCCTGGCTGCGACTGCGACCGCTTCCTGGAGTTCTGGAACCTCGTCTTTACCCAGTACGACCGCCAGGAGGACGGCTCCATGCCGGAGCTGCCGCACCGCAACCTCGATACGGGCATGGGCCTGGAGCGCATGGCCGCCATCATGCAGCACAAGACCGCCAACTACGACGGCGATCTGATGCAGCACCTCATCAAGCTGGGCGAGAAGATTAGCGGCAAGACCTATGACGCCGACGATTACTCTGGCGCCAGCCGCTCCCTGCGTATCATCGCCGACCACTCCCGTGCCGTCGACTTTATGATCTCGGACGGCATCCTTCCCGGTAACGAGGGTCGCGAGTACGTCCTTCGCCGCCTGCTCCGTCGTGCCGTGTTCCACGGTCGCCTGCTGGGCATCGAGGGCGCCTTCCTGACCAAGTTCATCGACGAGGTTAACGCTCAGATGGGTGAGGCTTATCCCGAGCTGCTCAAGAATGTCGCGCTCGTCAAGGGTATCGTCGCCTCCGAGGAGGAGCGCTTCTCCACGACGCTCGACAACGGCCGCGTCTATCTGGACGAGGCCCTGGCAGCGCTTGCCGAGGGCGCCGTGCTTCCGGGCGATGTCGCCTTTAAACTGCACGACACCTTTGGTTTCCCCATCGATCTGACCGTCGAGATCGCCGGCACCGCTGGCCACGACGTCGATATGGACGGCTTCACTGCCTGCATGGAGGACCAGAAGGCCCGCGCCCGCGCCAATGCCAAGGGCGACGCCTGGGGCAGCTTCAACGACGTGTGGGTCGAGCTTTCGGACAAGGTCGCAGCGACCGAGTTCGACGGCTATGACAACGATGTGATCGAGGGCGCCAAGGTTGTCGCCATCGTGCGCAACGGCGAGTCCGTCGAGTCCGCTGCCGCCGGCGAGGATGTCGAGGTTGTGCTCGACCGCACCCCGTTCTATGCCGAGATGGGTGGCCAGCAGGGCGATGCCGGCAAGCTTTCCGCCGAGGGCGTTGTTCTGACCGTTGCCGACACCAAGAACCACAACGGCCTGTATGCCCACGTCGCGCACGTTGCCGAGGGCACGCTGGCTGTCGGTGCCGCTGTTACCGCCGCGCTCGACGCCGAGCGCCGTGGCTTCCTGCGCCGCAACCACACCGCCACGCACCTGCTCGACGCTGCCCTTAAGCAGGTCCTGGGCGAGCACGTCTCCCAGGCCGGCTCGCTGGTGACGCCCGAGCACCTACGCTTTGACTTCACGCACTTCGAGGCCCTGTCCTCCGAGCAGCTCAAGGCTGTCGAGGACCTGGTCAACCAGCAGATCTTCGCTTCCAAGCCTTTCGTGACCCGTGTCATGGGCATCGACGAGGCTAAGGCTGCCGGCGCTGTCGCTCTGTTTGGAGAGAAGTACGGCGATGTCGTCCGCGTCGTCTCCGTGGGCGCCGAGGACCAGCCGTTCTCCCGCGAGCTCTGTGGTGGCACCCATGCCGCCAATACCGCAGAGATTGGTCTGTTCAAGATCATTTCCGAGTCCTCCACGGGCTCCAATGTCCGCCGTATCGAGGCCGTGACCTCTAAGGGTGCCCTCGACTACATGGCCGACCGCCTGGCGCTCGTTGACGCCGCCGCCGCTGCGCTCAAGTGCCGCGTCGACGAGGTTCCCGCCCGCGTGGAGAACCTGCAGGCTGAGCTGCGCGAGACGTCCAACAAGCTCAAAAAGGCTCTGACCGGTGGCTCCTCCGACGCCATCTCCAGCGCCATCGAGGGCGCCGTCGAGCTCGACGGCTATAAGCTCGTTGTCGCCGAGCTCCAGGGCCTTGAGGCTGCCGACCTGCGCAACGTATGGGATACCGTGCATCAGAAGGTCGCCGGCCCTGTCGCTTGTGTCGTCGCCAGCGTGACTGAGAAGGGCACTCCGGCCCTGCTCGCTGCCGGCTCCGATGACGCCGTCAAGGCCGGTTTCCACGCCGGTAACGTGATCAAGCAGATCGCGGGTCTGGTCGACGGTCGCGGTGGCGGTCGTCCCAACATGGCCCAGGCCGGTGGCAAGAATGCTGCCGGCATCGCCGATGCCCTCGCGGCCGCTAAGACCGCGCTCGGCGCCTAAGAATCTAAGAAGTCGCTGTGGTTGCGCTCGCGCTGGACATAGGGGAGACCAGGATTGGCATCGCCGTCTCGAGCCGTGATGGCAAGATGGCGATGCCTGTCAAGGTGCTTCCGGCTACCGAGGTCACCGGTATGGCCAAGACGTTCCGCTACCTGGTTGAGGACTATGAGCCCGACATCCTGGTAAGCGGACGCCCCCTGACCATGGCCGGTGAGCCCGGCCCCCAGGCCGAGCGCGTTGCCGCCGTGGCGCAAAAGATTGCCGACGAGCTCGATCTTCCGCTGGAGTTTGAGGACGAACGCCTGTCTTCGCAAGAGGCCAAGCGTATCCTGCGCGAGCAGGGCCTCAACGAAAAGCAGATGAGGGGCAAGATCGACATGATTGCCGCCAGCCTGTTTTTGCAGACGTGGCTCGATCGTAAAAACGAGGAGGTTTCGCATGTCTAGCGCTTCCGATCCGCGCCAGCAGAATCGTACACGGCAGCCGGCGTCGCGCCCTGCCCAGCCTGGCCAGCGTCCGGCACAGCCGACGCAGCGCGCAGCTCAGTCTGCCGCGCGCTCGGTGCAGTCCTTCTCTCATTCGGCCCAACCTGTTCAACGGACGGGTCAGCAGCCTTCTGCTCGTTCGGTTCAGCATTCGGCTTCTCACGCGGCTCAACAGCCCACTGCTCGTACGGCCCAGCCTGCAGGCGGTACCCGCTTTAAGCAGCAGGCACCTACCCAGCGAACTCAGGCCCCTCAATCGCATTCGCATCACGCTCGCGGTTCGCATGGCGTTGCTCCGGCGACCCGCTCGAGCTACAACACGCATGCTCGTCGCGGTGCTCAAAAGAAAAGCTCCCCGGTGCCTATGATTATC
>CAJMSL010000061.1 GCA_905216045.1 uncultured bacterium
CGTTATTCGCATGACCCCACGTAAACCTTATTTGACTAGGCGGACGAGGTGAGGCCGGCTGATTTGCTCAATCTGTAACATCTACAGGGCAAATCTTCCTCTACGTGTTACAGATCGAGACAAACGGGCGACACGGTTCACAAACGTCTCAATCTGTAACAGTTGCCGAGCAAAATCGGCCCTAATTGTTATAGATCAAGACAGAGGGGGATTTCCGTCCAGTCCAAACCAAATCTCTCAGGCTTCCTGCAATTTCGAACATGTGGCCTATAATGTTGCTTAGGTAACGCTTTATATTGCGCAGCCATTTACTACGTCGCCAACAAGGGGCCATTAATTACTTTCGCCAAATAGGCTAGGAAGCAATCAAAGGAGGTATCCGTGGCAGCAGAGACGCCTTGCTCGGTCCTCTATAACGATATTCGCTCGTTCGGCGGTCTTAAACATCTCGAGATCGCCCGAATGCTCATCAATGGAAACTCTTATCTCGGCAGCACCCTGCTCGAGAAATGCTCTTCCAACCGCTCGTATCTCACCCGTTACATCGTTCATCGCAAGCCTGACCAGTGCGCGCCCGCCATCTACAGCGACTTTACCGTCACCACGCTCAACCTTTCCGCGGCAATCTGCAGCAAGCTCGGCGGCGGCGAGTCCGCCTATCAGGCAATCGCCGAGCACTATCGCGGTCCGGCCGCCAACGAAATGATGTCGGCTCTCGCCAGCTACAAGCTGGACAGCCGCCTATATGCAAATGCCCTCAATCGCATCGACAACTTTGACGGCAATGCCGTGCGCGAGAAAAGCACGCTTTACCTTATGCTCTTTGTGGCAACGGGGGCGCTCGCCGACCCCGTTCAGTGCGTGGCCACCGTCGAGCGCTTTTGCGACAGCAAGACGGGCGGGCACTTTGGCACCACCGAAACTACCGTCGGACGTGGCTTTATGAGCAGCCTGGAGCAGCCGCGCACCGTCGCCCCCAACCTCGGTCTGCTCAGAACCCATGCCGACAACTGCGCCGACATGCAAATCCATCCCCTCACACGCGATCCGCGCGGCACCGTGATTGGTTCTTTGCCCAAAACCTCGCCCAGCATCACCGATGTGGGCGCCGACGCATCGCGCGAGCATCTTCGCATTTGGCTTGAGGGTGAGCACTGGTACGCCCAGGGCCTTGGATCGACCAACGGCACGGTACTCGAATCGGGTGCAGGCGACGGCGATATTGTGATTGAGCCGCCGCGCGACCAACGCGAGCCCGGCAAGATCTATCCCCCAGTGGAAATCGAAAACAGCGACAGGCTCCATCTGGGTCTCTACACGACATTTCTCGTCATTGTGGACTAGCACGGACGGCGATCGAAAGACGGTCGCCGTCCGTCTTTCGTCTTCTACCTTCTGCGTCGTAAACGACAATGCTCAGCGGTATACGTGGGCAGTGCGGCTATCATGGTACTTTACCGATATCCGCACTGCTCACGTATACGCGCGGCAACCCATGCCAGACAAAGGAACGCCATGGATACTACCGATAGCGCCTATGGCGACAAACTCATCCGTCTCGATACGTTCGATACCGCTGTGGCGGTCGACCCCAGCGCCGAGGACGACGCCAAGCGTCGGTTTATGACGCTTATTCTCCAAACGGCCCACCGCAACAACGGCAACATCGGGCACGTGCTGCGCGCGACCAACACGAGCGGCGAGGTCTTTGCCGTCAAGCTACTCAAGGACAACGCCATCCTTTCCGGCCAAGCCCCCGACCGCTCCGCCGAGCAATCGGCCGCGCACCTGGCCAACACCGCCGCGCTGTTCGAAGAGTACCGTCACTTGTGCACTGTCTCGCACCTGCGCGGATTTCCGCGCGTCTATGGCTACGGCTCGTGTGAGGATGACCCGCTCATCCTCATGGAGTGGGTCGAGGGCACCTCACTCAAGCAGGCGCTGCCCCTGCTTCCGCACGACGCCTCGGGCGGGCTGACCACCCAGATGGTCGCCGCCGTCGGAAACGCCGTGCTTCGTGCGCTCTTGATGACCCAAGGCCTCGTGAATCCGGTCATCCATCGCGACCTGTCGCCTGCCAATATCATGTTCCGCACCACCAGCCGAACGCTCGAGCAGCAGATTGCCGATTGTTCCTTTGACCCCTGCCTCATCGACATGGGCTCCGCGACCATGGCTCTCGGCGACGACACGATCACCCGGCGCGCCGACATCTGGCGCTTTGCCACACCCGCATACGCCGCGCCCGAGATGCTCACGCAGGATATCGAAGGCATCGCGGCCCTTCGCCGCTCGCCCGCGGTCGACGTCTATGCGCTTTCGAGCATTCTGTACCAGCTCTACAGCGGTCGCAAGCCGTTTGACTTTGAGTCGACGGACGCCGCTGCAACCGGCTCGTTCTATCTCGTAAAGACCAAGACCAAGCCGGCACCGCTCGAGCCGCGCTGCGAGAGCGATGAAGCGCTCGTCCAAATCATCATGAAGGGTCTCTCAGTCGAGCAGTGCGATCGCCCTACCGAGCAGCAGATGCTCGAGGTGCTCTCGGCATACCTCACTGATGCCGAATCCGAGGGCCGCGAAGGCACAGGAGACGAGGCCGCGATTGATATCGATTCTGGCACGCACCTTAAGGTCGACGTCGCCGGCGAGCGCGCACGAGAGATCCTGAATCAGGCCCGCCACGATGCCATGACCCGCCGCCGCTTTATTATCGGCGGCGCTATCGCAGCCGTTGCGGGGCTCAGCGTTATCGGGGCGGCAACCCATGGCTTTGGCATCCCCGACTACCTTGACGGCATCCACGGTACGCTTGACGACTACACCTGGGATCAGCTGCAGGAGATTTCCCGCAAGATTAAGGCCACCGAGACCCGTAGCGAGGCACGCGAGATTGCCAAGCGCTATCATCTGCTCGATGACAACGGGCATATCCCCTATCCATGCACTAAGCGCGTGAAGCTCACCAATGGGCTGCACGTCGGCGCGCAGCTCGTGGGCATCCGCCACGACGAGCTTCTGGACGGGACGGGCAAGGTCGGACTGACGTTTATGTTCGATGCGGGTATTGCCGAGCGCAACGCTGCGGCTGAACCGCCGAGCGCCGGCTGGGCAGATTGCGAGCTGCGGGAATGGCTCAACGGCGACGGCCTTAAGCTGCTGCCCAACGAGTTGCGCACACTCATCAAATCTGTCAAAAAGATCTCGAATAACGCTGGCGCCGCCAACAGTGCATCGTGTCTGAGCGAGTTGCCCGCAACCCTTTGGCTGCCCGCCATGGTCGAGCTGTGCGGTACGCAACCGCCCGATTCGTTTGCCAAGGACTATCACTACCTGGCAGACATCTACAACGGCGAGGGCAAGGAGTATCAGCTCTTCCGCGAGCTCAAGGTAAGCCCGTATTCCACGAACGAGACGATGGTCCGCCAGTGGAAGGGCAAGGACACCTGCTGGTGGGAGCGCACGGTGAGCCCCGACACATCGGGGAGCGAAGGCACGCTCTATATGAACCGCGTGGGGCACGACGGCAACGTCTTTACGTACGCAACGCCTGCGGAAAAGCCAAACAAGCTAACCTGTGTGATCCCCGGGTTCTGCATCTAGGCGGCGGGCGTCTTGCCGTGACGGGACCCCTCCCCGGCAGTTGTCTCGATTTGTAACACTAGCTCGGCAGATACAGGTCTAGATGCTACAGAACGAGACAAATCCCAATCCCGCGAGACAACATCTCAATCTGTAACAGTAAGGGGTCATATTTCCCGCCAGATGTTACAGATTGAGACATTGAGTTTATTGCTGAAGGTTCGTCTCGATCTGTAACATCTGGAATCCAAAAACCGGTCTAACTGTTACAGATGGAGACAAACTCAAACCTCTCAAAACAAAATCTCAATCTGTAACAGTTAGAGGTCATTTTCCCCGCTAGATGTTACAGATCGAGATATTGATTTGCCGCCGGAGAGTTTGTCTCATTCTGTAACAGCAGCTCGGCAAAAACTGGGCTAGATGTTACAGATTGAGACGAAGGGCGGGGATGGTGCACCAACCCGGCAGCCACCCTCATCTGTAGCGAAATGTCATACATTTCTTTCTGTACTGGACACCCCCAGGGGGTATGGGTGTATAGTATCGGCAGGTTAACATTTCCGACACTACGTCACAGAAAGGAGAAGCCATGGCTCAAGATAAGTTCGACGTGGGCGGCATGACATGCGCCGCCTGCCAGGCGCATGTGGATCGCGCCGTGAGCAAACTCGACGGCGTCCAAAGCGTCGCGGTCAATTTGCTCGCCGGCTCTATGCTGGTGGACTACGACCCTGCGCAGGTCTCCCCCGACGACATCTGCACCGCTGTCGACCGCGCGGGCTACTCGGCCTCACCCATCAGCACGGGCACCGACGCTGTCCAAAGCGGAAGTGCGCAAGCCAGGTCCGGCGCCGCCCATATGGAGTCACCGACCAAAAAGTTGGAGGCCGCCGCCTCTGCCATGCGCACCCGCCTCATCGTCTCGATCGTATTCCTCATCCCACTGTTCTACATAGGCATGGGGCACATGCTCGGCTGGCCGCTGCCCGGCATCTTCACCGACCACACCCACAGCATGACGCTCGCGCTCACCGAGCTCGTCCTGCTCATTCCCATCGTCTACGTCAACGACGCGTACTTTATCAACGGGTTTAAATCGCTCGCGCACGGCGCGCCCACCATGGACGCCCTTATTGCCGTGGGCGCCACCGCCTCCATCGCCTGGTCGCTCTACGCCATGTTCATCATGGCCGACCAGCTAGCCGCAGGTCAGGTGCACGAGGCCATGATGACGAGCATGGACAACCTGTATTTTGAGAGCGCTGGCACCATCCTGTCGCTCGTCACCGTGGGCAAATACCTCGAGACGCGCAGCAAGTCCAAGACCGGCGGCGCTATCGAGGCGCTCATCGACTTAGCACCCAAGACCGCGACCGTCGTGGCAGAGGACGGCAGCGAGGCCACCGTCGACGTCGATGCCATTCTGCCCGGCCAGGTGCTGCGTGTGCGCCCCGGCGAGTCCATCCCTGTCGATGGCGTGGTGCTCGAGGGCAGCTCGGCCGTGGACGAGAGCGCGCTCACCGGCGAGTCCATCCCCGTGGAAAAGACCGCCGGCGACACCGTCAACGCCGCCACTGTCAACCGCACCGGCTCGTTTGCCTTCCGTGCCACACGCGTGGGCGCCGACACGTCGCTCGCCAAGATTATCCAGCTCGTCGAGGACGCCAACGCCACCAAGGCGCCCATCGCCCGCATGGCCGACAAGGTCGCCGGCGTGTTCGTGCCCGTGGTATTCGTGATCTCGGCCATGACCTTCGTGGCGTGGATGGCACTGACCGGTAGCGTGAACGAAGCGCTCACCTCCGCCGTCGCTGTGCTGGTGATCAGCTGTCCGTGCGCATTGGGTCTGGCCACGCCCGTCGCTATTATGGTCGGCACCGGCAAGGGCGCCGAGATGGGCATTCTGTTCAAGAGCGCCGAGGCGCTGGAGAATCTGCGCAGCGTGGGCACCGTGGTGTTCGATAAGACGGGAACGGTCACTCGCGGCAAGCCTGCCGTGACCGATATCGTGGTAGCCACGCGCGCCGACGGAGCGCCCGCCATGAGCGAAAAGGCGCTACTCAAGCTGGCCGCCGCGCTGGAGCGCTCAAGCGAACACCCGCTGGCCGAGGCGATTATGGCCGAGTGCGAGACGCGAGGGATTGTCGCGCGCGCCGTCGAGGACTTTGCCGCCGTGCCCGGGCGAGGCGTTACGGCGCGCGAGGGGCAAAACGCCATTGCCGCCGGCAATATGCGCCTGATGAACGAGCTGGGCGCGAAGGTGCCCGCGGGTCTTGCCGAACAGTTCGCCGCCGAGGGCAAGACGCCGCTGTTCTTTGCCAAGAACGGCGAGCTCGCCGGCACCATTGCCGTGGCTGACGAGGTCAAGGAAACGAGTGCCGGAGCCATCGCCGCACTGCGCTCGCTTGGCGTCGACGTGCGCATGCTCACCGGCGACAACCGAGTCACCGCCGAAGCAATCGCCCGCCGCGTGGGGCTGAGCAGCGAACAGGTCATCGCCGACGTCCTCCCCGCCGACAAGGAGCACCACGTACGCGAGCTGCAGGATGCGGTCAGCAAGGTCGCCATGGTGGGCGACGGTATCAATGACTCCCCCGCCCTGGCGCGCGCCGACGTGGGCCTTGCTATCGGCACCGGCGCAGACATCGCCAAGGAGGGCGCCGACGTGGTACTCATGCGCAGCGACCTCATGGACGTCGCCCGTGCCATCGAGCTGTCGCGCGCCACAATTCGCAACATCAAGCAGGACCTGTTCTGGGCGCTGTTCTACAACGGCATCGGCATTCCGCTGGCGGCGGGCGTGTTCTTCCCCCTCACCGGTTGGCAGCTCTCGCCGATGTTTGGCGCCGCGGCCATGAGCCTGTCGAGTGTCTGCGTCGTAAGCAATGCGCTGCGCTTAAAATCCTTTAAGCCAAAAGTGGCAAAATAGGCTCACCATTAAGTCCATCTAGAACGGGTTTTCCAGACGCCCGAGATTGACCCGAAAGAGGAGCGACGCGTACTTTGGTACGCGAGCGACGGCTTGAAGGTCAAGGTCGGGTGCCTGGGAAAGCCGACACAACAGGGAGGAATACCCATGCGTTACACAATCAAGACTTCCGGCCTCATGTGCGGCCATTGCGACGCCACCGTCGAGACGGCGTTGCTCAACGTGGCCGGCGTGACCGACGCCGACGCCGATCACGAGACCCAGACCGTCCAGGTGGAGTGCGCCGACACCGTGACCGTCGAGCAGCTCACCGCCGCTGGCGAGGGCGCCGGCGAGAAGTTCCACGCCCTTTCGGTGACCGCCGCATAGCAGTCGCTGCCTACTGAATCCTCAGAAGTTGCGGTGAAATACGGACTGTTGTGCCGCCCTAGGCCTTTAAACGGTCCGTATTTCACCGCAACTGACGGGGACATCCGGAAGATCGACCAGAAACGAGGACCCGACATGATGGCAGACCATAAATCGGTGACCCGCATGCTCAAGACGGCACGCGGCCAGATCGACGGCATCTTGCGGATGGTCGAGGAGGACCGTTACTGCGTCGATATTTCCACGCAGCTCATGGCAACGCAGGCGCTCCTCGCGCGCATTAACGCCGACGTGCTCAAGGCGCATATCGAGGGCTGCGTGACTTCGGCAATCGAATCGGGCGACGAAGACCTCAAAGCCGCCAAGCTCGCCGAAATCGAACGCGTCGTCGACAAGCTCTCCAAGTAATAGGGGCATTGGGGACAGATTTCTTTGCACCGTCTTGGTATTCCGGGGACAGGTATGTTTGCACCACATTGGTGCAGATTAACCTGTCCCCCTTGCTCTAAATCGGGTATAAAGGCGTGCAGCATATCGAACGAAAGGCAATTTGCATGAATGACTTTATGAAGGGTCGCAATGGTGCCGATGAACTCACCATCGTGATGGGTTTTGCCGGCATCGTCATCGCGATGATCGGATCGATAGCCCGCATCCAGTGGCTCAGCTGGATTGCCATCGCCGTAATCGTGATTGGCGTGCTGCGCGGCCTGTCCAAAAATATCGACGCACGCCACAAGGAGAACGAGACCTTTGTCGCCGCGACTGCAAACGTACCCGGCTTGGGCAAGTTTGTAGCTAGCTTGGGCGGCGGAGCTGCAGCGGCCAACGCCTCGCGCGCAGCCGGTACTAGCAAGGAAGACTTTGAACGTGCCAAGCGCACAGCCAAGAAGATGTGGAAGGGCCGCAAGACCACGGCCTATCTTAAGTGCCCCAACTGCGGCCAGATGCTCTCCGTTCCCAAGGGCAAAGGCAAGATCCGCGTCACCTGCCCCAAGTGCCATGCCAAGATGGAGACGCGCTCATAGCTGCCATACTATGGGACAAATAAAAGCCGAGGCCTCGCACTGGGACCTCGGCTTTTTCTGATTATGACAAAAGGATTGTCCCTTTGTCGCATCGCCATATCGCGCGCTTACGCCACGCCATCGCGGGCAAGCTCCTCGGCCAACGCCTCGGCAGGCATGGCCATAATCGCGTCGAGCTCGGCGTCCACCTCGGGAATACGCTTCACCTTGAGCTTGCGCACCAGATCACCGCGACACATCACGTGCGTCGGATCACGCAGTGCGCACAGGTCATCGAGCGGGTTCTCGCGCGTCACCAGAATATCGGCGGCCTTGCCGCACTCGATTGTGCCGGTCTCGCCGCCCAGCCCCAGCAGCTCGGCATTGACCTGCGTGGCCGTATGCAGCGCGAAAGCGTTGCCCACGCCGACATACTTGGCAAAATAGGCCACCTCACGCCACATGTCGTACTGCGTCACGAACGGGCAGCTCGAGTCCGTGCCAAGGCCCACCTTAACGCCAGCTTCCAGTGCGGCACGGGCGCTCTCGATGATGCCCGAGCACACGATGTCACCGTTCTTCTTTTGTGTATCGGTCGAATGGGTCTTTTCCGGGTCGAGCAATACAAACGGCAGCGCCGGGCTGATAGTGCAGGTAACGCTGGGCGCACGCCCCTCGAGCTGCGTGCCCGCGGCGCCGCGGTACAGTTCCAAGATCTCGGGAGTCATCGGGGCACCGTGCTCGATCGTATCGACGCCGGCCTCAAGCGCGGCCTTCACGCCTTCGGTGCTCTCGACATGAGCCATAACCGGCAGGCCCACCTCGTGCGCCGCCTTGCACGCCGCCGCGGCAACCTCGACCGGCATACGCAGCACACCCGGCTCGCCCACCTCGGTAGCGTCGAACACGCCGCCCGTCACGAACAGCTTGATGACGTCGGCACCGCGCGCATACAGGTCGCGCACCTGTTCGGCTGCCTCGGCGGGACTGTTGGCCACCTGGGCGAACAAACCCGCACCATGGCCGCCCGGCACCGTGACACCCGTTCCCGGCGCCACCAGGCGAGGACCTTGATACTTGCCGGCATCGATAGCATCGCGCACGGCAAGATCGGCAAACAGCGGGTCGCCCGCGCCGCGCACCGTGGTCACGCCACTTGCCAGTTGTTGTTGGGCGCTGCCCTTAAGAATATGGCGCACGATGGCGCGCCCCACGGGATTATCGAGCTTCTTCATCAGCGCGCCCGCATCGCCCGCCGAAACCGGCTTGCCCGAACCGCACAGATGCACATGCATATTGATGAGGCCTGGCATGAGATACGCACCTGCCAGGTCGATAACCTCGGCACCCGCAGGCGCCTGCGCCACAGCACTCGGCCCCATCCACGTGATGACACCGCGCTCAACGGCCACGGCCATATCGGGCTGCGGCTCCATATGTTTCGAGCCATCCAGGACGGTCGCATTGATAAACAACGTGGAACGATCGGCAGACGCCATATCGAGCTCCTCCCCCTCAGAAAACTTGAACATCTGTCCATTATTATCCAGCGCGGCAGGATTGCTGCGGACATATCGGTTAACGGAGGGAAGAGGGGATGTGGGGGGACGGAATACGTTGCAGCCCCACCCCAGCAACATCAGGGGAATGTCTCGATCTGTAACAGGTACAGGGTTATTGGGCCCCTTGATGTTACAGATCAAGACATTCGGTCGACGTTTCACCGGTTTGTCTCGATCTGTAACAATTACGAACTCAAACAACTTCTAAACGTTACAGATCGAGACAAAACCTCTCAGCGCCCATACCACTGGCGTCTCCATTCCTCAGCCAGATCGGCCCGCTGTTGAATTCCCGCCAGTCTCATCTTTTCAGCCAGCTTCCCCGGGTTCTTGAGTTCATCAAACGTAAACCGAAGCACCTTGTGCCCGAGCATCGTCAGATGAGACTCTCGCTGACGTTCTGCCACGAATGGGTCGACCGACCCCCGATCCCCACCATCCTGCAGGGTATACTTTCCCTTCCCGTCGAGCTCGCCGATGACACACGTCCCGTTCTCGAGCCGCCAAAAATAGTCGACGCGAAACACCTGGCTCGAATCGAGCGGGTCGCGAAACTCCACCTGCAGCTCCGGAACTGGAAAGCCGTACGCAATAAAGAACGCTCGGAACCGAGACTCGCCGCCGTTTTCGGACAGCCCGTCCGCATACGACGCAATCACCTGTGCCCTGCGATACCCTCGCCTGCCCTCGCAATCGGCGCGGAGGCGCTCGCACAAATCCCAACGTGATACGCCTTTCGCCCGCAGTGCAGAATCGGCAATCGTCAACCCGTAGGAGAACGGCGCACGCAGTAAGCAATCCTCCACCGTGCGCCAAAACGACGTCACCCGCACGCCATCAACACGCTCGAGCGCGCCCGCCATCTGCGGACGCAACAACCTGCACCCGCCGCTCAACGTCACCGAACAACCCGTCTTAACAAGAAAGCGCGGCCCGAGCAGATCATTCGGCACCTCCAGACCCCACAAAAGCGCCGTGTCATAGCCCCTAAGCGCCCAATCGGGATGTCGTTCCGCAAGCCATATGATAGTCC
>CAJMSL010000062.1 GCA_905216045.1 uncultured bacterium
CCGCCCCCGGTCTTCCACCCCATCTTAGGCTGCGAGCGCTACTTCACGCCGCACGAGTCCCTTTCCCGCGACCTCTAGCCCGATCTCTACCACATGATTCTTCTGGCCAAGGACCAGGAGGGCTACGTCAACCTAATGCAGACGGTCTCCGAGGCCGCTGTGCAGGGCTTTTACTACAAGCCGCGCGTGACGCTCGACAACCTGCGCCGCCATGCCAAGGGCATGATCTGCACCAGCGCCTGCATCGCGGGCATCATCCCCAAGTACATCGCCCGCGGTGACATGGAGGGCGCCATCAAGTGGGCCGAGACCTTCCGCGACACCTTCGATCCCGGCGACTTTTATATCGAGATCCAGGAACACGGCATCACCACCGACAACGGCCTGACCGACGAGCAGATGGACCGCACGCTCATCGATATTGCCAAGCAGGTGGGCGTCAAGGTCATCGCCACCAACGACTTCCACTACCTGCGCCGCGAGGACGCGCCCGTGCAGGACGTCATCATGTGCATTGGCATGAACGCCAAGGTCGACGACCCCAACCGCATGCGCATGACCGGCTCGGAGTTTTACATGAAGACCGAGGAGGAGATGCGGGCGATGTTCCCGTATTGCCCCGAGGCCTGCGACAACACGCTCGAGATCGCCGACAAGTGCTACGTGGAGCTGGACTGGGACTCCATCATCCTGCCGCGCTTCCCGCTGCTCGACCCCGGCGAGACGCACGAGAGCCAGTTCCGCCGCGAGTGCGAGAAGGGCCTGCGCCAGCACTATGGCGACGATTGGGCCACGCGCGAGATCGGTGGCGTCAACATCAAAGAGCGCTTTGAGTACGAATACAAGGTCATCTGCGACAAGGGCTTTGCCGCCTACTTTTTGATCGTTGCCGAGTACGTGCAATGGGCCAAGGACAACGGCATCGGCGTCGGCCCCGGCCGTGGCTCGGCCGCCGGCGCTATCGTCGCCTACGCCATGAACATCACCGCGTTCGACCCGCTCGAGAACGGCCTGATGTTCGAGAGGTTCCTGTCCCCGCAGCGCACCGAGATGCCCGATATCGATATGGACTTCGACGATGAGCGGCGCCTCGAGGTCGTGGAGCACGTTCGCCAGCTCTACGGCCCCGAGAAGGTCACCCACGTCATCACCTACTCGACCATTAAGGCCAAGCAGGCCATCAACGACGCCGCGCGCGTGCTGGACTATCCGGTCTACATGGGCCAGCGCCTGTCCAAGATGGTCTCGAGCGACCCCAAGGTCAAGCTCAAGCAGGTGCTCGAAAAGCAACCCGGCAAAGAGGATCTGTTTAACCCCGACTTTGCCGAGGCCTATAAAAAGGACGACGACGCCCGCCGCATCATCGACACGGCGCTCTCGATCGAGGGTCTCACCCGTGGCGAGGGTGTGCACGCGTGCGCCGTTCTGATCTGCCGCGACCCCGTCAACGAGCACGTGCCCACCAAGCTCGACACCAAGGGCGGCGTCGAGATTACCCAGTACGAGGGCCATACCGTCGCCGACATGGGCCTGCTCAAGATGGACTTCCTGGGCCTGCGCACGCTGACGGTTATCTCCAAGGCCAAGGCAAACATCAAGAAGAACTTCGGCATCGACATCAAAGAGGAAGAGATTCCCTTTGACGATCCCGAGATCTTTAAGCTCATGGGCTCCGGTCACACCGCCGGCGTCTTCCAGGTCGAGTCCGCCGGCATGACGGCCACGATCAAGAACATGAAGCCCACCGAGTACAAGCACGTCGTGGCATTGATCGCTCTGTACCGCCCGGGCCCGTTGGGCGCCGGCATGGTTTCGTCCTACATCAACCGTATGAACGGCAAGGAGCCGGCCGTCTCCTACGATGACCGTCTGGACGACATCCTGGGCGAAACCTACGGCACCATGGTCTACCAGGAGCAGGTTATGCTCATCTCCGTCGAGATGTGCGGCTTCTCCAAGGGCGAATCGGACTCGCGTATCCGTAAGCCCGTGGCTAAGAAAAAGATTAAGCTGCTCACGTCGACGGTGCTCCACTGGGAGGATGGCTCGGACGAGACCACTTACGACCACTGGATGAATGGCGCTATCAAGAACAACTACACGCGCGAGGTCGCCCAGAAGATTTGGGACGATGTTCTCGAGTTCGCGTCCTACGCCTTCAACAAGTCGCACTCCGCCGGCTACGCCATTCTGGTTATGCAGACGGCATGGCTCAAGGCGCACTATCCGCACGAGTACATGGCGGCCGTTCTGACGTCCTATACGGGCAAGACCGATAAGATCGTGCACTACGTCTCGGCATGCCGTCACGACGGCATCCCCGTGCTTTCGCCAGATGTCAACGAGTCCGGTACCGAGTTCACGGCTACCAAGGAGGGCGTGCGCTTTGGTCTGGCCGGCATCCGCGGCGTGGGCACCGGCGTGGCGCAGGCGATTATCGCCGAGCGCGAGGCGGGCGGTCCGTTTA
Source organism: uncultured bacterium (assembly GCA_905216045.1). Lineage (GTDB taxonomy): Bacteria > Actinomycetota > Coriobacteriia > Coriobacteriales > Coriobacteriaceae > Collinsella. The sequence continues at coordinate 2,468 of CAJMSL010000062.1, forward strand.
AGACGCTGCACGACTTTGTCGAGCGCGTGGACTCGAGCCAGGCCAACCGCCGCGTGATCGAATCGCTGATCAAGGCAGGCGCCTTCGACTCCACGGGGTATCCGCGTCGCCAGATGATGCACTTTGTGGACAAGAACAACCCCGAGAACATCATCGATGCCGCGGTAAAGCGCCAGAAAGATCGCGCGAGCGGCCAGACGTCGTTCTTCGATATGTTTGGCGACGTTGAGGGCTCGGGCTTTGAGGTGAGCGTGCCCGATCCGGATGGCCAGGAGTGGGACCGCCACCTTAAGCTGAGCCAGGAGAAGGAAGTTCTGGGCATCTATGTCTCGGACCACCCGCTGCGCCCGTTTGAGTATGCACTTAGCAAAGCGCGCGACTTCTCGTTCTCGCAGATCGACACCGGCTACGAAGTTCAGAATCCTACGGGCGGCACCATCAACCAGGAGATTCCCGAGGGCAAGGCGCTGTGGTGGGCCGGCATGGTCTCGAGCGTGTCCAAGCGCGTGACCAAAAACGGCGACCCCATGGGCATCGTGCAGCTCGAGGACATGGAAGGCGAGGCCACGGTCGTGGTGTTCCCCAAGACCTACAAGGAGGCCGAGGGGTACCTGTACGGCGAGGTCGATCCCGAGACCGGCGCGCAGCTGTCCGACGCGTTTGTGCGCATTAAGGGCAAGCTCGAGCGCTCGGACCGCGGCGACCAGATCATCGCGCAGGAGATTGTGCCGCTGGAGCTTAGCGAGGAGAAAAACAAGCCCAAGGTCTTTGAGGTCATGGTGCCCAACAGCCGATTTAGCCAGGGCAATATGGCGCGCCTGGCCACGGTGCTCACCACCAACCCGGGCGGCGACCGCGTGGAGATCTTTATCGAGCAAGTCGACGGGCGTGTGCTGCGTGCCGAGGTGCCGGCCAAGGTCAATGCGCGCTCGATTCCGCTGCTGGCAGAGGCAAAGGCCATCGTCGGCAACCAAGGCCGCGTGACGGTTATCTAAGCTACCCCGGGTGAGATTGGAGGAAGTGATGGCGCAGGGGACGTTTGTGCAGGCGCTTCGTAAAGAGGCGGCGTTGAGCGGCACCTTTATGAAGGGGCGTTCGCTCATGCTCAACGGCGCCGTGCTGTCGATCGAGGACAGCGGCTCGCGCTTCTCCAAAAACGTGACGGTTGAGGGCTCGGTGCGCGGTTCGCGCGGCGACCTGTACAAGACGCACGTGGCGCTCGACATGGACGAGCACGAGGTGATCGACTACGACTGCGATTGCCCCGCCGCCTATCGTTACCCCGGTATGTGCAAGCACGCTATTGCCACGGCTCTGGCGTATTTGGATGCCAGCGGCGCCGAGCCCGTCGAAGGTTTGCGCACGCCGGTCCGCACGTTTACGGCGCAGCCGAAACAGCCCGCGCGCACCGCGCTCAAAGCGCCGGCCGTCAATCCCAACTTTCCCTTTCCGGCGCCCGTCCCCACGAGTCCCAGCCTCATGGCGGCGCTCTCCGATCTTTCGGACGCGCGCATGGATGAGCTGGCGAGCATGCGCCGCAAGCTCGCCAGCAGTGTGGATCCCGATGCCCCCAAGGCGGTGTTGGAGCCCTCGCTGGTGCCGTACTACAATCCACTGTTTGCCGACCGCTTTAGCTGGGCGCTCGAGCTTCGCATTCGTTGTGGATCGGTCTCCTACGTGGTCAAGGATATCGACGGCATGGCCGACGCCTATGTCCGAGGCGGCACCTTCTCGTACGGCAAGAAGCTCACGTTTGTCCATACGCCCGAAGCCTTCGAGGACGTGTCGACAAAGCTGCTCAACCTTGTTGTGACGACAGTTGCCTATCTCGATGACATCACAAGCTCGCGTTCGGCGTCGTACGACTTTGCCCGCAGCGGTTTTGTCGCCGAGCGTCAGTTGCCGCTGTCCGAGAATAGCATCGTATATGTGCTGGACCTGCTGCGCGGCCAGACCATCTCCTTTGAGCCCGCTTGGTCGCGGGGGACGACGACGCATCGCACCTATGACGTGGCGGTTGAGATGCCTCCGGAAGGGGAGGACGAGGCGCTGTCTAAGCGCCCACCGCTCCTTGCCGCCAAAATTGCGCCGGCGGCTGGTGGTAGCTACGATCTACGCCTGCCGGCCGATGCATACTGCTTTGCTTCGGGCGACGTTGCCTATCTGGTCGACACCCGCCGTGCGCGCCGCGCCGATGTAGCGTTTGCCCAGCATGCGGCGCCGTTCCTATCGCGCTTACTGCCCTGTCGCACGCCGATCCATATCGCTGTCGACCAGGTGGGGGAGTTCTGTCGTATGGCGCTGCCCATTTTGCGCGACTACACCGACCTTACCGCGCCCGCCGCGCGCGATAACGTGGCGCCCGAGCCGAGCTTTGCTATGGCGATCGGCGTCGACGATGGGCTTGTGACCTGCAAAATTACGGTTACCTACGGCGACTGGGCGGCAGACCGCTTTAGTCTGGGCGCTCCGGGCAGCCCCTTCGAAGAGCGGCGCCCGGGCGTGCCGCCCCGCGACGAGGTGGCGGAGTTTCGCGTTATGGACACGGCGGCCCTGTACTTCGATTTCTACGAGGGCGGTCTGGCGTTTGAGGAGCGCGATGACGAGAGCTTGTTCTGCCTGCTGACCGAGGGCCTATCCGTCCTGTCCAAGCTTGGTGAGGTCATGCTCAGCGACCGTCTGCGCCAGATTTCGGTCCGCCCCGCGCCCAAGCTTTCGGTGCGTGCGACCGTCAAGAGTAACCTGCTCGACGTCGAACTGAGCGCGAGCGGGCTTTCGGCGGCAGACCTTGCCATCTATCTGGACTCCTACAAGCGTCACCAGACGTTTGCGCGTCTCACGTCGGGCGACATCATTCGCCTGGACGAGGGGGCGCGCGCCGCGTTTGGCCTTGCCGAGGATCTGGGGGTCGATGCTGTCGACCTGCTCGACGGCGTGTCGCTTCCCGCGTCGAGTACCCGGTTCGTCGATAGCATGCTCGCGCGCACGCCCGCGCTCGAGGCCGATCGTGACGCCGCGTTCCGCCGCACCGTCGAGCGCTTGGATACGCTCGGCAAGATGGACTTTACGGTGCCGGTCTCGCTCAAGGCCACACTGCGCGGCTACCAGGTCGACGGATACCAGTGGCTCGGCTCGCTCGAACACCTGAGCCTTGGCGGCATCTTGGCCGACGACATGGGCCTGGGCAAAACGCTCCAGATGATCGCGCACATTCTGGCGCGCGTGGAAGCGGGGGACACTAAGCCCACGCTTGTGGTGTGCCCTGCGTCGCTTGTGTACAACTGGACCGCCGAGCTGGAGCGCTTTGCCCCGTCGCTAGATGTGTGCGCCATCGTGGGCGCCAAGGCGCAGCGTCGCGTGCAAATCGCCGGCGTGGTCGAGCATAACGTGGTCGTGACGTCGTATGACCTCATGCGCCGCGATATCGACGAGTATGCCGAGCGGGACTTTGCCCGCGTGGTGCTCGATGAGGCCCAGTACATTAAAAACCCGCTCACCCAGGTGGCGCGCGCCGCAAAGCGCCTGCCTGCCGGCGTGCGCTTTGCCCTGACGGGCACGCCCATCGAAAACCGCCTATCCGAGCTCTGGAGCATCTTCGACTTTTTAATGCCGGGCCTGCTCGGCACGCGCGAGTCGTTTGCCAAGCGCTTCGAAAGCCCGGTCGAGCATGCCGAGGGCGACAGTGCCGCTCGCCTGCAAGCGCTCGTGTCGCCGTTTGTGTTGCGCCGTGTCAAGGAAGACGTGGTGGCCGACCTGCCCGAGAAGATCGAGGATACGGTCATGGCGCAGCTCACCGGCGAGCAGCGCAAACTCTACCTGGCCAACCAGGACCGCATCGCCCAACAGGTGCAGCATCGCGAGGCATCCGAGTTTAAGAAGGACAAGCTCAAGGTGCTCGCCGAGCTCACCAAGCTGCGCCAGATCTGCTGCGACCCGCGTCTGCACTACGAGGATTACAAGGCGGGGAGCGCCAAACTCGATACGTGCATGGAGCTCGTGCACGGCGCACTCGACGGCGGACATCGCATCCTGTTGTTCAGCCAGTTTACGGGTATGCTCGATATTATCGGTAAGCGCCTGGCCAAGGAGGACATCGCCTTCCTTAAGCTCACGGGCGCTTCGTCTAAGGAGAGCCGCGCCAAGATGGTCGCGCAGTTCCAAGCGGGCGAGGTTCCGGTCTTTTTGATTTCGCTCAAGGCGGGCGGCGTGGGCCTTAACTTGACGGCTGCCGACGTGGTCATCCACTACGACCCGTGGTGGAACGTGGCGGCGCAGGACCAAGCAACTGATCGTGCACACCGTATTGGCCAGCAGCATACCGTGACCGTGTACAAGCTCATCGCCAAGGACACGATCGAGGAACGCATTATGCAGATGCAGGAGTCCAAGCGCGACCTGGTCAACAGCGTACTCGGCGGCGACGGCATCTCGTCGGCACTGTTCACGCGCGAGGATGTTCTGGCGCTTCTCGGCGGCGACGGGCGCTAGCCGCGCGCGGGGTGGGACTGCTGGAGTGGGCAGGACGGTCGACGCATTTTGGCCCGACCGCTTGCCTGATCCGTTATGTGTTCATTTGCAATGCCGTGGATGGTTTGTCTGCCTTTGGGCATAAGAACCATCAAGAACATTGGCACATCAGCAAAGGAGAACATCATGGCGAAATTCTTTAAGGACCCCGACGGTAAGCTCATCGCTGCCCTTGGCGACGACGTTGCGACCCCTGCCGGTTGCACGGAACTGACCGCAAACACTGAGGACGCGGCGCACGAGAAGCACGTGCCTGTTGTCGAGACCGAGCGCGACGGTCACGTGATTCGTGCACGCGTTGGCTCGGTCGAGCACCCCAGCCTGCCCGAACACTACATTGAGTGGATTGCGCTTGAGGCCGAGGGCCGCTTAGAGGTTCATTACCTTGAGCCCGGCATGAAACCCGCGACGTTTTTCGCGGGCGGCTCCTAGGCCGGTACCGTCTATGCCTACTGCAACCTGCATGGGCTGTGGTCCGCGACATTCTAGGAGCGCGCCCCCGCTCGGGGTATCATAGCTAGCATATGCACATGCAAGCGCCGGCTGCATTATGCGGCCGGCGCTTTTACTACGATTTCGATGGTTTACGACGGAAAGGGCTGGGCCATGAAGCTCGCGCTTGCACAGATCGATATGCGCCTGGGTGATATTGAGGGCATTTGCGGCCGCATCGAGGACCAGGCTCGTCTGGCCCACGAGCGCGGGGCGCGCGTGCTGTGCGTTCCGGCTCCGCTCTTTATGGGCGCCATGCCCGGTGGCCTGGTGGGCGCTGCCGACTTTGAGCACGACGTGCTTGCCGGTTTGACTGGTGTCGCCGAGCGTATCCAGGAGCTTGACATGATCTGCATCGTGCCCGCGGCGGTTTCGTTTGAGGGCCAGCCGCTGCTCGACTACATGATGCTCAAGGACGGTCATGTGGTGCCGGCGCGTTCGAGCATTGCCCTGCAGCGTGGCGAGAACAACGACACACGTTGGGCGCCGCCGGTGTTCGACGTGGACGGCGTGCGCATCGCCGTGATTTTTGACTTGGACCGCGAACTCGAGATGCTGCCGACCGGTGTTGACCTCATTGCGTATTTCCAATTCAACGCGTTTGACATGACCGACCGCGAGACTGCCGCCATTGCTGCCGTTCGCAGCGGCGCCTACCGCAAGATCGCATCCAAGCGCAGCGTGTGGTTTGCCTGCATGGCGCCGGTCGGTGCCTATGACGAGTCGGTGTATACCGGCGGTTCGTTTGTGCTCGACGACTGCGGTCGCGTGGTGGCCCAGGCGCCGTGCTTTGAGGAGAGCCTGCTGGTTCAGGAGATTCAGCGCGGCGTGATGCTCGATGCCCTGGAGGATCACGAACTGCCCGAGTTCCGTTCCGAGGAGTGGCTGTGGCAGGCGCTGGTGCTCGCCGTGCGCGACAACGCCCGAGCCCACGGTGCGTCGCGTGCTGTGGTGGCGCTCGAGGGTGACTTGCCGTCGTCCCTGCTGGCGGCGCTGGCCGTCGACGCTCTGGGCCCGCGCAATGTGATTGGCCTGGTGCTGGGGCGCAACCGTATCTTTACGCCGGCGCAGGAAGAAGCCGAGGCTGCCCGCTGTGCCGCCGTCCGCGCCATCGCCGAGCGTCTGCACATTCGCACCGTCGAGCGCGATGCACCGGATGCGGCGCGCGTGCTCGATCGCGACGTGTCGGCGGGCGATGCCGAGCGCCTGCGCTCGCGCACGCTGGGCCTGATGCTGGAGGATACGGCGCTCGAGCTGGGTGCGATGGCGCTGAGCCCGCTGTCCAAAACCGAGTACGCGCTGGCGGCGCCGGCGCTTTGCGGCGGCTACCAGGGCGACTTTGCGCCCTTTGGCGATGTGTACCTGTCGACGCTTGAGTTTGTGGCGCGTGTGCGCAACCGCACGTCTGCCGTGGTGCCCCAAGAGCTCGTGACGCTCAACGCAGTGGAAGATTGTATGGAGCGCGTGCTGGCGCAGGCGCTCTCGACGCTCGACGGTCCGGTCGATATGCTCGACCGTGCGGCACAGCTGCTCGGCGGGCTTGAGCCAGGTGAGGTCGATGGCGCGCTCGAGGCGCACGTGGCCCGCAATCGATCTTTCGACGACATCCCGATGGCCGCTGGCAAGCCTGAGGCCTGCTCGCTGCTGCTGATGCTCGATCGACAGGGTGAGGCTGCCCGCCGCATGTTGCCGATGGCGCCGATCGTCTCGGCCCGTTCGTTTGTCGAGCGCGCCTGGCCGTACATGCTCGCGTGGTCCGACCTGGGGCTGAGCGGCAAGGAACGCATGACGGTCGATGCGCTGGCGCGCGCCGAGGTGAACCGCTTTGCCGACGAGGATACAAGCGAGCGCATGCGTGGCGAGATGATGGGCATATTGGGTGACCTGTTGGGTATTTCGCCCGAGCAGATGGAGGAGCTGCGCTCTGAGGACGGTCAGCGTCGTTTACACGAGGGAATGAAAAAGTTCGAGGGCGAGGTTCAGGACGCCATCGATAAGATGATGGGCGGTCAGGGCGGCTCGCAAGGTAGTCCCCAGGGTGGCCCGATGCCGCACCCGCCAGTAGATCCGAGGCAGTTCCCCTTTTTCTCGCAGAACTAACTATGGGATAGGATTCGCTTCCAACCCCGATACTTCAACTAAGCATCTTGGCCCCGTTGTGTTATTCTAGAACAGACGTTCGTGAATGATGCGCGGGGCCTTGCTTTGTGCTGTGCTGGTGACGAGGGGAGGTTGGCTTGGGCATTTTGGGTATCGACCCCGGTTTGGCCCATACGGGTTGGGGGATTATCGAGGAACGGCGTGGCGAGGTTCGCTGCCGTGCCTATGGCTGCATCGAGACCAGTGCCGGAAGTCCGCTCGCGGTGCGCCTGTCGCATATCGCCCGCGACCTCAAGGGCGTTGTCGAACGCTATCGTCCCGATACCGCTGCTATCGAGAGCATTTACTTTGGCGCCAACGTTCGCTCGGCCATCCCTACGGCGCATGCCCGCGGTGCTGCACTCGTAGCGCTTTCGGAATGCGCGCTCGAGATTGGCGAGTACACGCCCATGCAGATCAAACAGGCTGTGGTGGGCACCGGCGCCGCGGACAAGCGGCAGGTCGCCTATATGGTACGCACGCTAACACAGCTCGACCACGACCCGCATCCCGACCATGCCGCCGATGCCCTGGCCTGCGCCATCTGCCACGTAAACCTCAGCCGCACCCGCGCCCTCACCGGTGGCGAGTTCTATCAACAGAGAGGAACCGGATACTGATGATTTCCCAGCTCCACGGAACGCTTGTCGAGTCCACGATGAACTCGGCTGTCGTCGATGTGTCGGGCGTTGGCTTTGAACTCGGCATCTCGGGCAGCACTGCGGCAACGTTGCCGACGCCCGGCGGCGTGGTCCGTCTCTACACGCGTATGCAGGTGCGCGAGGACGCCATGACACTTTTCGGTTTTTCCTCAAAGGATGAGCGCACGATGT
>CAJMSL010000063.1 GCA_905216045.1 uncultured bacterium
AAGATCGTGGTCCGCCGGGCCGAAGAGGGGGAGAAGCTCACCACCCTGGATGGCAAGGAGCATACCCTCACCGCCAACCACCTGGTCATCGCCGACGACACCCGGGCCGTGGGTCTGGCTGGCATCATGGGCGGCCTGAACAGCGAGATCGTCGCCGACACCGCCGACGTGGTGTTCGAGTCCGCCAACTTCAACGGCACCTGCATCCGCAAGGGCGCGCTGGCCCTGGGCATGCGCACCGAGGCCAGCGCCAAGTTCGAAAAGGGCCTGGATCCCCTGAATACCCTGCCCGCCGTCCAGCGGGCCTGCGAGCTGGTGGAGCTGCTGGGCGCCGGAGAGGTAGTGGACGGCGTCATCGACATCCTCAACTACGTGCCCCAGCCCCACACCATCCGCATGGACCCGGAGCGGGTGAACGCGCTGCTGGGCACCGACATCCCCGCAGCGGAGCAGTACCGGTATCTGGCCCGGGTGGACATCCGCACAGCGGACGACAGCTGCCCCGGCGGCCCTGCCGACGTGACCATCCCCTCCTGGCGGGGCGACGTGGAGGGCATCGCCGATCTGGCGGAGGAAGTGGCCCGGTTCTACGGCTACAACAACATCCCCACCACCCTGATGCGGGGCCAGACCACCCTGGGCGGCTACTCCCCTGAGCAGGAGCTGGCGCGCGCCTTGGGCCTGACGCCCGACGAGGTGGCCGTATTTGGCGATTCCGATAACGATCTGCCCATGATCGATGCCGTTCCCAACTCCGTTGCAGTTGCCAATGCCAATGAGGCCGTCACGGCTGCCGCGCGCTGGCATATCGGCGCCGCGGCAGATGATGCGGTCGCCGGGGCTCTGCATCAGATTGCCGCCTGCGCCGCGACGGGGGAGATGCCACCGTTTATGCGTCAGGAGGGTGCAGCCGACGCGAATTTCGCGAACAGCTAAGGAGACAGCCATGAAGCTCCAGCAGCTCAGATATGTCGTCAAAGTTGCCGAATGCGGCAGCATTACCGAGGCCTCGCGCCGTCTCTTTGTGTCGCAGCCTTCGATTACCGCGTCGATTCGCGATCTCGAAAACGAGATGGGTGTGCACATCTTTGAGCGCACCAACAAGGGCGTCATTGTGTCCGAGGAAGGCGAGACCTTCTTGGGCTATGCGCGCCAGGTACTCGACCAGGCCGACCTGCTCGAGGGCAAGTACAAGGGCGCATCCGAGCAGGTGCCGCACTTTAGTGTGAGCTGCCAGCATTATTCCTTTGCCGTCAACGCGTTTGTCGACGTGATCCGCGAGTTCGATGCCGCGCGTTACGACTTCACCCTGCGCGAGGAGCAGACTCACGAGATTATCGAGGATGTCGCGCATATGAAAAGCGAACTGGGCATCCTGTACTTATCCGAGCATAACCGCGAGGTCATCGAGCGCATGCTGGTGGCCAACGAGCTCGTGTTCGAAGGACTCTTCTGCGCCACGCCGCATGTCTTCGTCTGCGCCGACCATCCGCTGGCGGACCGCTCCAGCGTGACGCTCGAGGATCTGGAAGACTACCCGTTCCTGTCCTACGAGCAGGGCAGCTACAACTCGTTTTACTATTCCGAGGAGCTGACCTCGACGTTCGAGCGTCGCAAAAATATCCGCGTGCGCGACCGTGCGACGTTGTTCAATTTGGCCATGGGCCTCAACGGCTACACGGTATGCTCGGGCGTGATCAGCCACGAGCTCAACGGCCCCGGCATTATCTCGATTCCGCTCGACGTGGACGAGTACATGGAGATTGGCATCATCACGCGCAAGAACACGACGCTTACGCGCTACGGTCGGGCCTATATCGACGCGATTCGTCAGCATATCTAGGCTGCTGTGCTCCGCACGGTTCAAGTCTCTTTATGACAGTCCAGACTGATATAGGAAACATCTATATCAAACTGTTATAAACGTATATTTTACGATGGTCATATGAGCGCTCATACTCTGTCCCAGTAAAGCAACCAATGCAAAGGGAGATATCTATGAGCACTTCGATTCAACCGAACGCGCCGTTTCGCGCCGATATCGTCGGCAGCTTTCTTCGTCCGCAGGCTGTAAAGGACGCCCGTGCCGCCTATGTCGCGGGTAAACTCGACGCTTCCGGCCTTAAGGCCGCCGAGGACGATGCCATTCGCGATTTGGTGGCCAAGCAGAAGGCCGCCGGCCTGCAGGTGATCACCGATGGCGAGTTCCGCCGCAGCTACTGGCACCTCGATTTTATGTGGGGCCTTAACGGCATTGAGCGCCGCACCTCACGCACGGGTTATATGTTCCATGACGAGGAGACGACAGCCGACACCGCCGTGGTTACCGGTCCCATTAGCGGCGAGAACCACCCGTTCGTCGAGCATTTTAAGTTCGTCAAGGCGCTTGAGGAGGAGGGCCAGGTCGCACGCCAGACCATTCCGGCGCCGATCCAGACGTTCTCTGAGGTCGCGCTCGATCGCTGCGATGGCCAGCAGGAGAGCCTGCGCGCTGTCTATAAGACCGATGAGGAACTTGCCGACGCCATTGCAGCCGCTTATCGCACGGTGATCGCCGACCTGTACGCAGCAGGCTGCCGCAACATCCAGTTTGATGACTGCACCTGGGGCATCTACTGCGATACCGATTTTGTCGCCAAAACCGGCATGAGCCCGGTCGACCTGCAAAAGGTAAGCGAGCTGGGCGTGGCGCTCAACAACGCCGCCATCGAGGGCAAGCCCGACGATTTGGTCATCAACACGCACGTGTGCCGCGGCAACTACCACTCCACCTACGCTTTTGAAGGCGGCTACGACCCTATCGCTCCGTATCTGTTCGCACATGAGAATGTCGATGCGTTCTATCTGGAGTTCGACACGCCGCGCGCCGGCAGCTTTGAGCCGCTCAAGTACGTCGCTCCCGGCAAGAAGGTCGTGCTGGGCTTGGTAACCACCAAGGCGGCAGAGCTCGAGAACGAGGATGTTATCGTCGAGCGCATCCGCGAAGCCGCTAAGTACGTGCCGCTCGAGAATCTATACCTGTCGCCCCAGTGCGGCTTTGCCAGCTGCGAGATTGGCAACAAGCTGACCGAGGACGAGCAATGGGCGAAGATCGCGCTGGTCAAGCGCATTGCCGAGCGCGTTTGGAAGTAACGCTAGCGTTTGCAGGTGGCGGCGCGTGCGAGGCATTGCGTATCGCGTACAATGGTTCGGATCGTATCGTTCGGGCAGGTTATCCGATATGCCTGATCGCCCTTCCATCATGAAAGGACATCCATGCCCCAGTTCTCGCCGCCCACCGTATCTGAACTCGAGGAGACTACTGAATAGTAGCTGCGTTCAGCCAAATTAAAAATGGCGTCCATGCGTATGTACGCGTGGACGCCATTTTTAATGCGTCAGTATCCAGTGGATGCCGCGCGCCATGCGCAGGTCAGTTTGGGCAAAATGATTGCCGGGGTTGAGCTCCAGCGTTGTTGGGATGTCACGCTCTATAAACAGCTCTTCCATCGCGCGCGTATCGTCGAGTACGTGCCGCATCAAGCGGTTGGGCGTCTTGGTATCCTTATTACCGAGCGACAGATAGGCGGCGTCGGGCGTAGCCGTCATCGTGCGCTCGCGCGCGTAGTCGATAAAGCTGGGGAACCACAGCGACCCCGATGCACTCGCTGCGCGCTCAAAGACATCTGTTTGCCAAAGTGCCCACAGTGCAAAAAGACCCGCCAACGAGTAGCCGGCAACGCCGCGCCAGGCGGGCGGTTGCGGGAGCGATGATTCGGCCTGGGGGATTATCTGCTTCAACAACTCGTCAAGAAAACCAGCAGCCTGTCCGCCAAAGGGCTCGGCATCTCGTATAGTTCCCTCGCATTCCCAGGGGCTCAGCTCGCGATTCCAATCGAGCCCTCCAATGGCTACAAGGGTGAACGGCGGGCAGTCGAGCTCTCGGCAGCGCTCGTAGACTTCACTACCGTCGCCCATAACCACGGGGAGGTAGATGACGGGCGCGCCTTCCGCACACTCTGAATAAACGGTTATCTGCTTATGATGCGCTTCCAAGGCAGGCTTCTCTCGGTGTTGTGATATCGACAGCCTCAATTGTTGCACGCTGGCACGGGGGCAGACGCTAAAAGAAAGGCGCGGAGCCGCTCGATGCGATTCCGCGCCTTGTTGTTTTGCTTTAGCAGACTATGCCGTTACGCCACGAAGAAGTAGACGAGGAAGGCAAGGGCTGCGATCCACATGAGCGGCTTGATCTTGGAGGCCTCGCCCTTAAAGAGCGCGACGATCACGTAGGCGATAAAGCCCAGGCCGATGCCGGCAGAGATGGAGTAGGTGAAGGGCACGCCGGCGACAATCATGAACGCCGGGAAACCCTGCGACACGTCGGACCAGTCGATCTCGGAGGCCTCGCTCATCATGAGGTAGCCGACGTAGACCAGGGCACCGCAGGTGGCGGCGCTGGAAACGATGGTGACGATGGGGGAGAAGAACGCGGCGAGAATGAACAGCACGCCGGTGGTGACGGAGGTGAGGCCCGTGCGGCCACCGTCGGCAGCGCCAGAGGTGGACTCGACGAAGGTGGTGATGGAGGAGACGCCCATGAAACCGCCCACAGCAGCGGCGGCGGAGTCGACGATCAAGATCTCCTTGATATTCTCGACGTTGCCGTCGTCGGTGAGGAACTCGCCCTGCTTGGCCACGGCCATCGCGGTACCCATGGTGTCGAAGAAGTCACTCATGAGCAGCGAGAACGAGATGACGAGGAGCGCGGGGTCGGTAAGGACCTTGACGATGGCGGGCACGCCGCCGGCATCGGCGATGGGGCCACCGATGCTCGAGAAGTCGAGCGGGGCGATGATACCGGTCGGAGCCTGGGTCACACCTAGGGGGATACCGGCGATGACGGCGACGACGATGCCGATGAGCAGCGAGCCGGGGACGTTGCGGCAGGCGAGGGCGACCGTCACCAGGATGGAGATGATGCCGACGATGAAGGTAGGGGAGGTGATGTCGCCCAGACCGACGAGTGTACCGGCGCCAGCGGTGATAATGCCGGCATCGCACAGGCCAATCATGGCGATGAACAGGCCCAGACCCACCGAGATGGCGTGACGCAGGACAACCGGGATGGCGTCCATGATGGCCTCACGCAGGCCACAAAGCACGAGCAGCAAGATGACGACGCCCTCAAGGAAGATGACGCTCATGGCCACGTGCCAGTCACCGCCGCAGACGGTGGTGGTGATTCCAGCGATCATCGCGTTGACGCCTAAGCCCGATGCGCAGGCGAGCGGGCGGTTGGCGAAGATGCCCATGCAGATGGTCATGATGCCGGCGCCCAGGCAGGTGGCGCAGGCGAGCGCTCCCGCATCGATGCCAGCACCCGAGAGCACCGCGGGGTTGCCGGCGATGATGTAGGCCATCGCCAGGAATGTTGTCAGTCCAGCGCGGAGTTCGGTCCCGATTGTGGACTTGCGCTCGCTGACGTGAAATAGTTCGTCCATGCATACCCTTTCCTTGTTCGGCCCCGAGTTTAGGCCGATTGACACGAACTCACCCACTATATCGCCTTTGTGAAGTTGGTGTTCCTCACATGTTGATGTTCGGCGGTTTGTAACGGACGGGCGGTATCTTTCGCATGAAATTGTGTAGGTACCGTATACTTAAGCGGTTACAACGACCCCTATGGAGGAACGTATGATTAAAGAGCTCTGCCGCGACGAGGCTATCCTGTCTCAGCGTTGCGAGGTTGCGACTGTCGAGGACGAGTCGGTCGCTCAGGATCTGATTGATACCATCAAGTCGCTCGATGATGCCGGCTGCTTGGCCGCCAACCAGATTGGCGTTACCAAGAAGGTCTGCGTCTACCTGGACGATGCCGGCGAGCCCCACGTACTCTACAACCCCCGTCTGGTGTTTGGCCTGGGTGCCAGCAAGATGGAGGAGAGCTGCCTGACGCACGAGGAGGTCACCAAGTCCCCGCGCTATATCAAGTGCAAGGTTGCCTTTGACCAGATTGTCGACGGCAAGATGAAGGAGTGCCGCCGCGACTACGCGGGCTGTGAGGCACAGATGATCCAGCATATGATCGATCACTGTCTAGGAAAGTTGGTCTAAGGGGACCAAAGCACCGCACTTCGTCTCTTTTGGCCCGGGCATGACATTGTTGTCATGTCCGGGCTTTTGTGTTTAGCGCCTTTTTGTTTGGAGACAATGAAATTAGCAAGAACGTAAAGCTAGGAGGCGCTATGTGTACGAGTATTCGATTTACCGATAATTCTGGCCACATGTATCTGGGCCGCAATCTCGACTGGAGCTTTGACTACGGCCAACAGGTTCGCGTGATGCCGCACGGGTTTCACATTCCGTATTCGTTTATCGACGACGCGACAGCGGCGCACGCGGTGATCGGTATGTGCATCGATTACAGGAACTACCCTATGTTCTTCGATTGCGGCAACGATGCGGGCCTCGCCGTGGCGGGTCTCAATTTCCCGGGTTATGCCGAGTATGCCGAGGACCCTGTCGACGGCAAGACCAATATCGCGGCCTATGAGTTCCCCCTGTGGGTGGCAGCGACGTTCTCGACGGTCGATGAGGTCGAGGCCGCGCTGCGCGACACGGTGATTGTCGCCAAATCTGCCGGAGAGGGGCTGGGCGTGTCGCTGCTCCATTGGATTATCGGCGACAGCCAGCGCAGCATCGTGGTCGAGATGATGGCTGACGGCCTGCATGTATACGACGATCCGGTCGACACCCTTGCCAACCAGCCGACCTTCCCGTGGCACATGGAAAACCTGCGCACCTATATCACCGCCACAAGCGATTTTCCGCAGACGGCGACATGGCGCGGCGCCGAGCTCAAGCCCTATGGAGCCGGTGCCGGCATGCGCGGCATTCCGGGCGATTGCTATTCGCCGAGCCGTTTTGTAAAGGCGGCGTACCTCAATGCCAATTACCCGCAAAAGGAGAGCGAGGCCGAAAACGTCGTTCGCATGTTCCGCTCGCTCGAGGGCGTGGTGATGATCGAGGGAGCGTCCAGGATGGGCGATGGCAAGTTCGAGAAGACTATCTACACCGGATGCTTTAGCGCGCGCACGGGCAATTATTACTACGCGATGTATGGGGATCCGTCGATTCGCTACGTGAGCCTGATGGATGCTGAGGGCGCGAGCCCCGATAGGCTCGTGGTTCCCGAGCCGCGTCGTTCGTAGCCGTTAGCTTTACTGCAATGCAAAGCGGCCCTGCGCCTCCGCCAGGGCCGCTTGGTCGATCAGAAGTTGAAGGCAAACATGATGCCGATGACTTTGTCAAGATATATTAAACAAACGGTAGTTTCAATTCATCTTTGGAATAATAGCCGTTCAAAAGCGAATCGATTGGCTCATTTAGATTATATACAATTCCTTTAGTTTTACTTCCGAGCGGCGCGCCGGGCATCTGGCATCAACGGATTCCCTGTTTAGGCGCTTCGAAGGCACGGACTCCGTTTCGTTAATTTCTGATTAAAAATGCTGAAAATCCAGTCAGAAGCGGGCTGGGGAACGGGGCAATAAAAATGGCTTTCGAAATGAGTCGGCGAAGCTTTTTAACGGCCGGTGGGGCCACAATGCTGGCGGGCACCGCCTCTATGCTTGTTGGCTGCGCGTCTGGAAGCGAAAGCGGCGCGGGAAGCGCGGCTGCCGGCAAGCATGATGCACTGAAGGTTGATAGCGACGGCAAATCGGGTGGCACGGATAGCGACGTTAGCGAATTCTACGAGCACGTTATCTCTGTTTCTGCACTTGCGAAAACATATGCAATCGGAGAGAAGATTGTCGGCGTGGCGATTGAATACGACGTGGATGTCGATGCGTCTTCGGTTGATCCCGGACATGGCGGCATCGGTCATCAGGCTCAGGAAAAGGGGCTGGGATCTTTCTCGGTTTTGGGACGCTCGATTGTCACTGCATATGTATATTACAAAGCCTAGCTGAGTGTTGAAGGTGGCAAAAGCTAGGGAACGGACGTCATCGTCGTTATCGATCCAGCAGATGCGGGCGCACAGACGTTGATGTTTCAGATGACGCGTGGGTGCGTAGGCTCAAACGGTCCCGTATCCCTTGATAGCGGTTCCGTCAAAATCGCCCAAATAAAGGATCTCAAGGATTCTGCAGGTAAAAAGCTTACAGGCGACGAGACATCCTCCCGATATCTCGTGGCTTCGACTGTTCTCAACTCCGAGGCAGACAAGTTTGTTGCAGGGACCTACGATGACCCCAAAACTGGATTCCATGCTTCGTTTGCCTTGGCACAGCCTGACGACTACGACAAGGCAAAGAAATACCCCATCACGCTCTTCCTGCCGGATGCGGGGGTAACCACCTGCGATGTGAGGGTGAATCTTCGTCAAGGTCTGGGAGCCCTTGCCTGGGCTGATGGGTCACAATTTGTGCTGACGATCGCTGGAACTTGTTGCGATATCGAGACTTGCCTGCATGTAATCGAGGACCTGATCGACCAGGGTTACTCAATCGATCCGGATCGCATTTACGGGACGGGCGAATCTGCCGGGTGCATGGCCCTCATCGAATATGCCTCCAAGCATCCCGATGACAATTCCTTTGCAGCGCTTATGCTCGTTGCCGGGCAAGGCAACATGACTCCGATTGCCAAGACGCCCATGGTGATATTCGTTTCTGAAGACGATTCCAATTCCTATGGCGGCATGACGGATCCCGAGAAGGGTGTCGCGAGTATCGGAATTCCTTATGTTGAGAAGCAGCTGAATTGCGCCTATAACTATGACGGTGAAGGACATACGAGTGGCCTGTGGGTTGATTACGACGCAACGGGAGAGAAAAACCCTTCGGGTAACCAGGAAGGAGCCAAGGCGGCTAGCAGCCAGAAGACGCTCGATGAGCTTATGGTCGAGCTCTCGGATGTCTGCTCCTCGGCCTGTAAACAAGCGGTGACCGATGGGGCGCATGTCGTTTTCCTTCATGTAGAGAAGGGAACTCTCGATAGCACCGACAAGACGGTCCAGGGTGGAAACACTCATAACTTTACCTGGCAATACGCTTATGCGATCCCCGAACTCATCGAGTGGGTGAGAGACCAGTCTCTATAGCCTGCTTCTTTTTCGATGGCATTTCAATGTGGGCTAGGGTTATATGACCGATTGGGGCCAGGCGGTTGTCTAGCCCCGGAAATGCCGAATAGCAGTCTACGATTACGCCCAGGTAAAGCCTCAAAGGTGTTTTACCTGGCCAAAAACGTAGACAAAAGCGGCCCTGGCAGATCGTGAGGTGCAGGGCCGCTGTCGTTGATTAATGGCGCCGCTAGAAGTTGGCGTCGTTGAGTTGTTCGTTCTCGAGGCCGTCGAGCTGTTGCTGTTCGGGCGTATCGGCGACACTCTCGAGCAGCTCGGTGGGATCGACGTTCATGCTCTTGCCGGCCTCGTTGCCGTTGACCAAGTCGTCCGAGAAGATGTCGACTTCCATTTCCTCGGCCTCTTCGATCTGGATCTCGAGCGGCACCTGGGTGCGCACGAGTTTGACGGCCGGGCGCATGCGGGCAAAGAGCGGTACGTACTCGATGATGATGGCCGAGTTCTCGAGACCATACCAACGTGCCGGGCTTCCGCAGGCGCGGCGGACGGCGTACTTGATGGCCATGACGCGATGGTCGTTGCGGTTGATGTCCGTTTCGGGGGCAAGCATCTTGCGCAGCATGCAAAAACGGAAGTCGCCCACGTTGCCGCGCGTCTCGTAGATGGAGTAGGTGTGGTGCTGCGGCGGCAACTCACCCGAGGCCATCAGGTCGCCACCGATCTGGCGCAGGTAGGCGTTGATGCGCTGATTGACCTTAAAGCCCAGGTCCAAGCGCACGCGGAACAGGAAGTCTGTGCCAAAGGTCTCAACGGAATACTCGTGCGTATAGGGCTCGTCGGTAACGTGTACGTTGATGAACCAATATGCCTTGGCGCGCTTGGGGTGCTTGTCCAGGATGGAATAGAGCACGTCGCGGTCGAGCGTGAGCGGGTCGGGGCTGTTGGTGAGGAACACCAGATTGTCGGCGAGCACGGGGTAGGTCTCGTCATTGCGCAGGCGGTTGAGCTGGTCGATGTACTTGGAGACGGGCAGCAAAATCGTCTGCGTGCGCTCGATGGCGGTGCCGCGGCGCCACACGTACATAAGGCCAAACAGCAGTGCGGCCAGGAAGATCATGACGTAGCCGCCGTCAAAGAACATGGTGAGGCACGAGGCGAAGAAGCACAGCTCAATGGCACCAAAGAGCAGGGCGAAGACGCAGGCACCCAGCCTGTGCTTGAGGATGCCGTCGATCTAGCTCGTCAAAAGCGTCGAGCACAAGAGCATGGTAACGGTAATGGCGACGCAGTAGTCGCTCTCAAAGCGCTCGGAGATTTGGGCACG
>CAJMSL010000064.1 GCA_905216045.1 uncultured bacterium
CAGGTGGCGTCAGCGTATTATGCCTCGAGGTTTTCCTCGATCCAGGCGACGGCACCCTTGGGATCCTTAGTGAGGTCGATGTACTGTTTGCCCTTGGGCGACAGCAGCGTGATGCCCAGGCGGTCGGTGTCGGCCTTCATCTCGTTGTAATAGGTGCGAACCTGCGGAGCCAGGACGATGACGTTGTACTGGTCCATGATGGCGTAGTGGCTGCCGTAGGCACCGGCGTTGGCGGTAATGTCGATGCCCAGCTCGTCGGCGCCTTCCTTAAGCGCGTTGGCGAGCAGTGCAGAGGTGCCGGCGCCAGCGCACAGAACCAGAACCCTCAGATCCTTGCCCTTAAGGGCGGACGGAGCTGCGGAGGCCTCAGTGGCAGAAGCGGTCTCGACAACGGGAGCCTCAACGGCGGGGGCGGCAGCGGTCTTGACGGCCTTGGTCTCCTCGGCCTCTTCTTCGGCCAGGGTCTCGGCCTCCTGCTTGCACAGGACGTTGTCGTAGGCCTTGCAGAACGGGTAGTAAATCAAGAAGTCAACGACCAGCAGGACGACAACCAGGACCAGAGAAATCGGCTGGAAGTTGGTGTCGATGAAGGTGCCGATCGGTCCGGGGAGTGCCCACGGCATGGCATAGATAAAGCCGTTCATGCCCAAAAAGTCGATGAAGAACTTACCAATGAGGACGTTGGCCACGGGGGCAAACAGGAACGGGATCAGGAAGTACGGGTTGAGGATGATGGGCGCGGCGAACAGCAGCGGCTCGTTGACGGCGAACATCACGGGTACGACAGAGGCTTTGCCGACGGCCTTGAGCTGCTTGGAGCGCATAAAGAGCAGGAAGATGATCGGGACAATGAACGTGGCGCCGGTGCCGCCGAGTTCGCCGATGTAGTTACCGAAGTTCTCGGTCAGGGCGAGGGCGGGGTGACCGCCGGCCTGCAGCGTGGCGAGGTTGGTGGTGATGTTGCCAAACAGCGCGGCGTTGAGGGCAGGCTTAACGACCGAGGGGCCGTGGATGCCCATGAACCAGAACAGCGGGATCATGAACCAGATGAGGGCGAGGCCGGCGTAGGAATCGGCAGCGGCGAACAGCGGGCTCACCAGCGTGGAGATAACGTTGGCAAACGGGACGGCCAAGCAGGTGCGGCAGATAACGTCGATGACGGCGACAAACAGGATGGAGAAGCTGAAGGCGAAGATGTCGCGGAAGTTCTGGGCGATGGCGCCGGGGACTTCTTTGGGCAGCTTGATGGTGATGTCTCGCTTAATGCAGAAGGCATAGATGTTGACCGTGGCAAATGCGGCGACAAAGGAGCTCAGCAGGCCCTTGGTGCCCATGTTGTCGGTAAAGAACACCGAGACATCGGCGCCGTCGATCTTGGCACTCGTCTGGGTAACGGCCAAGATGAGCATAGCGCACATGGCGGCGACCATGGTGCTCGTGGCGTTGATGGCCTTGCCGGCAGGCATGCGGCGGTTCTTGGAGCCGGTCAGCGCGCTTGCGGTGGTGCCGGCGACCATGATGCCCACGACGCCCATCGTGAAGTTGTAAACCTTGTTGCAGAAGTTCACGACGTCGACGTTCCACCAGTCGGGCAGCGTAAAGCCGCCGACCGTGGCGACAACGCCCGGCAGGGTCGAAATAAGCAGGAAGACAGAAGAAGACAGGATGATGGGCATTGCTGCCAAAAAGCCGTCTTTAATGGCCTGAAGGTAGATGTTCTTAGAGACCTTGTCGAAGTACGGCTGACCTTTCTCCAAGAACTTAACGATCGATTCCATAGTTCACGCTCCTCTTTGCATGAAATCTTAATGGCATGGACGTTGAAAACCTATATGGTCTCCCGCTTGCTAAAAGCCCGGGTGCAGGCGGGGTCGGTCCCAGGGGGAGAGAGGGGAGCGGCTGGGTTTGTATCGCATGGGGCCGCTCCCCCTCGGGGGAAAGCGAGGCGATGCGCTACTGCGCGTCCGCCATAGTGTCGGCGAGCTCCTTGTACCAGAGTGCCGACTGCTTGATGTAGCGTTTTTGCGTGTCGAAGTCGATGTAGAACAGGCCGTAGCGCTTGTTATAGCCATTGGCCCACGAGAACTGGTCCTGCAGGCTCCAGATAAAGTAGCCCTGGACGTCGACGCCCTCGGCACGCGCCTGGAGCACCTTCTCCATGTGCTGGTCGACAAAGTCGATGCGCTCGGGATCGGCGACGATGCCGTTTGCGTCGGGCTCGGGGTCCTTGTGGCCCAGGCCGTTTTCGGTGATATAGATGACGGGGAGGTTGGGATAGGTGGCGCTGATGTGCTTGAGCGTGTCGTAGAGGCCTTGCGGGTAGATGAGCCAATCCCAGTCGGTGGTGGGGATACCCGGCATATCGACCTGCTGCCCGACGCCCTTAAACTTAAAGCACGAGGTGCCCTTGTCTCCGGTGCCGTTAAAGCTGTTGGTGGACTCGCCATCGTAGGCGGCGATAAACGCCGACTGATAGTAGTTGAGGCCGAACATATCGTTGCGGGGCGCCGCCTTGGCGAGCTCCTCCATGTCGCTGTCCTCAACCGTAAGCGTGGCGTTGTTGGCACGCAGAATCTCGTTGATGAGTGAGAGGGTGCGCGCGGAGTAGTGACCCAGGAAGGCGCCGTCCATGATGAAGTCGGTGTAGAAGGCGTTGTACAGGTCGGCGGCGTGCTGGTCGGCGGGCGAGTCTGTGGCAGGATATGCCGGCGTCAGGACGTTGACCATGCCAATGCGTCCGCCCAGGTGCTCGGTCTCGTCAAGATCCTTATACAGGTTGACGGCGCGGGCGTGGGCAACGAGCTCGTTGTGCTGGCTCTGGATGCCGCTCGTCACATCAAAGTGATGGTTGGGCGGGAAGTTGCCTTGGATGTATTGGGAGTGCGAGAGGCTGATGAGCTCGTTGATGGTGAACCAATTCTTGACCTCGCGGAACTCGCGGAAGCAGAACTCGGCATAGCGCACATAGGCGTCGACGGTCTTGCGGTTGAGCCAGTCGCCCTGGTTGAACAGGGCGGCGGGGGAGTCAAAGTGATGCAGGGACACATAGGGCTCGACGCCATACTTTTTGCAGCAGGCGAACAGCTCGTGGTAGTGCTTAACGCCCTCGGCGAGGGGCTCGGCATCGTCGCCGTTGGGGAAGATGCGGGTCCAGGCGATGGACACACGGATGGCGTTGAGTCCATGCTCGGCAGAAAGGCGGATATCCTCCTCGTAGCGGTTGTAGAAATCACTGGCCGGGTCGGGCAAAAAGCGACCCTGGGCGACAAGGTAATCGTCCCACATGGTCTTACCCTTGCCTGCCACCTTCGTGGAACCTTCCGTTTGGTACGCGGCGGTTGCGGCGCCCCAAACAAAGCCCTTCGGCAGCTGCTGTACGCGGTTTAGCAAAGACATATGCATACACCCTCTCGTCTCGCTGTTCGATATTGTGCGTTTGCGCTCAGGAGGCTCCCTGGTTAGCGTTCAGCGGTGAAAAAGCCCGATAAACACTATCTTAAAATGATTAGAACCAAAATGAGCACGTGAACATTTGACAATGAGCACGTTAACATCCGGCTGGGATGTATAGAAACAAAACAACTTCAAACAGCCGCGAACGGTTGTATTTGTTCGGTAAGCGGTTTTGATTGACAGAAGTTTTCATGTTGTGGCATGTGGCTCGGGTATCATGAGCACGTTATCAATGTATGTACGATGCGCCATGGGCGCGGGGAATAGTTGGGAAGCAGGTTAGCGTGGAAGGCATGGCTCAGCAGACAAGGAATGGTCATTCGGCGAGCGCGGCAGAGGTTGCGGCGCTCGCTGGCGTGAGCCGCCAGACTGTGTCTCGCGTGGTCAACGGTATGCCCAACGTGACGGAAAAGACGCGCAAGCGTGTGCTGGCCGCCATGGAAGAGCTGGGCTTTCGTCCCAATTTTGCTGGAGCGGCGTTGCGCGGCGGGTCGTATCGTTCTATTGGCCTGTGCATGTACAACATCACACGTGTCGGTAACCTGGCGACGCTCGAGGGTATCATGCAAGCGGCGCGCGAGCACGATTTTGCCGTCACTATGATCGAGATGGGCGGCGACAAGCCCTATACACTTGCCGATGCCTCGCGCCGCATGGTCGAGCGACCCGTCGACGGCATGATTCTCAACATGAACCGCATGGCTCCCGATTTTGAGGAGTTTGTTCCCCAGCCGGGAGTGCGAACGGTCATCCTGTCCATGTATGCGCATCCGCGCTGCACGACGATCGACTCCGACCAGTATGGTTCGTGCGAGCTGTTGACCAATTATCTGCTGGAACATGGTCACTCGAATATGCGGTTTGTGGCGGGTCCGGAAAACTCGATTTCCTCGCGTTTTCGTGAGGCCGGTTGGCGCGATACGCTGGGTCGTGCTCATGTCGATGCCGCTCCGATGCTGCGTGGCGATTGGAGTGCGGACAGTGGGTACGCCATGGGCGAGCGGATTGCGGCCGAGGTGCTTGCCGGCGGGTCGCAGGCGCCGACTGCCGTGCTTGCGGCAAATGACCAGATGGCGCTGGGCGTTATCGCCGCGCTCGAGAACGCGGGCCTGTCCGTGCCCGACGACGTGAGCGTGGTTGGTATCGACGACGCACTCGAGGGACTTGTTCCTCACAATCGGCTGACGACGCTGCGATTTGATTTGCGCGGTGTCGGTAAGCTTGCGTTTGGGGCGGCGATTGGAGAGAGCTCGTCTATCGAGGCGATTCATGTGCCGAGTACGCTGGTCGAACGCTCGACTGTTAGGGACATACGGGGTTAGGTCCTACTCCGTTTGTCTCGATTTGTAACAGGTAGACGGTCAAAAGCGGGCTACGTGTTACAGATTTAGATTCTTCGGAAAGAGCAATCCTGTTCGTCTCAATCTGTAACAGCTAGGACCAAAAAACTCGGCTAGATGTTACAGATCGAGACAAACGGCTCCCGACCAGCCCAAAAACAAAAAGACCGGGGGCGGCGCGCCGTGTGACGTGCCGCCCCCGGCTGAGAAATGGGGACAGGTTGTGTGAGCGGGCAACCCCGCCAGCCACTAGTCCAGACGACGGGTCTGCGCCACGTGCTTGTACCAGTAGGCGCTTGCCTTGGGCGTGCGCTTCTGGGTTTCAAAGTCAACGTAAAAGAAGCCGTAACGCTTGTTGTAGCCATTGGTCCAGGAGAACTGATCCTGCAGGCTCCACAGGAAGTAGCCGCCCACGTTGACGCCCACCTCCATGGCCTTGAGCAGCCAACGCAGGTGCTGCTCGATGTAGTCGATGCGCGGCTGGTCGTCCACAAAACCGTTCTTGTAGGGGTCCTTGTAGCCCATGCCGTTCTCGGTGATGAAGATCTGCTTGTAGTTGGGGTAGCGCTGCTTAATGTAGACGAGCAGATCGAACAGACCCTCGGGATAGATGATCCAGTCCCAGTCGGTGGTGGGGATGCCGGGCTTGTTCACATGCTCGCCAATGCCCTTGACGCGCCAGCGACCGGTGCCCTTCTCGCCCGTACCGTTGTGGTGCAGGTCGTTCTCGCCATCGTAAGCCTTCAAAAAACGGCACTGATAGTTGTTAACGCCCAGGTAGTCGTTGTAGAGCGCTGCCTCGCGCATAATCTCGAGGTCCTCGTCCAAGATCTCGATGGTGCCGCCCGAGACGGCAGCCAGGCGGTTGGCGCACTCGAGGGTGTCGGGGGCATACTCGCCGCGGAACGTCGCGTCGAGCAAAAACTGGTTTTGCAGCACGTGCTCGTTGTTGGCGGCTTTGATGTCGGCGGGGTCGTTCTCGTTGAGCGGGTACTTAAACTCCAGCGACTGGATGACGCCGATTTTGCCCTTAAAGCCGCCGTTGTGGAAGGCCAGCACGGCCTTGGCGTGGGCGAGCATCATGTTGTGCTCGCACTGGAAGGCCTCGGCCAGATGCGCCTTGACGCCACCGGGGAAGGTGCCCTCGATGTAGGTGTTGGAGGCGTCGGCCCAGATCTCGTTAAAGGTGAACCAGTAGGTCACCTGGTCGGCGTACTCCTTAAAGCAGAAGGTGGCAAAGTCCACAAAGGCGTCGATGGTCTCGCGGTTGAGGAAGTCGCCCTTCTCAAAGAGGGGAAGCGGCGTGTCAAAGTGATGCAGCGTGACGAACGGCTCAACGTGGTGCTTGTGACACTCGGCGAAGAGATCGTGGTAGAACTGGACGCCCTCGGGGTTGATTTCGCCGGTGCCGTTGGGGAAGATGCGGCTCCAGGCGATGGAGAGGCGAATGCCGTTGATGCCGAACTCCTCGCACAGCTCCAGGTCGACGGGGTACTGGTTGTAGAAGTCCGAAGCGGGATCGGGGGAGAAGCGCCCCTGGGCCTCCAGAAAGTCGTCCCAGGCAACCTTGCCCTTACCGTGAGTGCGGGTCTCGCCCTCTACCTGGTAGGCAGCGGTGGCGCCGCCAAAGACAAAGTCCTCGGGAAACTGCGCGGGCGGGTTGGTGACGCTAGCAGGATTAACGGACATGATGATCCAATCGTCTAAATCGAAGGGCCAGCCGGTCTTGGATGGTCGGCTGGCCCTGGGCGTTACTTACTTCGAAAGTTGCTCACTCACGAAGGCGAGAGACTTGTCGCCGTTCTGGGAGAGCTCGATGTACTGCTTGCCACGGCAGGCGACGCACTTGTTGCCCACGCGCTCACAGTCCTTCTGCAGGTCGGCCAGGTAGCTTGCGGCCTGCGGGGCCAGGACGACCAGGTCAAAGTCGGGGAGCATGTCCACGTGGTTGCCATAGGCCTCGGCAGCGGTCTCGAGGTTAATGCCGCGCTCCTTGGCGGCCTTGGCCAGCGCGTTGGCGAGCAGGCCCGAGGTTCCGCCGCCCTGGCAGAGCACGAGCACGCGCTTGCCGTTGAGGTCGCTGGCGGTCGTTGGCTCGGCAGCGGGTGCTGCGGAAGCGGCGGGGGAGTCGGCCTTCACGGCCTCGGCAGCAGCGCCGGCGGCAACGCTCTTGGCGTCAGCCTTGCCCTGGAAGGCATCGTTGAGCTTGGCGGCCTTCTCGGCGTTCTTGGCGGCGAGCTCCTCCTGGGAGATCTCGGCCTCCTCGGCGCACTTCTGGGCGTCATAGGCACGGAAGAACGGGTAGTACAGAACGAAGTCGACGACCAGGATAAGGGCGAGCATCACAAAGGCGAGCGGCTGGAAGCCCAGGCCCATGATGGTGCCGATGGGGCCGGGGACGGTCCAAGGCAGGGTGTACATAAAGCCGTTCATGCCCAAGAAGTCGATAAAGATCTTGAGGATCCAGATGTTGGCGATCGGGGCAAAGACAAACGGGACAAAGAAGACGGGGTTGAGCACGATGGGTGCGGCGAACAGCAGCGGCTCGTTGACGGCAAAGCACACGGGGACGATAGCGGCCTTACCGACGGCGCGCATCTCCTGAGACTTGGCCAGGAAGCAGAACATAAAGACCAGGACAAGCGTGGCGCCGGTGCCGCCCATGCAGACGACGAAGTACTGGGCACCCTGGGTCAGGACAGCGGAAGCGTGCTGACCGGCCTGGAACGCAGCCAGGTTGTCGGTCATATTGGCAACGAGAGCGGCAGCGATGGCGGGCTCGACGATCGAGGGGCCGTGGACGCCGACGAACCAGAACAGGCTCATGGCGCCGTAGATCACAGCGAGGCCGATGTAGCCGTCGGCAGCGGTGAACAGGGGCTGGAACACCTGGATGACGCCCTGGGCAAAGCAGAAGCCAAAAGCAGCGCGGAAGGCGATGTCAAAGACCCAAAAGACGGTGATGCAGACGGAGAAGGGGATGATGTCCTTAAAGGTCTGCGAAATGTTGGGCGGAACCTGCTCGGGCATCTTGACGGTGATGTTGCGCTTAATGAAGAACTTGTAGATGATGCCGGTCACAAACGCAGCGATGAAGGCGGTCAGCAGGCCCTTGGAACCAAGGTAAGTGGTGTTGAAGCCGCTGGCAGCGTCCGTGGCGATCGTGTCGCTCGAAAGGAGCAAGAAGCCGATGATGGCCGCGCACATGCACGAGATGAAGTTGATCTGGTTGTTCTTGGGCAGATCGCGGTTCTGAGCGTCGGCGAAGTGCTTGGCTGTGGTGGCAGCGCAGGCGATGGCCAGGATACCCATGGAGTAGTTGTAGCACTTCCACAGGGCGTTGTTGATGTCATCGGGCCAGTAGAAACCCCAGATGTTGGGGACCGAGGCTACCAGGCAGAAGATGGACGAGAAGATGATGATGGGGATGACGGAGATAAAGCCGTCGCGAATCGCCTTGAGGTACTTGTTGCGGGCGATCGCGTTGAAAAAGGGCTGGCCTTTTTCGATGGTGGCGATGAGTTGCTCCATGCAATGCTCCTAAGAGTCGGTGGGTTAGCAACGATGGTAGCTTTTGGCGTTCGGTTGCCAAAATGTTGACGTTGCCATTTTGCGACACAAAAAAAGACGCGAACCGGTGGTTCCTGTGCCTGCGAACCGTCGATTCCTTATGCGTAAACGTTTGAGCCGCCCGGTGGCTCTGTGTTTGCGCAATGGCAACGTTAACATTTGGGAGCCAAAAGCCGTTTGGGGAAGCAAAAATGTCGGTGAACGGTAGGTTTTGGGTGGTGAGCGTATGGTGGGGGAGGCGTTGGATATACTTGAAGTCGTTAAAAATGACTGCGTAGGGTGCCACCAATGGCATCGTCGACATAGAAAGATCGACCTATGGCCGCTGTTAAAAAATCGGTTTCCGTTAAGGATGTGGCGCGTCTCGCGGGCGTCTCGGAGCAGACGGTCTCGCGTACGGTGCACGATTCGCCCAGCGTGCGCCCCGAGACCAAGGAGCGCGTGCGTGCCGCCATGCGCGAGCTGGGGTATCGCCCCAATTTTGCCGGTCGATCGCTGCGCCGCGGCAAGTTTAAGACCGTCGGCGTCGCCATGTTCAACATTACCGGCACCGGCAACCTCGACCGTATGGAGGGCTTTGCCGCCGCCGCCGATAAGCACGGCTATGCCATCACTCTCACTAAAGTAGACGGGCATCCGTATACCCTCGAGGGCGCATCGTCGCGCATGAGCGCACTGCCGGTGGACGGCATGGTTGTGATCATGAATCGCATGCCGGCGGACTTTGGCACCTTTGAGCCGCTGCCCGGTATGCAGACGGTGCTCGTTACCATGCTGGAGCACCCGCTCTGTTCAACGGTCGATAACGACCAGTTCGATTGCTCGCGCCAAGTGGTCGAGTACTTGCTGGAGCGGGGGCACAAGACCGTGCACTTTATCTCGTGCCCCGAGCGTTCGCTTTCGGGCATGCGGCGCGAGGAAGGCTGGCGCGAGACATTGCGTGCGCATGGCATCGAGCCACCGCAGCTCGTGCGCGGCGACTGGACAGCGCAGAGTGGATATGCTGCCGGCCAGGTGCTTGCGGATGATCCGACCTGCACGGCCATTTATGCATCCAACGATGCCATGGCCTACGGCTGCATTCGCGGACTCGAGTCGCGCGGAAAGCGCGTGCCCGAGGACGTGAGTGTGGTGGGTGTTGATGACAGCCTGGGCGACATCGTGCCCGACCGTCGCCTGACCACGGTGCGCTTTGACAACAAACGCGTCGGCATGTGGGCGGTCGACAAGATTGCCGGCGCCGAGGGCGCTGCACCCGGTGTGGAGCACATGCTGTTTCCGGGCGTGCTCGTCGAGGGCGATACGGTGCGCGATGTACGCTAGGGCGCGGGTCTGTTTGGGTTGCCGCTAATTGTGTTCGATATTGTTCAGATTGGTTTAAAAACCGTTCACGGGCGAATAGTGACCGTTCATAGCTCAAAATTACGTTTTGCGCTGTTCTTTTTTGTTTGAATGTTATTGTTTCTGTCATACACAACGCAGCGCGTATGCCCGGACGCGATGCTCTCCATTGGTTCATATGTGAAAGGAACGCAATATGGCAACCAAAGAAGAAATCTCGATGGTTGGATTCGAGATTGTCGCATACGCAGGTGACGCCCAGACCGATCTGCTTGCAGCGCTCGATGCTGCTCGCGAGGGTGACTTTGAGAAGGCCGAACAGCTGCACAAGGATGCCAGCGATGCACTTATCGGCGCCCACGACACGCAGACCAAGCTGCTTTCGCAGGAGGCCGGCGGTGGCGAGATGGAGATGACCTTCATCATGGCTCACGCTCAGGACACTCTCATGACCACTATGATCCTGGAGAAGCAGGCCCGCTTTACCATCGATGCCTACAAGCGCATCGCTGAGCTCGAGGCCAAGCTCGCCTAACGAGCCCTCACAACCAAGTTCCCTTCCAAAAGCCCTGCCGCACCCGCGA
>CAJMSL010000065.1 GCA_905216045.1 uncultured bacterium
CCCCAGTCGACGATGTTCTTGACGCCCTGTGCGAGCGTGAGCACCGAACCGGCGATAGCAGAGCCATCGGCGAGCCAGCAAAGGTTGTCCTTCATAATGACGTCCATGCCGCCGCTGGTGTACTTGCCCTCGGGCATGCCGCCGCAACCCAGACAGTCGGTGATCAGCACCGTGTGCTGCCAGCCCTTGGCCTGCAGCAGTGCCTTGATAGCAGCAGGGTTCACGTGTTTGCCGTCGCAAATGATCTCGGCATAGGTGTTGGGCGTGGTCATGGCAGCCCCGACGACACCGGGCTCACGGTGATGGAGGCCGCGCTGGCCGTTATAGGTATGCGTAAAGCAGCTGGCACCGGCGTTGATGGCAGCGATGCACTCATCGTAGGTGGCGTCGGAGTGACCGATGCTGGTCACCACACCCTTGGCGTTCAGAGCAGCCGCATAAGCAGCGGCACCGTCGCGCTCGGCCGCCATGGCGCTCTTGACGATGCGACCACCCGCAGCCTCCTGCCACTGATCAAAGATCTCCTCGGAGGGATCGATAAGATAAGCGGGGTTCTGCGCGCCCACGTGCTTCATGGTAAAGAAGGGGCCCTCCAGGTAGATGCCCTGAATGCGAGCACCGCAGAAGTCGGGGCCGCGACCCTCGTCCGCCTGTGCGATGGCGGCGCAGGCGTCCTTGATCTGCTCGACGCCATCGGTGAACGTCGTGGGCAGCCAGCTGGTGGTACCGCGACGGGCGAGCTCGGTCGAGCTGATATCGATGCCCACGGGATCATTATCGGTAGTTGAGTGGTTGTAGAAGCCATGGATGTGAGTATCGACCATACCCGGTGCGATCCACGACCCCGTGTAGTCCTTAATCTCGCAAGAGGGCTCGTCGGCCTGCCAGGCGCCAAAGACGCCATCCTCGACCATAAGATAGCCGCCCAGTTGCGGGCCTGCCGGCAAGAAGAACTTGTCAGCCTTAATTGCGTACGTGCTCATATGCACTCCTTGCTTCTAAAGCAGTTGACTGTGGTGATGCTATACCCAGCTCAGGTAAAACAAAAAGCGCCCGCCCGCCGTTATGAGCGGACGGGCGCCCTTACAGAGGGACGCGATTAAGCGGTGAAGGGGTGAATCGTCACGCCCTTGACCACGCGGTTGACCGTGCCGGTGGGGCTCGGCGTATCGGGCGTGTTGCCCACGCGCACGGAGTTGAGCAGGCTGATGGCCTGGGCAAACATCACGAACGGCAGAGCGAGGTAGCCCTCGGGAAGCGCTTCGTAGCCCTTAAAGGTGAAGGACTCACCCTCATAGACGGTGGCACCTTCCTGCTGAACGGCGATGGTGTGCTGAGCGATCTCGTCGCCACCGATCTCGTTGAGGATGTCGATGTCGTACTGACGGGTGTAGGCGTCGTTGTTGACGAACACGAAGACGAGCGTCTTATCGTCGACGAAGGACTTAGGTCCATGACGATAGCCCATGGAGGTGTCGTAGGAAGTAGCGACCAGACCGTGAGCCAGCTCGAGGATCTTGAGCTGGCTCTCCTGGGCAAGGCCACCGAAGGAGCCAGAACCCAAGTAGGTCACGCGGTTGAAGTCGCCAGCCAGGTAATCGGCGATCTCGGGCTCACGGGAGATGACCTCCTCGCCCATCTTGGCGATGGTCTCGACCCACTCGGCCTTCTGCTCGTCAGAGGCAGTGTCGAAAATAAGGGTGGAGAGCAGGGTCATGCAGGAATAAGAACCGGTCATGGCGAAGCCCTTGTCGTTGGCGCGCGGAATGAGCAGCGTCAGCGCGTTGGGATCATCGGCAGACTCGACAGCGAGCTTGCCCTCGGGAGCGCAGGTGATGTTGAGGAACTTGACGTTGTGGACGAGCTCCTTGGCAACGGCAACGGCGGCAAGGCTCTCGGGGCTGTTGCCAGAGCGGGCAAAGGAAACCACGAGCGTGGGATCCTCGGCGCGCAGGAAGTCGCGCGGGGCGCTCACGATGTCGGTCGTGGCGATGGGCTTAAAGTCGTAGAGATCAGTGTTGCCAGCGTGACGCAGGTACGGGGCGCAGGTATCGCCAACGTAGTCGGACGTACCGGCACCGGTGAAGACAACGGACAGACGACCCTCGCCCATGGCGCGAGCCTCGGCCAGGAAGGCCTCGATGGCCTCCTTGTTCTCGCGATAGATGTTGAGCGTATCACGCCAAAGCTCGGGCTGCTGAGCAATCTCGGCCGTGGTGATCTGGGCGCCGAGCTTGGTGAGCTCCTCGACACTCTTCTCGAACATTTCTAATACCTCTTTCTTTACTAAATTGTCTGATATATAAAGACTTAATCTGAAAAGTTAAATCGGGTAGTAGTCATAGGCTGTTTTTCTTTCGTTAACACTCGTATCCGATCACAGAGTATCTCGATAATGAGAAATCCTGTACTTAAACTTGTCCGCACGAGCCACCGAAAGCGTAAACTCGACAACATCATTTTGGGTGTTGTGAGTAGTTCGGACTATGTCCAGAACTGGCGCACCCTCACCAATACCTAGAAGCCGAGCGTCACATGGACGTGCTATACCCGCAGAGAACTCCTCATCCGCTACTCGAATTTTCTGCTGATAATCCTGCTCAATGACATCGTAAAGGGGCTTCTGTTCGAGTAGAGGACGCTTGAGTGAAATAAAGAGCCTTGCTGGAAGATAGCTACGCTCAACCATCATAGGAATACCATCTGCCATTCGTAAACGTTTGAGTTTTAATACCTTTTCACCCAAATGAATCCCCATTTGCATCGAGAGCGTTTTATCTGCTTCCATTTCACAGAACTCTAAGATGGTTGTTTCTGGCAGCCGGCCCATCGCTTTCATCTGTTCAGTAAAACTGTACGATTGGGTAAGATTTGTTGCTTGAGCTAGTCGATCGGCAACAAACGTACCGCGACCTTGTTTTCGCACAATCCGACCAAGATACTCAAGTTCCTGAATTGCAAGCCGGACAGTCGACCGCGAAAGCCCGAAACGTTCGGCAAGCTCACGTTCGGACGGAATCAAATCACCTGGCTGATATTCATGATCAATTTTTTCGATCAGAATATCTACGAGCTGGTCATATAGCGGTTGTCTGTGCCTCTTGCACGTCATGATATTCTCCACGTAATGAGCAATTGACCAATACTTCAGCCTTCAGGTAACGCACCAACATGTCCCATAAATGGGCTAATAGCGACACTACATCTCATCGTCTTCATCAATGTCAGCACTCTCGAGTTTCTTGAGATCGACTCCCTCACGACCAACGACCCGTGCGCGTTCGGCAAGTTCATCAAGCGTTGGGTCTCCAAACGCACGCGTCATAACGAGCTCCACCAACATAGGTAGATTTGTTCCGGTGACAACGGTCACGTTATCGAGCTCAGTCGTCATTGGGATAGCTTGATTGAACGGAGTACCGCCAAGCAAATCAACAAACACCAATACGCCATCACAAGCTTGACGCATCTTGGCAATGCAGGTTCGCAAATCATCACCAAAAGTAACCGCCTCCGAGCCCGCAAAAGGAACTACCTCAAAATTAGGCTGTTCGCCGGCGACCATATCCACAGCGCTTTTCAAACCAGGTGCAAACTGACCGTGACCAGTTAGTACAAATCCAATCATTCTATCTACCTTTCTACCGTTCGCTTTCTCTAGCCAAAGAACCCCTCAAAAGGGCTCTTACGACCACTGCATCATTAAAGTTTAGTGAGTATTTTGTTTTATCGCGGGAGGTCTGTGAGCGTCTCTAAGCTGCTTTTCAAGGTTGCGATATCTACGTGCTTCGCCCTTGTTCCCGCTGCTCTCATATTGATATGAAAGCAGCAGATAGAGCTTTCCACGTAACCCAAGGTCGTTCGTATCCAGCATAGCTTCCATCTCATCGATCTTATCATGCCGACGGCAAAAGACTATGTCGTAGGTCAATTGACTGTCCGCCAAAATGCCCTTCGACACGATGGGGCGCATCTCTTCCAACATGGACGCCGCCCGCTTCCGGTCACCCGTCTTGATATAGAAATTAAAGGCGCGAACCGCAAGCTGTCGACGTTGTTTATCGCTGCACGACATCTCCAGCAAGTGGTCAAGCATTCGATCTGCATATGCGTCCATATCAGCAGCTTCATAGATCGCGAAACGCAGGTAATACTGCTTATACGTAGACATTACTATACGCGCAAGTTTGCGATCGAGCAGGTCTATGCAATCTTGGTATAAGCCCAAGTTAAACAATACCTGCAATTTCATATCGAAGTATTTTTTCGCTCCTTCGGTCACAGCGAAATAAGCCACTACAACACAAATGAACAGGACGATCCAAAATGGCATTGCACTATATTCCCTTCAAGGCAGCCTTAAGGAATTAATCGAACACGATGACTGCATAACCGCCTATGAACAACGGTGCCCGACAAAACAAAAGAGGCGCACACTCCAGGGGATATGGCGATAAAGTCGCCTTGGAGGTGTGCGCCACGTCTCAATTGAGGCGCAAATGCCGTGACAATATGGGGTATTTAGCCCTTGCAAATGATACCGAATGCACCCAAGGCAATGGACAGAACCAAGACGATAAAGATGGCCTTCGTCGAGGTCATGCCCTTCTTACCGAGGAGCCAGTATACGAAGCCGACGAGTGCGGCAGGAACCAGCTTGGGGCAAATCATATTGCAGATGTTCTGCAAGTCAACGGCAACGCCGCCGATAACAGGCTTCGCCGCAATAACGATACCGACATTGGTTGCGACCAGAGCACCGACCATAAAGACACCCATTACGGAGGCCGCGTCGGTCAACGCGTTCAGGCGATCGCTCATGGTGGTGACGAGCTTCATACCCTGCTCATAGGCCATGTGGGTCTGCTTGCAGCGGAACCAGTCAACAAGAATGTTAACGGCGACCCAGATGAAGATACCCAAGGGGTTGCCGTTCATGGCCATATTGGCAGCCAGAGCACCGAAAATGGTCGGGAGCAGCGAACCGAAGATGGAATCGCCGATGGAAGCCAGCGGTCCCATGAGACCAGTCTTGAGACCAGCAACAGCCTCGAGGCCCTCAATGCCCTCCTCTTCCTCGATCGCCAAATCGATACCGGTGATGATCGTGTTGAGGAAGTTTGAGGTGTTGAAGAACGGTGCGCACTGGGCGCGGCAGGCTTCCTTTAGCTCCGGCGTGCCGTCGCCGTACAGCTTGCGCAGTGTGGGCAGGATAATCCAGAGATAACCAGAGTGTTGCATGCGCTCGTAGTTCCAACCATCCTGGAAACCAAGCAGGTTACGACGGTTGATCTGCGCAAGGTCGTCCTTGGTAATCTTGTAGCCAGTGGTGCCATTGGCGAGTTTCTCATTAGAGCTCATCGTCGTCGTCTCCCTCCGCAGCGCCAGCAGCAGCGACGGGACGCTGGTTGTTCTTGTAGTACAGCAAAGACAGAGCAAAGCCAATAATAGCGATCGCCAGCATCGACATGTTATTGAACATACCGACCATATCCACGGCGCCCTTACCAAGCGCGCCGTTCACAGCGACGATGTTGGCGTTGAGGTTCATGATGCTCGTGAAGGCCGTACCAAACAGGGCGGCAACTACAAAGCCGAGCAGCAGGTAGGCGACGTGCTTTTTGACCGGCAGGTAACGGAGCAGGATGGCGAAGCCAACAGCGGGCAAGGCACCGCCAGCAACAGACAGACCGTCACCTAGCCACTTCCAGTCGCCGTTAAGGGCGGTAGTGATGCCCTCGACCAAGCCCTGGCCAAATGCGAGAGCCAGGAAGACCGGAATCATGCGGGACAACATCCAGGAAACGGCACCGAGCAAGTAGTGTACGTTGTAGGCACCCCAGTTCATCTTCTCGATATCGGCATCGCACATGTGACCGAAGAACGTGTTGGCGAAACGGCCGGCGATATCGGTGTAAACGAGAATGGCAGCGACAGGTACGCCGATGGCGGCAAGAGCCGTCTCGGGATTCATGCCCGCACCCACGGCAAAGGCCGTAGCGACCAGAGTGCCGGAGTTGGCATCGATACGAGAGGCGCCGCCAAAGGTACCAACGCCCAGGACGGTGAGCTGCATGCTGCCGCCGATAAACAGGCCAGTCTGTAGGTCACCCATAATCAAACCGGTAATCATACCGGAGAAGACGGCTGAGCCGGCACAGGTGTACCAGTTCAGCTCATCCAGAATCTGATAACCCGCATACAGGGTTAACAGAAGAATCTGCCACCAAGCAATCATGGTAAACTCCTTATTTAAGGTGTAACAGTTTCTACAATACCAATACGCTTATATAAACCGTGCATCCCCCTTCACGGCCTAGCGTTAATTCGACTAGAGCGTGAGAGCCTCTGGGTTATCCTGCGGCGTCAGCTGAATGACAATAGGAAGATTATCGGCCTTGAGTTTGGCAAATGCGTCAAGGTCCCCCTGGTCGCAACTAATGTTGCGAGTCAGCTTCTTGACCGGCTCCATTGTCGTCATATTACCGACGATGAGCTGCTCAAGCTTAACACCTTGCTCCAAAAGTCGAACGTAGACCTCAGGCTTTTTCGCAACAATTAAGAGACGTTGCGCATCATATTTGCCAGCAGTGATGTTGGCAGCGGCCTTGTCGACAGGAAGCACGGACAACTTCACAGTTGCCGGGCAAGCCATGCGAAGAACCTGCTTTTGGGTAGCATCTTGCGATACCTCGTCGTCAACTACCACGAAGCGGCTTACCTGACGGGCGTTAGACCAGAGGTTTGCCACCTGTCCGTGAATCAAGCGAAAGTCGACTCGTGCGCCTACAATCATTTCTACTCAACTCCTTCTTGTTCAAGTGTACGGATAACGGGCTCAGAGCGAAGGGAGATTTTCGCATCATACACGCCCTCTGTTTCGAACATAACGAGCTCATTGGTACCAGGGTGCAATAAACCGTGCGGAACATAGAGCGTCATGATGGGACCCTTATCCCAAAAACGTCCGACATTCGTTCCGTTTACGAATGCCACACCCTTTCCAAAACCCGTAGTGTCGATAAAGGTATCAGCCGGCTCAGATATATCAAACTTTGCGCGGTAAAAGGAAGGTTGCCCCTCTACCCAGCCGGCGGAATAATCAAGATTATCGATGTTATCGAGTGGCAGACAACGCATCTCCCAACCGGTAACAAAGTGAAGATCAACGCAAACTCCTGTCCTAATGCCCTTATGCTGCGTATCAGCGAGCAATTTGTGACCATAATTGACGCGACCCATATCCTCGGTCAGAACATCCAGGCGGTTTTGTTCACAGGGAAGAACGCAGTGAATATCTTCCCCGATGTGCTCCTGATACTGCGTCGCCACTTTGTCACCGTTCACAAACACCTGTGCACGGTCGCGGGCGTCAATAACCCGAATACGCTCTTCATCTGCACGGTCACGCTCGACAGTCGTGGTATATAACGTATATCCATACGACTGACCCATCTCTTCCATGGGCATAGGATATTGGGCTTCAATCGGCTCCGAAAGAATATCGAGCACATTAAAGAGACTTACGCGCTCACTCACCGAAATATCGGGCATGGAAAACGTCTTTTTTGTTAACGGCTTGCTTTGCGCGATATCGGGATACAGCTCGTGAACTGTCCTTTGAATTGCGAAGTATTTCTCGGTCGGGTTGCCCTGTTCGTCCAATGGAGCATCGTAGTCATATGATGTCACCTGGTGCAGGTCATGCGTATGGCGTGCAGAACATCCGTTCATAAATCCAAAGTTGGTGCCTCCATGAAACATGTAGAGGTTTAAAGATCCTCCAAGCTCGCGCACCTCGCGAACGCAAGAGGCAAGATCTTCGGGATCGCGTCTGATGACGTTCTCCCCATAGCGATTGAACCAGCCGTCCCACAATTCCATGCACATAAGAGGCCATTGTTTTCCATGTTCCTTGTGAAAAGCAGAAAGAGCCTCAAAGTTCTCCTTTGCATGAGAACCAAAGTTGCCGGTGCACAACACATCATCGTCAATGAGCGTACCGGCACGAAGACACCCACGCCACGGACCATCGGAAGTACAAAGGGGCACGGAAACCCCACGCTCGACCATAAGGCGACGAATCGCACGAAGATAGTCCTTATCCTCGCAATATGATCCATACTCGTTTTCAACCTGCATCATGATGATGTTTCCGCCCTTGACAATCTGACGCGGGACGAGTATCGGCATGAGATGGTCGTAGTAATGCGCAACGTGAGCAAGAAACTTGGGGTCGCTGCTACGCGGTCTCATATCATGTTGGCGCAGCAGCCATGCTGGCATGCCGCCAAATTCCCATTCTGCGCAAATAAACGGAGAAGGCCGAACAATTGCATACAGACCGAGCGACGCCGCCTCATCAAGAAATGCCGCCAAATCAATTGAACCAGAAAAATCAAAGACGCCAGGCTTTGGCTCATGAAGATTCCACGGTACATACGTTTCGACCGTATTAAACCCAAGAGCCTTAAGGTTATAGAGCGAGTGATGCCAGTCGCTCGGATGAACACGCATATAGTGAATCGCCCCCGACAAGATGGTGAACGGCTCATCATCGAGTAGGAATTGATTGGTGATTTTAAACGAATGCATGCTACTCCCGATCTTCGTGCTCTACGACGCGGATGCCGGTTCCCCGACCCTCAGCTAAACGCCTTGCCTATTATGGACGCATTGACGCAATTATGTAGTCAGAATCTGAAGTGGTCCGTAAACGGTAGCCAAATGACGATGAACGGCTTTAATGAACAAAATATAAACCCGCTGGTAAATTACTTTTTTACTATAGATTTCTAGCGATTCTATATTTGAAAGGTGGTATGTACCAGCTATTCACTATTTCATACTAGTTACATTATGCTTCAATCGCATTTCTTCAAATGCTTATCTACTTTGTTGTTGCCGATTTGAGTGCGCGTGCGCCAACCCAAGCATCGTCACGGCTTCAGTTCCCCTATTCATAAACATAAAACCCCGTCAAACGTGATTCCCCTAGGGAAAACACGCTTGGCGGGGTCGTAGCGTGATTCCCCTAGGGGAATCACGCCATCAGGCGAACAACTCAGCCGAGCAGTTCGCTACTCCTCCCAGTAAGCGTCTGCAAGCAGCTTAAAGCAGATCTTCTTGACCGGCTGTGCGCCATCGCCCGGGAACTCGAGCGTGGGCATGTGAGGCTCGCCGGCAACGAACAGCGCGAACTTATCGTCAGCAAGATCGCCGGCGATCGAGGCGTCGGAATCGACCAGATCGTAGTCGTCCTTCTCGTCAAACTCCTGGACCAGCGTCAGGCTGCCCGTGGCGACCTTAAAGGCCTCGCGACCCTCGACGTCGATCTGCAGGTCGTGATAGCGCTGATGCGTCTCGTAATGAGCCTCAGCCTCGGGACGCGTCGTGGGAGCCATGACGTTCGCAAAGACCTTGTCGCCCAGAATCGGATGGCTGCCGACCTCGAGCTCCGCCGGGTCGTTCTCCTCGAGCCAGTCGATCAGCACGTCGAGGCCCTTGAGCATTCCGCGATATTCCTCGATATCGCCTAATGCACCGTAAATCATCTAAATCCCCTTTCGGATCGTTTCCTTGGCGGCTACTCGGCAAACGCGTTGCCGACGCTGTTGCCACCCACATACGTCTCGACCAGGGTAAGGTCGGGATTGAACACGACAAAGTCGGCGTCGCGACCGGGCATAATGCTGCCACATTTATCCTCGACGTGAGCAGAGCGCGCGGGCACCTCGGTCGCCATGCGAATGGCGATATCGGCGCTCGCAAGACCCCAGTCGACGATGTTCTTGACGCCCTGTGCGAGCGTGAGCACCGAACCGGCGATAGCAGAGCCATCGGCGAGCCA
>CAJMSL010000066.1 GCA_905216045.1 uncultured bacterium
GACGGTCCTCGTCAGGGCGAAGCGAGCACAGGTCATTGGACAGGCGTTCGGGCAGCATGGGAAGCACGCGATCGGCCAGATACACCGATGTCGTACGATGGCGAGCCTCAAGATCGATATGCCCGTCCCAAGCCACATAGTGTGAAACATCGGCGATATGCACACCCAGCTTGTAGCCACCCTCGGGCGTGCGCTCCAACGAAATGGCATCGTCAAAGTCGCGCGCGTCGACCGGGTCGATCGTGATGACAAAGCGGTCGCGCAGATCGCGGCGGAGTGGGTCCTTAAGCGCCGCGGACACATCGAGCGAAAGCCCCTCGGCCTCGTCCAGCGCGGCCTCGGGATAGCTATCGGTATAGCCGTAACGCGCCATCACATAATGAACGCCCAAATCGGGCGCGTCATCTCCGCCAATGCGGCGTGCGATCGTCACAGTGCCCGATGCCAGGCGCGTCGGGTAGGTCAATATGCGCGCGACAACGGCATCTCCCGGGTGGACACCCAGACGATCCGCCGAGGTATCCTCGGGCAAAATGAAGAAGTCGGCCTTCAAGCGCGAATCGAGCGGCTCGATCACACCGAGCGGACCGGCGGTCTGGTACGTACCCACCACGCTTATGGCTGCGCGCTCAACTACGCCCTCGATCACGGCGCGACGCTCGCCATGCGGGCTATTCTTAATGCTCACGGCAACGGTATCGCCGTCCATGATCTCACGCTTGCCGCGACCCATGACCTTGTAGTCGCCATTCTCGGTTATGACATAGGCACTGTGCTCATGGAGCTGCACGCGCCCGGTCAGGCTCGGACGGCGTTCGCTGCGCACCGGCCCGCGCTGATTGCGAGCTCCACGCTTATACTTGTTATTGCGCCCCATGGCGCCTCCTTGCTATCGATTGCCGTTTACATCCCAAGAGTCTACCCAAATGATCCCTAGGGGACGGAGGAAAACAGATCACATAGATAGACCAGCGCCACGATGATCCGCAATCCTGCCGTCCCCTAGGGATCAAAAAAAAACGGGCCGCCCCATAAGAGACGACCCGTTGGAAGGGATGAATTCCAGGCATGCCTACACGCGCAGGTAGCGACGCATAGCGATGGCAGAACCAAAGAGACCGATAATCACGCCGACCAGAATCAGCGCAGCATAGGTCACCAGGTAGTA
This sequence comes from uncultured bacterium, assembly GCA_905216045.1. Lineage (GTDB taxonomy): Bacteria > Actinomycetota > Coriobacteriia > Coriobacteriales > Coriobacteriaceae > Collinsella. Next base: position 1,169 of record CAJMSL010000066.1, read on the forward strand.
CTGCATCGGCAGGGCAAACGACATCCAGCCGATGCTCTCCTGCAGACGCGGAATCATCAGGTTGCGCAGCAGCTCCAGAACGCCGATGGAAAGCAGCGAGCCCAAAATGGCCTGCAGTACGCCCTCGGTGATAAACGGGCCGCGAATGAAACCGTTGCTGGCGCCGACCAGACGCATAATCGCAATCTCACGACGACGCGCCGTGATGGACAGGCGAATCGTGTTGTTGATGAAGATGAATGCGATAAAGGTCAGAAGGCCAACGAGCACCACGGCGGCGATGCGGATGTAGTTGGTCACCTGGAACAGGCGGCTCACTTCCTCCTGGCCGTACAGCACGCTCGCGTTGACGTCGCCGTCATCCGCGATCTTCTGGAAATCGGCATCCTTCTTGAGCTTCTCTGCCGTGCTCTCAACCTTGGACGGATCGTCCATCTCAATTGCAAACGAAGCCGGCAGCGGGTTCTGGCCGTCGAGTGCGCTCATGGTGGCGTCGGCGTTGCCCGACAGCTTGCTCGTATACTCGGCCAGCGCGTCGTCCTTGTCCTTATAGGTCACGGACTTGACGTTATTCCACGTCTTAAGCTCGGCCTCAAAAGCCTGAACATCGGCCTGATCGGCGTCATCACTAATGAACGCGTTGATGACAACCTGATCCTCGACGATGCCGATCACGGAGTTCAGCATCGCAGAGCCCATGATGAACAGGCCGATGATAAACAGCGAAAGGAAGATCGTGATGACGGCGCCGAGCGAGGTAGTCCAGTTACGGAAGAAGTGGCTGATTGCCTCTTTGAAGGAGTAGCCCACGTTAGTTGGTGCCATAGTTGCCGTAACCTCCCCTCTCCTGGTCGCGGATGACGTGGCCGCCCTCGAGGGCGATCACGCGACGGTGCATGCTATCGACCATCTCGCGGTCGTGCGTGGCGACGATCACGGTGGTGCCGGTGCGGTTAATACGCTCAAGCAGCTTCATGATGCCCAGCGAGATCGCCGGGTCGAGGTTGCCCGTGGGCTCGTCGCAGATCAGCAGCGGCGGACGGTTGACCATAGCACGGGCGACGGCAACGCGCTGCTGCTCGCCACCGGAAAGCTGGTCGGGCAGCGAGTCCATCTGATCGGCCAGACCGACCAGACGCAGCACCTCGGGCACCTGGCTGCGAATGACGCCCTTGGGCTTGCCGATGCACTGCAGGGCAAACGCCACGTTTTCGTAGGCGGTCTTTTGCGGCAGAAGCTTAAAGTCCTGGAACACGGCGCCAATCTGGCGGCGCAGGAACGGAACCTTGCGGTTCTTGATCTTCATGAGGTCCTGACCGGCAACCAGGATGCGGCCGCTCGTCGGCTTGACGTCGCGGTTGAGCGTCGACAGCAGCGTGGTCTTACCCGAGCCGGAGTGACCGACCAGGAAGACGAACTCGCCCGGATAGATCTCGATGTTGATGTCGTCGAGTGCAGGCTTGTTGGGCTGTGCCGGATAGATCTTGGTGACATGCTCCATAAGGATGACGGGCTCGACACCGGCCTGCTTGGCCATCTTCTTGCGGCTGGCCTGCGGATCGATGGGCGCAAACACCGACGTAAAATCGGGGTTGTTGAGCGCGTTATCGAGGCTTGCGACCTCGGCTGCCTGATCGCTCTCGACCACCGGAGCAGCAGGCTGCGTGGGGTCGGGAATAGCGGCAAAGAGACCGGACTGCGCAGGCTGAGGAGCCGGCGTCGCAGGGGCCAAGGGGTCGGGAATGCCGGCCATGGTAGGCTGCGGCGTGGCGGCACCAGCCTGAGGCTGCTCCACGCGAGCGGTCACGGCCTGAACGGGCTCAAAACCCGCCGTGCCGGAAAGCGCGACATCGCTGGTTGGATTGTAGGCAAAGGGATCGGATGCCGGCTGTGCCTGATCTGCCGGCTGAGCGGGGGCCTGAGCAACAGGCTGGCCCTCTGAATCCGGAGTGGCGAAACGACTGCCCTGGACGCCTGCCTGCGTCTTGGGGGCATCATCGCCCGCACCGGAGGTACGGAAGTGGTTACCCACTGGTGCTCCTTATCGTCGTGCGTTTAAACTACATGAGCGCTTTGTATTTTAGCAGTATTAGCTTTGCTGCACATAAGAAGCATGGCGTGCTTAGGGATCCCGTCGGCCGGGCACAGGGTTACTCTCCAAATCGTCCTCGGACATGTCGGAGCCCCCGCTGCGCGCTTCGCGCTGCGGGGGCTCCTCCGTCCTGCGGAAAGATTTGGAGAGTAGCCCTGTGTCCGGCCTGCGGTAACTAAGGGGTCGCCGCGTTTTACTTGGGGTGCTGCATACACAAAGTTGGAAGGGTCTGAATTGCGCTTTGTCGATATATGCCCTTTTCCCTGATGGGACCGTGCTTGAGGGGCGTCTTCATAAGTTGCGGTGAAATAGGGACTGTTTTACCAGTTAAAAGGTCTAATCAGTCCTTATTTCACCGCAACTGAAACAGGGGCGCTCTCCAAGAGAGCGCCCCTGCCGGGTTTCCATAGTACTGGCGAAACAGTTTTATAGTTCTGGCGAAGCAGTCCTTGAGATCCGCCTTGCCTTATGCCAAGAACTCCTTGGTGGTCGCCACGATGTTGGCGGCGTCCAGGCCATACTTGTGCAAGAGCTCGGCACCCGGGCCAGACTCACCGAAGGTGTCGTTGACGCCGATCTTCTTGAGCGGCGTCGGGCACTGCTCGCACAGGACGTCGGCAACGGCGCTGCCCAGGCCACCGATCACAGAGTGCTCCTCGACGGTCACGACGTGGCCGGTCTTGGTGGCGCTCTTGACGATCAGATCGGCATCGATGGGCTTGATGGTGTGCATGTTGATGACCTCGGCGTCGATGCCCTCGGCAGCGAGCTGCTCGGCGGCCTCGAGGGCCTCGCCGACCATCAGGCCGCAGGCGATGATGGTCACATCGGCGCCCTCGCGCATGACAATACCCTTACCCAACTCGAACTTGTAGGTCTCGGGGTCGTTAATAACCGGCGAGGCCAAACGGGCGAAGCGCATGTACACCGGACCGTCGCACTCGTAGGCGGCGCGCGTCACGGCGCGGGCCTCGACGTCGTCGGCAGGAACGATCACAGTCATGCCGGGGATGACGCGCATGAGGGCGATATCCTCGCAGCATTGGTTTGTTTAGGAATCGGCGACCACCGAGATACCGGCATGCGTGGCACCGATCTTAACGTTGAGGTGCGGGTAGCCGATGGAGTTGCGGACCTGCTCAAAGGCGCGACCGGCAGCGAACATGGCGAAGGTGCTCGCGAAGGCAACGCGGCCGGTGGTCGCGATACCGGCGGCGACGCCCATCAGGTTGCTCTCGGCAATGCCCACATCGAAGAAACGATCGGGGCAGGCGGCCTTGAACTTGCCGGTCTGCGTGGCGGCGGCCAGGTCGGCGTCGAGGACCACAAAGTCATCGTGCTCGTTGGCGAGCTCGACGAGGGCCTCGCCGTAGCTTACACGCGTGGCGATTTTCTTGACGTCTGCCATCCTAGAGCTCCTCTCCGGCGGCCGTGCGCTCTGCCATGGCCTGCTCAAACTGTTCATCGTTGGGGGCCTTACCGTGCCAACCCACCTGGTTCTCCATAAAGGAGACGCCCTTGCCCTTCGTGGTCTCAGCGATAATGGCGGTCGGCTGACCCTTGGTGGCGCGGGCCTCGGCAAAGGCGGCGCGGATCTGGTCGAAGTCGTTGCCGTCGGCGAGCTCCACCACATGGAACTTGAAGGCGCGGAACTTGTCGGCGAGCGGCATGGGGTCGTTGACCTCCTCGACGGGGCCATCGATCTGCAGGCCGTTATGGTCGACGATCACGCAGAGGTTGTCGAGCTGCTGGTTGCCGGCAAACATGGCGGCCTCCCAGACCTGGCCCTCCTCGCTCTCGCCATCGCCCAGCAGGGCGTACGTGCGGTAAGTATCGCCCCAGTGCTTGGCGGCAACCGCCATGCCCACGGCGGCGGAGATGCCCTGGCCCAGCGAGCCGGTGGACATATCGACGCCCGGAGTGTCGTTCATGTTGGGATGGCCCTGCAGGTGACTGCCGATGTGGCGCAGCGTCTCGAGATCCTCCTTGGGGAAGAATCCGCGCTCGGCGAGCACGGCGTACAGACCAGGCGCGCAGTGACCCTTGGAAAGCACGAAGCGATCGCGGTCGGCCTTGCGGGGGTCGGCAGGGTCGACGTTCATTTCCTCAAAGTACAGATAGGTCATGATGTCGGCAGCGCCGAGCGAACCGCCCGGATGGCCGGACTTGGCAGCGTGCACGCCGGTGACGATGCCCTTCCTTACCTCGTTGGCAACCTTTTTGAGCTCTTCGTCGCTCATTGTGCCTTCCTTTCATCCTCATTAGACAAAATGCGCACGGCACCGAAGGTAATCCCAACACAGCCGCAATGCACGTACGTCATTCATTATGCTGGAAACTGATGGCTTTACCAGAGTTTTTATCATTATTTGAACAATTTAGCAGGCAGAACCGCTGATGAAACGGTTTATCAATGCGAACGTCTTTTGGATGGAACGCGATCGACCCTACGCGCTAATGTCCTTGAATCCCTCGCCGAAGGCTTCCGTAACGTCAGCGACCGTCACGATGGCGTGAGGATCGCGCTCGCGCACGATCGTCTTGAGGGTATTGAGCTCTCGACGGCTCACGATGACCATAATCACCGGCTTCTCGGCACCCGAATACATGCCAGTCGCCTTAAACTTGGTACAACCACGACCCAGGCCATACATGATATCGGCAGCGATATCAGGGAACTTGTCCGAGATGATGAGTACCATACGGCGCTTGTTGCCACCATCGACCACGGCATCGATCACGTAGCCGCTAATGACCATCGAAAGGCCTGCATATAGTGCGTTTTCGATTGAAAAGACCGGAGCCGACAGCGCGCATACGGCAACATCGATCGCCATGACGGTCGCGCCCACCGGCAGCGAGGTATTACGCGAGATGGTGTTGGCGCCGGCGCGCAACACCTTGCCGTAACCGATGCCCGTAATAATGCCGCCCCACATGGCGGGAAGCATCAGGTCCGCATCCGCCAGAGGTGCTACAAACGGGGCGAACAGATCGGTAAAGAAGCCCAGCAGCACAAAGCCCGTCGCGGTCTGCACCACGTAGAACATGCCACCTTCGCGCATAACGACCAGCAACAGCAAGGCGTTCATCACGATCGTCTGAATACCAACGGGAAGCGATAGGCCACGCGATGCGCCGACCGCCTGGATAATGGTGGCAAGGCCCGTAACGCCACCGGCAGCAAGGCCGTTGGGAATCAAAAACAGGTCGGTCGCAATAGCGGCCAGAGCGCACCCCAACATAATCTGGGGCAGGTCGTGAAAGAAGTTCATCGATAGAATGCGCTTGATGTCCAGACGATATGCCATGCTGCCTCCCTCAAAAAAGCGCACCCCATCGGATGCGCTTTGAACTTCTTCTTGTATTCGATTCTACCGATTCGCCGGACAAAAACCACCCCTGCGCAGGGTTTGCTCTGGATACAAAACCACCCTGCTGGGAGGGTTTTAATCCATTTCCACATAAACCGGGCGGTTTATGCAGACGGGGTCTCCGCGTCAGCGTTGCCGGTGGCCCAGCGATGGTAGCCAATAACAAACGGGTCCAGGTCGCCATCGTCAAGAACGGCCTCGACATTGCTGGTCTCCACGCCCGAGCGCAGGTCCTTGACCATCTGGTACGGGTAGAGCACGTAGCTGCGGATCTGGTTGCCAAAACCAATCGTGGTCTTGGGTCCGCGGATCTCATCGAGCGCCTCGGCGCGCTTCTCGAGCTCAATCTCGTACAGGCGAGCCTTGAGGATCTGCATGCACGCGGCCTTGTTCTGGATCTGGCTGCGCTCGTTTTGGCAGGTGACCACAATGCCGCTGGGGAAATGCGTCACGCGCACGGCGGAGTCGGTGGTGTTGACGCCCTGACCGCCCGGGCCGCTCGCGTGGTACACGTCCACGCGGATGTCATCGGGACTAATTTCGATGTCGATATCATCGGGTAGCACGGGGATGACCTCGACGCCGGCAAACGTGGTCTGGCGGCGCTTCTTGTCGTCGGTGGGGCTGATGCGCACCAAGCGGTGGACGCCGGCCTCGGCGCGCAGCATGCCAAATGCGTCCTTGCCCTCGACGGTAAAGGTCGCGCGGTCGATGCCGATGACCTCGGCTGCGGGACAGTCGTTGATGGTGACCTTCCAGCCGCGACGCTGGCAGTACTTCATGTACATCTTAAAGAGCATGAAAGTCCAGTCCTGGGCCTCCAGACCACCCTGTCCGGGCTTGATGGTCACAATGGCATCGCCGTGATCGAACTCACCGGTAAACCAGCTCGAAAGCTCAAGCTCATCGATGGCACGGGCCAGGCGCTCAGCCGTGGCTGCAGCCTCCTCGCGAAGGGCGGCGGCGTCGGGGTCATCCCCCATCTCCTCGGCAAGCTCCAGCGCGGCGCGGGCATCGGAAAGCTCGCCCCGCGCGGTATCCACGGCAGCGATATCTTCCTTGGTACGCGCGATCTCCTCCATGGTGGCACGGGCGGCGTCGGCGTCATCCCAAAAGCCAGGGGCAACACTTTTGGCCTCGAGCTCGGTCACGCGCGTGCGCTTTTCGTCCAAATGGAGATACGACTCGACCTCGCCGAGCCGGTCCGCGAACGCGTCCAGCTCGGCGGGCGTTACCTCTAAAGCCTCAGCCATTAACGATTCCTGCCGTGGCAGTACTTAAACTTCTTGCCGCTACCGCAGGGGCACGGGTCGTTGCGGCCCACGTTGACGTACGGATCGTCGCTCTCGGACTTGCGATAGGTGGTCACCTTGCCACCGTTGTTGACGGCAGCCGGTCCGCCTTGGACAGCCGTGCGGGCCTGCACCTGCGCCTGCTTGCGCAGCACCGAGTCGCCGTTGTCACCATCGACCTCGGCAGGACCGGAGAAGCGCGCGCCCTCGAGCGCGGGCTCCTCCTTGTGCTCCACGGCACGCGGGGCAGCCTTGATCTCGATGCGCAGAACCGTGCGCAGGTAATCCTCATACATGGTATCGACGAGTATCTGGAACGCGCCGTAGGCCTCGGTCTTGTACTCAACCAGCGGGTCGCGCTGGCCAAAGCCGCGCAGGCCGATGCCGGTCTTGAGGTAGTCCATCTCCTGCAGGTAGTTCATCCAGCGGGTATCGATGACGCGCAGCATGACCTGGGTGTTGAGCTCGCGCATCAGGTCCTCGCCCAAGCGCTCGGCCTTCATGTTGTAGCACTTCTCTACGTAAGCCAGGACATCGGCAGCCAGGGCCTCATAATCCTCGTCGGGGAACTTCGGCGTATCGATGTGGCCGGTGAGCTCCACAACCCACTTGCGCAGGCCCTCCAGGTCGCGCTCACCATCGTGACTGTCCTTGGTGCAGAACTCCTGCACGCAACGGTAGACGGTATCGTGCATGACCTCGGTGATGTGGTCGGTCAGGTCCTTGCCGTCCAGAATCTTATTGCGCTCGGCGTAGATGACCTGGCGCTGCTTGTTCATGACGTCGTCGTACTCAAGGACGCTCTTACGCATGGAGAAGTTGATGCTCTCGACCTTGTGCTGGGCGCTCTCGACGGCCTTGGAGATGATCTTGTGCTGGATGGGCATGTCGTCGCCCATGTCGGCCGTGACCATCATCTTGGAGACGCGGTCCATCTTGTCGCCGCCGAACAGGCGCATGAGGTCGTCCTCGAGCGACAAGTAGAACTGGGTCTCGCCCGGATCGCCCTGACGGCCGGAACGGCCACGCAGCTGGTTGTCGATACGGCGGGAGTCGTGGCGCTCGGTGCCGATGATGAACAGGCCCCCCGCCTGGCGCACCTGCTCGGCCTCGCCCGCAATCTCATCCTTATGCTGGCGGAGCTTCGCGGCGAAGAGGGCGCGCGCATCGAGAATCTCCTGATTGTCCGTCTCGGCATAGCCCGTGGCCTCGGCGATCAGCTCGTCGGAGAGCCCCGCGCGGCGCATGTCGTCCTTGGCCATATACTCCGCATTGCCGCCGAGCATGATATCGGTACCACGGCCGGCCATGTTCGTCGCGACCGTGACTGCGCCGAGCTTACCGGCCTGCGCGACGATCTCGGCTTCCTTTTCGTGGTTCTTCGCGTTTAAGAGGTTGTGCTTGATGCCCTCGCGGGAGAGCAGATACGAGAGCTTTTCGTTCTTTTCGATCGACACCGTACCGACCAGCACGGGCTGCCCCTTCTCGTGGCAGGCCGTGACCTGATTGATGACGGCGCGGTACTTGCCCGCCTCGGTCTTATAGACGGAGTCCTCGTTGTCGATACGGATGACGGGCTTGTTCGTCGGCACCTCGATGATATCGAGCTTATAGATGGTGCTGAATTCCTCCTCCTCGGTCAGCGCCGTACCGGTCATACCGGAGAGTTTGCTGTACAGGCGGAAGTAGTTCTGGAACGTGATGGTCGCGAGCGTCTTGCTCTCGCGCTGGACGGAGACATGCTCCTTGGCCTCGATGGCCTGATGCAGGCCCTCGGAATACCGGCGGCCGAACATCAGACGGCCCGTGAACTCGTCGACGATGATGATCTCACCGTCCTTGATAACGTAGT
>CAJMSL010000067.1 GCA_905216045.1 uncultured bacterium
TACGCAGCTGGGAGGGGCTACCGATGTCGATGTGCTCGATGGCGTCCGCGAAGGTGACCTCGGGGGGGGCGTCGGGCTTCTCGAACTCGTTCAGGTTGACGACGACCAGGTCGATCAGCTTAATGCCGTGCTGAGCGGCCTCCTGCATGTGCTGCTCGGAATCGCGGCGGGCCAGCAGCGCGCCGTGAACCTTGGGGTGCAGGGTCTTAACGCGGCCGTCCATCATCTCGGGATAGCCCGTGAACTCCTCGATGGGGGTTACGGGAACGCCCGCGTCCTCGATGGCACGAGCCGTGCCGCCCGTAGAGATGATCTCGACGCCAAAGTCGTCAACCAGCGTCCGTGCGAAATCGACGACGCCCGTCTTATCGGTAACCGAGATCAACGCGCGTGCGATCTTCACATCAGATCCCATGCAGTCCTCCTGTCTGGTACGCCGCCGTGCTCTGTGAGTCGGTGATACGTCGATCTGCAGCGCTCGCGCAGCGGCATTGAAAATACTGATTTAATGTAGCGCATCGAGCGCATCGATGCACCCCGCAACGGGCGCATGTGCAGAAAAAGTTTGCGAGCGGAGGGGATGGGCATGGCATCGGGCACGGTGAGTTCATGGAACACAGGGGCACCATAATTAGATGCCAATGGCGTGGTAGAACTGTGCTCGATATGCATCCGCAAAAGAAAGAGGCACCATGGTCTCGCGGGTTCTCTACCGACCGTTTGATACCGAAGACTTCGACGCCATCGCGCTGATTCTGCAGCAGCTTTGGCATAACAATTCGGATAACGATGAGTACAACCGCCTTGAGGCCGCGTGCGACCTCGCCTACTGCCTTTCGTCGTCGACGTTTTCACAGGTTGCGGTGATTGACGGCGAGGCGCGCGGTATTGCACTTGCACGCGCAGGACAGAACCCCGGCGTCACTATCAACGAGCATTGGATGGATACCGAACGCGCGCTGCTATCGCAGATGCGTGAGCTAGAGCCCGATGCCTGCGCCGAGTACCTCTCGTTTGTGCGCGCAACCATTCGAACCAACAACCGCCTGCTCGAGAGCAGCCCGTTGCCGCACGACAACGAGGTCACGCTGCTTGTCGTGGATCGCGATGTCCATGGCCTGGGCGTTGGCACGGTTCTGCTCGATGCCGCCGTCTCGCACCTGTCCTCGCTTGGAGCGACGAGGGCGCACCTGTACACCGACTCCAACTGCTCGTGGCAGTTCTACGAACTGCACGGCTTTAAGCGCACGGCCACGCACCGCGCCAACCGCGAAGAGCGCCGCCACGCCATGCCGCGCGAAAGCTTCCTCTACGAACTCGACCTAACAGCCTAAACCCGGCAGCCATACCTAGTCATTTAGGAACGTTCCCAGTGACTAGTCGTTGGGGACAGTCTTCGTAGGTGGCGCATAAAAATGGGATGGATCCGTCGGCAGTCGCCGGAGAAGATCCATCCCAAAAATCAGAGCGCGCTAGAACGTTCCGCCGCCGCCTCCGCCGACGCCGCCTCCGCCGCCGCCCGAGAAGCCGCCACCACCGCCGCCGCTCGAGCTATCGGAACTCGACGCCAGCTCACGGATGCTCTCGTGATACACGTCATCGAACGAATCGAGCGGAGACTCGATACCGTAATGATGGTAGTACCACCAGTAGCAGGGATAATTGTCATAGAAATCGTCGGCCTCGCGCACCTCGGGCGGCACGGCCTCGGCAAGCTGACGCAGCACTTCCTTGGAAACACCCAGCGCAACGCCCATCACCAGCAGCTTGTTCCACAGCACCAGATCGCCCGGGACGGCTTCCTTTAGGCGTGTGAAATCCTCGAGCCAATGCTTGAGCGCCTTGCAGCGAGCCGCCACCTCGGCGCCCTCCGGCGTAAAGCGGCGGAACGTAAGGCCCACGCCGATACCCACCAGCACAATCGGCACCGAGATAACCGCGGCGGTAATGTTCGCCTGTGCGCCATCGGTAAAGAAGATAGATCCCACGGGAACAAAGGCAATCAGGATACCAAGAACCAGGCAAAACACCATTGCAACAATGCCGTCCGAGGCAACGTACTCGCTATCGGCCAGCTTGCCCTTAACGGTGTTCTGATAGTCCTCGAGCTTATCACCCACGGGTGTAGCGTGCTGCTTGACGTAGTGCTGCAGCTCGTCGAACGTGCGCGAACGGTCACCGTTCTCGTCAGGCTTAGCACCGGCAAAGAAGACCTTGAGCACCATGTGGTCAATGCCCTTGGCCGACTTCCAGCCCGCATCACTCACCGTCACGCGATACGTCTGCTCTTCTTTTTCACGCCCCAACAGACCCTTCTTGGCCTTGGTCACGGTCGCCTGCTCCAGCTTGATCACACGGTCGTCAGTGAGCTTCATGAGCGTGGCGATATATGCCTGATCGGGCACCTCGTTCCAGCTCATGAGGGCCGAAAGCACGGCGGGATGGTCGGCCGAAGGCACATCGCGGAAATATTCGTCCTGGAAAAGCGGCTTGGGCTTGCGCTTGCGCAGCTTGAGCATAACGATTGTGCCGGTAAAGGCCACCGCCGCAACAACACTTAGCACGGCAAGTGCATTGGCAATCATGCGAGCGTGAGCGCGGCGGGCGTTAGCTTCGTCGGCCCATTCCTTCTCTTCGCTCAGGATCGTTGACATGCGCTCTTCGCCCGAAGCGGCAAGCTGCGGCACCCAGTCGCTAGGGAAGGCGATGCGTGCCTCGGCGAATTCGCCCTGATGCACGCAGGGAATGGTATAGGTGACCATGGGTTCGTCCGCATCGAGCGATACATCGCCCGTCAGCGGGCCGTGGCCCCATGCGCGGAAGTTATCGCCCTTGACGGCCGCCGTCCCGGCAGCGGCATTTGCGAAGCGCACTTCCATCTCGACATCGTCGGAGTCCGCGGACCAGCCGTCGCCCACAAACTTCCAGTAGAGCTCGGCGGTATCGGCCCAGTTCATGACCGCACCGGTCATGGAATAACTCACGTAGTAGATTGCATTGTCGCCGCTCTCGTGGGGGCTGAACACCTTAATCCTTACGCCGTCACTGGTCTGCTCGACCGTATAGACGCCAGAGTCGCCCTTGTTCGCGCTATCGACTTTGTTAAACGCGGTGTCCTCTTCCTCGACACTCAGCACGTCGACGCCCGCCGTGCCGCCCTGCTGGTTAGTGCCCGTATTGATCTCCCAAAACACGCCGTTGATGTCGTCATCGAAATCAAACTGGCGTCCCTCGACAACGGTCAGCGATCCGTCGGCTTCGACCGTGGCGCTGATGTAGGTTTGGGTCATGGAATAACCGTCGGCGTGTGCGGCGGCGGGCAGTAGCAGCAATGCAAGCGCGACGAGTGCGCAGACGGAAGCAAATCGCGCAAACAGGCGGCGCTGCCGACAGGTTTTGGCAACGGGGGCGTTCATAGGCACATCCTTTGTCTGTGATACCAGCAACGCCATTGTCCCACGTTTACGGGCGCACATGACGAACATCTAGGCCAGCGGAGTATCAAACGGGACGAAAGTCACGCCCGCGGCCGGCACCTGGGGACGTTCCTTATCTGCCGGCAAACTGGGACACTCCTTGGCATAGCCCGCTCCGGCAATAGATACCACTTCATAGCTCCGTCACAGGTGTAGCGGCTTTGTGTTGCCGCGACGCGCACTGATTGAGTCCGTGAGCAAGGGGCATAAAGCAGTTGAGCGAAAACGGTTTGCCCCTTTGCCGTTCGCTTGAGGATCATGTCCCCCTTTTCCGCGGAAACCCCGGCAGTTGCGAAGAGCTGCCGGGGTTTCTGTCGTTTGAGGGGTTGGGCTGGCGGGTGGCGATCGAGCTGTCGAGCCGGTGGTCCGGCACGCGCAACGCGCGGCCTCGGCAACTTGCAGGCCACGGCAGCGTCTCCCCCACCGCGCCCCGCGCTATACTCGTCCGCATGGATATCAACGCACGCAACATAGCAACACACGCCGCGGACGCACCAGCAACGGCAGCGCCCACCCCCGTCGTGGGCCGCTTTGCCCCGTCGCCCTCGGGCCGCATGCACCTGGGCAACGTGTTCAGCTGCCTGTGTGCATGGCTTTCGACCCGCAGCCAAGGCGGCCGCATCGTGCTGCGCATCGAGGACCTGGACGATCGCTGCAAGCGCCCCGAGCTTGCCGCTCAACTGATTGACGACCTGGCCTGGCTGGGGCTCGAGTGGGACGAAGGCCCCTACTACCAGCACGATCGTCTGGACCTGTACGAGAGCGCCTTGCATCAGCTGCAAGACGCCGGCCTCACCTACCCCTGCTTTTGCACGCGCGCCGAGCTCCACGCCGCGAGCGCGCCACACGCCAGCGACGGCACGCCCATCTACCGCGGCGCCTGCAGAGGCCTTTCTGCCGAGGAGGTTGCCCGCCGCAGCATCCTGCGCGCTCCGGCCACGCGCCTGCGTGTGCCCGCCGTCGACGACCTCGCCGGTGACGTGATCGAATTCGTGGACCGCACGTACGGGGCCCAATGCGAGGCACTCGCCACCGAGTGCGGCGACTTTTTGGTGCGCCGCAGCGACGGCGTTTTTGCCTATCAGCTAGCCGTGGTGGTCGACGACGCCGCCATGGGCGTCACCGAGGTCGTGCGCGGATGCGACCTGCTGGGCTCCACGCCCCGCCAAATCTACCTGCAGCATCTGCTGGGACTTTCCACGCCGCGCTACGCGCACATTCCACTGCTTATGTCGCCGGACGGCCGCCGCCTTTCCAAGCGCGACCGCGATCTGGACCTGGGCGAACTACGCGCCCGCTTTGGCACGCCCGAGGCACTGCTGGGATGGCTCGCCGGGCAAACGGGCATCGCGCCGGACACCACGCCGCGCTCTGCCGAGCAGCTGGCCGAGCATTTTAGCTGGGATGTTATCCGTACGCATCGGGAAAACATCACTGTAACGGTCGAGTAACCAGCCACCCCGTCCCTACGCAACATCCCAAGGCTGGAGCTCGTCGCCCAGGCGAACAATGCAGTCGTAGAGCACGGTATGGCGCTCGGCCGGGTTGGCATCTCGATGAAAATGCCCGTAGTACCAGCGCTTGTAATCCAAGCGGTCTTCCAGCTCATCGAAAAATGCCGTAAGTCGATCAACCGCGGGGCAATTCCAGCCGGGCGCTGGATAAAGCGTGGGCGAAAGCATGCGCGTAGAGCAGGTGTGGGTGATCACGTAGTCGACCTTCCAGCCCATTCTGTCGAGCTTTGTCCGCGCCTCATCAAAGTTGCGCTCGTCCGGCAGCTCCTGCGGCCACCAGCTGGAATAGGGAATGCGGTATTCCTTATCCACGCTCGTGGCGCCGCCCATGGTAAAGATCGTTGAGCCATCGAGCTCAAAAACCTCGCCGCGTGTTAGGCGCCGAATGGGCGAGGTGTCCGACAGGCGCTGCGTCAGCCCACCGTGCCACAACTCCATGGGTCGCTCCGCCCAGTGATCGAAACGCTCGTGGTTGCCGTCGACGAACAGCACGGTATAGGGGCGCGACTCCAGCCAGGCGATGTCGGCGCACTCCTCGGCAGAGAAATCCCAGGGAAAGCCAAAGTCGCCGGCGACGATGAGATAGTCGTCGCCCGTCAGACTATCCCCAAGATCCCAGTCGCGCAGCTTTTGCATGTCGAGCCCACTGTGGATGTCGCCCGTCACATAGACCGTCATCGGATTACCACTTCCCTGCAAGTCGCTAGCCCACATTCTGCACGATTACTAAGCTAACCGTTCCAGCCCTTCCATCCCTTAGGGCTTACCCTTCGTTCTTCCATCCAAACGGGTCAAGCACCCAAAAAACCAGATCGAGCACGCCGCCGGTCATCATGGCGCCGGCAAGGGCCATGCAAACATGCAGAGAACTGGCACTTCGGAGCACGTCGAACGGCCCCAAAGAAGCCAGCAGCGCGACCGCTGCGCCGACTACGCACAGCGCGAGGCACGGCCCCGCGTCCTTGACGCACTTCTTTGCGAGATGCTTTGCGTTGTCACTCATCGGTATCGAACTCCTTAGAGGGTCATTGTTCAGACGCATGCCGCCGCGGCGGAGCGGGGCGGCAGGGTAAGTGTCACATGCCGTGCGGACATCAATGGAGAAACCGCCTGCTCGACCAACCCTTGGCACCGCTTTGCTACCGACACCCCATCCCCCGCTATCGAGGTCTAATACTTTTCCCACCGCCGCGCAAAAACTCATCCAACATTAATCTTGGCTCAAGAATCGCTTAATCTATAACCTGCACTATAGAGTTCGACCAAGGGCGGGGCGGCGCCACGCAGGCCGCCGAACGCAACGCTCGCGCCCGGGTAGATCATCCGGCGTCGCGCCCATCGAACGAAAGGACAGGTCATGGACGACCTCGAAAAAGTTGAAACCATCCGCACCAAGTGCAACGTGAGCTACACCGATGCCAAGGCCGCGCTCGACGCTGCCGACGGCAACGTTTTGGATGCCATCATTTGGCTCGAGTCGCAGGGCAAGACGCAGACCACGTCGGCGCACGCCGCCACCGAGTCCGAGCCGGTCGATGAGCCCTCGGCCGAGATGGTCGCCGCGCAGGCCGCCTACGAAAAGTCGAGCGAAAAGACCGACTTCTCTAAGAAGATGGACAGCGTGTGGGAGTACCTCAAAAAGCTCTTCCGCCTGAGCCTGGACACCAAGTTTATCGCCACGCGCCGCGATGCGATCATCCTCAACATCCCCATCCTGATCCCCATCGTCGCGCTGTTTGCCTGGGGCGCCACGATATGGCTGATGCTGATTGGCCTGTTCTTTGGCATTCGCTACCGCATCGACAGCGACGGCGACGTGCCCGGCAGCATCAACAACCTTATGAATCACGCCGCCGATGCCGCGGACGACATCAAGCAAAATCTGAACGACGACAAGTAATCGCAGACGGGGGCACGCATGGCACGGATCCTGATCGTAGAGGACGAGGAGAAAATCGCCCGCTTTGTGACGCTCGAGCTGGAGCACGAGGGCTACCAGGTGGAACACGCCGCCGATGGCCGCACCGCCGTGGACCTGGCGCTGGAGCGCAACTACGATCTTATTCTGCTCGATGTGTTGTTGCCGCAGCTCAACGGCATGGAGGTCCTGCGGCGCGTCCGCAAGCACAAGGATGTGCCGGTGATAATGGTCACCGCGCGCGATGCCGTGATGGACAAGGTGGCCGGGCTCGATGCCGGCGCCGACGATTACCTGACCAAGCCGTTTGCGATTGAGGAGCTGTTCGCACGGATCCGCGTGGCGTTGAAGCGCTCGGAGGCCGTGCGGGCGGCTTCGGGCGTTGGCGGCATCGGGACGGGCGCGGCAGGCGGCACGGGTGTCGGCGCCACCGCGATACCCCCGGTCAGTGACTCGACCCAGGTTTCCGCCTCGCTCTCCCCCGCCACGCTCGCCGTGGGCTCGGTTGCGCTCGACCCCGACCGCCGCGAAGTCACGGTCGGCGGCTCGCCCATTGCGCTCACGGCCCGCGAGTTCGATGTCCTCGCCCTGCTTATGGCGCATGCCGAGACCGTGCTCACGCGCGAACGCATCGCGCACGAAGCGCTGGGCTACGAATACATGGGCGACACCAACAACGTCGACGTGCACATCGCGCATCTACGCGCCAAGATCGAGGACGCCGGCGGCGTCCGCATCATCCAGACCGTGCGCGGGGTGGGCTATGTCTGCCGCGCGTAACGCCGAGGCCAAGCGCGTCACCTCCATCGCCCGCGCCATCAACTGGAGCTATATGTGGCGCCGCCTGATGAGCTACGTTTGGCTCGACCTGCTGCTAGTAGTGATTGTGGCGGCGATCCTTGTCTATGGATACAACCAGACGCTGCCCAACGGCGCGTTTACCGCAGGATGGATCCCCAGCGCCACCGTTCGCGGCATGACGCTGACGCCCGCGCGCGGCTGGGACCTGACAACGCTCACCTATACCGTCGAGCTTGCGCGTACCACCAAGACTTTCCCCCTCGCGCAGGACCTCGTCACGCTATGGCCTCTCTACCTTGTCGTTGTGGGTTGGCAGGTCATCAGCGTGCTCAACATGCTCGGCGGCGCCCGCCGCGTGCGCCGCACCATGGCGCCGCTCAACGATCTGGCCCTGCGCGTGGACGAACTCGGCCGCATGCAACTCGCCGGCGGCAAAATGGAAACACTGGAGCAGGCCATCGAGCGCGCAAGCGTCGACTCGCCGAGCGTCACCACCGGCGACGCCGACCTGGCAAGCATCGAGGTCGCACTCAACCGCCTGCTGCGCCAGATGCAAGAGGCCAAGCTGCAGCAGATGCGCTTTGTCAACGACGCGAGCCACGAGCTGCGCACGCCCATCGCGGTGATTCAGGGCTACGTGAACATGCTCGACCGCTGGGGTAAGGACGACCCGGACGTGCTGGCGGAATCCATCGCGTCCCTTAAAGCCGAAAGCGAGCACATGCAAGAGCTTGTGGAGCAGCTGCTGTTTTTGGCACGCGGCGATGCCGGGCGCACGGTCCTGCGGCGTGCGCATACCAACTTGGCTGCACTGGTCAGCGAGGTATGCGAAGAATCGCAGATGATCGATACCGAGCACACGTATCGGCTGGCTTCTGACGCTGCGCTTGCCAGCGACCCGCGCTGCGACGCGCCCGTCGACGTGGCGCTCGTGAAGCAGGCTCTGCGCGTGATCGTGCAAAACGCCGCCAAGTACTCGGATGCGGGAACGACCGTCACATTTGGCATAACGCCAGATGCGGGCGCGGGCACGATCGACATAAGTATTGAGGACGAGGGCATCGGCATGAACCAGGAATCCGCAGCTCACGCGTTCGAGCGGTTCTACCGTGCCGACAACGCGCGCGATGCCGGCGCACAGGGTTCGGGTCTGGGGCTTGCGATCGCCAAGTGGATCGTCGACAGCCACGGCGGCGTCATCGGTGTGACCTCGGTCGAAGGGGTCGGCAGCCGCTTTACGATTCGCCTGCCACGATAGGAAGCCCCTCGGCATAAATAAAGGGATAGGGCCACGCGACCCTATCCCTTTTTGCCAGCTATGGCAGCTTGTGCGCTACTCGCGGCACAGGTGCACGGCGAAACCGGCGAACTCGCGCTTAAAGTACACGAGCTTGGTACCACCGTCGGGCAGCAGCGCGCGCGACTCTTCGTTGACCTCGAGCCCGCGCTCGGCAAACCACTTCTCAGCTGCATCGATGTCGTTAACGGCAAAGCCGATGTGGCCCTTGGTGCCACGACCGTTCTGCTTCATGATCTCGACCAGCGAATCGTTGAAGTACGAAACCGGGGTCTCGATGACGGGCAGGCCCATCATCGTCGAGAACAGCTCCGCGATCTCCAGGGCGTCTGCCGGGTCGGTGGCGTTAATGCCCACATGGGCAACGCGCATGCCAAAGAGCTCGACCGGATTGGCGTTCTGCTCAATCATACAGTCAGCGCCTACTGAGCCATGACGTCGAGAACGGCCTTCTCGGCAGCGACGCGGTTCATGCCAGTCTTCTCGGCGAGGTTAGGATCGGCCACGGAGGTGGTATCTTCCTTCGCATAGGTCCACCAGATGTTCGGGTTGTCTTCGAACGTGCCACCACGGTGGGTCGGATCCCAGGTGTAGGTGGTAACGAGCGAAGGCGACGTGGTGGCATAGCGCTTCATCAGATCGATGGAGTTACCGATGGTGGTAGAGAGGCCAACCGTGTCGGTATT
>CAJMSL010000068.1 GCA_905216045.1 uncultured bacterium
GCCCGCGGTACGATCGG
Organism: uncultured bacterium; assembly: GCA_905216045.1. Classification (GTDB taxonomy): domain Bacteria; phylum Actinomycetota; class Coriobacteriia; order Coriobacteriales; family Coriobacteriaceae; genus Collinsella. Next base: position 18 of record CAJMSL010000068.1, read on the forward strand.
GCGGTTAACTTTGGCTAGCATATCAGAAGCACACGAATCGAGCGCCCAGCTCCGGAAAGCCGAAAACTCCATGCGCGAGCGCAAGCCCTCCAAATAGCGAATTGACCTACTCAATTGCACGCGGCCGGGGTTTTCGGCCATCGCGATGCGACGGGTGTCGTCAAACCCCGAAACGCGACAAAAACCAAGCTCTTCGAAGATTCCCAGGCCGCTTTCCACCGAACGCTCGTCGACCGGCGTGCGAGCATCGATGGCAAGGCACATCTGTGCGATGTCGATATCGCTCGCGCTAAAGGAATCGTCCCCGGTTTTGCCGCGGTTGGAGCGCCACATGGTCTGCAGCGCGCGATAGAGCGTGACGAGCTCGTCGCGCTCGGGCGCATAGCAGTCGAGTAGGCGCTCGGTAATGCGGGCGTCGCGCGACGAATAGAGCAGATGGATCACGGCGGGCTGGCCATCGCGACCGGCACGTCCGCTCATCTGGTTAAACTCAATGCCGCCAAACGGCATGTGATAGAGCACGACATGGCGAATATCGGGAAGGTTGACGCCCTCGCCAAAGGCAGATGTCGAGACGATGCAGCTGAGGCTTCCGTCTCGGAATGCTTCCTCCACGCGACGGCGATCGGAACGCGCAAGCCCCGCGTTATAGAACGCGATATGGGTTGCGCAATCGGGCACACGCTTGCGCAACGTCTTGGCGAGCGCCACGGACTGGTCGCGCGAATTGACGTAGATGACGGTCTTTTCCCCCGTCGCCACAATCGACACCAAACGGTTCTCGCGACTTGCAAGATCACGGTCGTCCTCGAGCCGCAGGTTCTCGCGCACCGTCTCGTCGACCACCGTGCGAGTGATCGGCAGCATGCGGGCAAGCTCGGCCACGACCGGAGCCGTCGCGGTGGCCGTCGCAGCCATAACGACCGGGTCGCCCAGGGCTTTGAGGATATCGGGCATGTCGAGATAGGCGCTGCGGTCGCCGCCCTTGGCAAGGCCGGCGTGGTGCGCCTCGTCGATAACGACAAAGCCGATGCGGCCCGAACGTGCGAAGCGGTCACGGTGGATAGATAGGAACTCGGGCGTCGTGAGCACGATACCGGTGCGGCCCGAAGCTAGGCCGGCGAACACATCATCGCGTGCGGCCTCCACGGTCTCGCCGGTCAGCACGCCAACACCAATACCGAGCGCTGCCATCGTCGACGAGAGGTGATAGGCCTGGTCGGCAACGAGCGCACGCAGCGGATAGACAAAGATGCTCGAACGTCCGCGAAGCACCGCCTCACGCGCGGCATGCACATGGAAGATGAGCGACTTGCCGCGCCCCGTTCCCATAACGGCCAGAACACTTTGGTGATCGGCCAGGGCATCGAGCGCCTCGACCTGCGCGCGATGTGGCTGGTTCGAGCCGATAAAGCTATGGATAAGCGAGCGCGTGAGCTCGGTATAGGAAAGCTGGGCGAGCGTCTCGCGCTTGCGCGACTCCAAGCGCAGGCCGGAATCCGCCGGCTGCACGCCACGACGAAGCTCGCATGCCGGATCGTCGACGCTGGGCAGCGTGGTATCGCGGACCAGAACATCCTTGACCATGAGCTTGGGCTTCACACGACCCTGCCAATGCTCGGCAACGGCCTCGAACACCAAGTCGACAGCGCTATCGCAGTTGATGAGCTTATCGATTTGCGGCACGCGGAACATAATAGCCGGCACACTCGCGGCGCCATCGGTCGCCACAAAGCGCATGTGCTCGCCGGTCTTACCCACCACGGCGCGATCACACATCGTCACGCCCTCGGCAGCCAGCAGCGGCACCTTATTACCCTGGCCAAACGGCTCAAGGCGGGAAATCTGCTCGATGGTCTCGATATTCAATTCGGAAAGGTCGACCGTGGCGGCAACCTCGTCGGTGTCCTCAAAGTCCTCGGCGGGAAGCTCGGACAACACGACGGAAAGGCGACGGCGGAACTCATCGAGCTTGGATGCCTCGATGGTCACACCCACCGCACCGGCATGTCCGCCGCGACGAATCATCAGGTCGGAACAGCGTTCGATGGCGTCAAACAGGTTAACTTTGCCCACCGAGCGACCAGAGCCGCGCGCGATACCGTCCTCGATCGAGAACAGCAGCGCCGGCACGTGGTAGCGGTTGGTCAGACGGCTCGCCACGATGCCCTTGACGCCCTCGTGCCAGCCTTCGCCGCTCACGACGATCGCGCGTCCGCCGTCATAGGTCTCCTCGACCTTTGCCATGGCATCGCGCGTGAGCTCCGCCTCGATCTCACGGCGCTGGCGGTTGATTTCCTCGAGCTCAGCCGCCAGTGTGCTTGCTTCGATGGGATCGCGGGCTAGCAGCAGGTCGAGCGCCAGCTTGGGATCAGCCATGCGACCGGCAGCGTTTAACGGGGAATGAGCGAGAATGACAGGCCATCCGCCGTAATGCTCGAAAGGTCCGCCTTGGCGAGCGCGGCAAGCGCGATATAGCCCGGGCGAGCGGTTACGCGCATCTGCTGGATGCCCTCGGCAACCAGCGCGCGATTCTCGGGCGTGAGCGGCATCATGTCGGACACGGTGCCCAGCGCCGCGACCTCGATTAGCGACCGCCAATACGACGGCTTGCCCAGACGTTCGCCCAGGACTTGCACCAACTTGAGTGCCACGCCGGCACCGGCAAGCTCACGCGAAGGACCATCGTCATCGAGCTTAGGGTCGGTCAGGGGTACGCCCTGCGGCACCTGATCGGAGGGCTCGTGATGGTCCGTGACCACCAAATCGATCCCCAGGCTCTTCAGATAGGAAACCTCTTCCTTGGCGGCAATGCCGTTATCGACGGTCACGATCAGCTGGGGGCGAGCGAGCTCGTTAACGCGGTCGAGCGCCGCGCGCGAAAGACCGTAGCCCTCATCAAAGCGATGCGGAATAAACGGCGTGACATCGGCGCCAAACGTGCGCAGCGCCTCGGTCAACAGGCAGGTCGACGTAATACCGTCAACGTCAAAATCGCCAAAGACTGCAATGTGCTCGTGGTTGCGAATAGCACGCTCGACGCGGTCGGCAACGACCGACATGCCCGGGATAATGAGTGGGTCGGCCCAGTCGCGATCGAGCGAAGGCGTCAAAAACAATTGGCCCTCTTTGATTGAGCCAATGCCGTGCGCGACCATAATGCGCGCCACCAGCCCGGGAATGCCCAGACCAGCCGAAAGCTCCTTTTCGAGCTCGGGGTTTTGCTGAGCGACCGCCCAGCGATGCGTCGTCTTAAGCGATGACATAGGCACCCACCCCCGATAGGGGCAGGTCGCCGCGATACCTCTCACGGTTCATAGCGATGAGTCCTCTGTGTATGCCCGCTTCGGCAGGCAGATCTGTTGAACGGATTTATTATACCGTGCGGCGCGGACGCAAATCGCCGCAGCATGCCGCGGTTTCGGTAAACGATGCCGGTAATAGCCTCGAAATAATCGAGCGTTTCTGACGCACGGACACATGTGAGCGTCTAGCATATCCAGTCAAAACGGATTCACGAGCAAAGGGAGTCACAAGAGCATATGAAGCAATGGGTTGGACTGGGCAAGTTTCTCGCGGGGCACATGCAAATCATCGTTCCGATTTGTGTGGCGCTCGGCGTGCTCTTTCCTCAACAGATCGGCGTTCTCAAGCCCATCGTTCCCACCTTGTTTGCCTTTATGACGTTCCAAGGTGCGCTCAGCAACACCTTTCACCAGGTAGCCGAGGTGTTCCACCGTCCGCTGCACCTGATTCTGGCGTTGTTGGTCTCGGCGGCGCTTATTCCCATCGCGGCCTACGCCATGGGATCGTTGTTCTTTGGTTCCAACCCCAACCTTGTCTGCGGCATCGTGCTCGAATACAGTGTGCCCGTGGCAGTCACCGCTTTTATGTGGATCAGCATGTTCGGCGGCAACGGCCCGCTCGCGCTCACCATCATCCTGACGTCCTCGGTCATCTCCCCTGTGACGATTCCGCTTACGCTCAAGCTCCTGCTGGGCGCCACCGTCTCGATCGACGTGCCGAGCATGATGCAGAACATGGCCTTTATGATCGCCATCCCCGCCGTGCTCGGCATCGTGATCAACGAGCTCACGCGCGGATGGGGGCACGAAAAACTCTCCCCCGCGCTCTCGCCCGCCTGCAAGTTCATGATGATGGGCGTTATCGCCTCCAACTCCACCGCCATGAGCGAGTACGTGCTGCACATGAACGCGGTGCGCTTGGAAGTCGCCCTCTTTATTTTGGTCTTCGCCATCAGCGGCTTTGTCGTCGGCATTCTGGTCGCCCGCGCGCTGCATCTGCCATATAGCGAAACGACCACCATGTGCTTTACCTGCGGCATGCGCAATATCTCTTCGGGCGCCGTCATCGCCACGCAATACTTTCCGGGCGAAGTTGTGTTTCCCGTCATGTGTGGAACGTTGTTTCAGCAGGTGCTCGCCTCGCTTATCGGACACTTCTTTGAGCGTCTGACCGGCGAGGAGCGCGCCGCCCAGCGCAAGCGGGTCGAGGCCGGCCGCGATGCAATGGCGCGCTAAACCGTCCGCAGTGTGCGGGCGCTCACTTTACGATGTGAGCGCCTCCAGATGTGCGCGGAATCGCTCCGCATCGACATCGAGCGTGGTCTCAGCATTGACCTGAGCCAGCCGATACCCGACAAAGTAGGGTGAAACCACCCAGCGCGGAAGCGCCTTGGCAATGGTCCGGCCGTCCATGTGGTAGAAGAACAAGTTGTACGACTCTGCGCGACCACCATGGTGCTCGTTCAGGATATAGCGCAGAGCTACCTGAATCGCATCGGCGAAGAGGTCCGTCTCGGCTTGGTCTCGCGCGCCATCGCTGGCGGCGATTCCCTGCGGGGCTGAAACATTGACCTCAAAGAACCCCATAATCGGTTCGGTTGAGATGTTGACCGCAACCCTTCCCCTCTGCCAAACATCGATGCCTTCAAAGTTGGCTGAGGTCAGCGCCGCATAGCCGTCCTCCTGTTCCAAGCCCACAATCTGCATGTGTGGATGGACGAGGCTGCCGCCCGAAAGCGGACCCTTGTTCTTGTACATGAGCACGCTTCGATACTGCTGCGAATCGATCATCTGCTGCCAGCAATCCAGAGCAAACCTCATCACATGGTGGAGTTCATCCGGCTTATAGGTCACCAGGTCGGCATCGTGATCGGCCGACGCGATCAGCTCGGTTTGACGGGTGGCGCGCAGGGTCTTGAACTTATTCTCGAGCCAGATGCAGTCACCGTCGCGCTGGATGATGTTGGTGAGCCCCTCCGTGTTGCAAAAGGGACACGCGGTACCGGGGCGACGGTTGTCGTCGGGCTTGCCGCTCGCCTGCTGAACATCGAATACCAGCGCCACGGGTTATACCTCCAGCGGCACGATCTTGGTGCCATGGAGCTCGGAGACGTCTAGCGCCGCCGCGACCGCGTCGCGATTTGCCGTAGTGATGCCGCCGCCGGGAAGGATGGTCAAACGATCACCCGCATACTCGATTAAACGAGCCAGGTGATCGAAATTATCCTCGATCGACGTACCGGCAGCGCCGCCATGCGTGAGGATGCGCGTAACGCCGCAGTCGGCAAGTGTATCAATCGCATCGAGCTGAGCCTCGGGCGAGAGCTGGTCAAATGCCATGTGGAAGGTGATGTCGATGGGCTCACGCTTACATTCCTCGGTCGCGCAGCCCGCAGCCATCACGAGGGCGCCAAGCGTAAGTTCGTCGAGCGCCCATCCGCCAGCGCAGGGCTTGCAGCAGCCAAAGACCAAGCCGTCAACGCCGGCGCTTACGGCAAGGCCCAGGTCCATCTCCATCATACGCAGCTCGTCCTGGTCGTAGTGAAAGTCGCCGCCACGCGGGCGAATCATGCACATCACCCGTGCATCGTGCTCGTGGACATAGTTGGTCGTAGCGCTGATAACGCCGGCCGAAGGCGTGGTGCCACCAACGGCAAGGTTGTCGCACAGCTCGATACGCCTTGCACCGGCATCGATAGCCGCCGGCACCCGCTCAAAGTTCTCGGCACAAAACTCGTACAGCATAGATAGACCCCCAAAGACAGCAGATGTTTTCCGACGGGCATTGTCACACATCCCCATGAAGTAGCGGTGGAATAGGGACTCATTTGGCCTCTGGAGCCCGTATTCAGTCCCTATTTCACCGCAACTAAAAAGGGGCGCTGACTGAGATAGTCAGCGCCCCTTTTGTTAGGTGGGTTAGCCTCCGAGGTAGGCTTTGCGGACGTTATCGTCGTGCAGCAGCTCTTGACCGGTGCCGGTCATGGTGATCTTGCCAGTCTCGAGCACGTAACCGCGCGTGGCGATGGAAAGCGCCATCTGCGCGTTTTGCTCGACCAGAAGCACCGTGGTACCGGCCTTGTGCAGGTCCTCGACAATCTGGAAGATCTGTTCGATCAGAATCGGTGCCAGACCCATGGAAGGTTCGTCGAGCATAAGCAGTTTGGGGTTACTCATAAGGGCGCGCCCCATAACGAGCATCTGCTGCTCGCCGCCCGAAAGGGTGCCGGCGACCTGGCGACGACGTTCCTTCAGGCGCGGGAACTGCTCATAGACGCGCTCCAGGCCCGGAGCCACCGTGGACTTGGGCTGCGTATAGGCACCCATCTCCAGGTTCTCCTCGACCGTCATCTGCAAAAAGGCGCGACGACCCTCGGGAACCTGAGCCAGGCCCTTACCAACCAGCTTATCAGCGGGCGTATGAGTAATGTCCTCGCCCATAAACTTGATGGAACCGGTCTTGGAACGCAGCAGGCCCGAGACGGTCTTGAGCGTTGTGGACTTGCCGGCACCGTTGGCACCAATCAAGGCCACGATCTCGCCCTCGTTAACGTTAAAGGAGATGTCCTTAATGGCGTGGATGGCGCCGTACCAGACGTTGATGTTGTAGACGGAAAGCATCGGCTCTGCCATTTAGTTCTCCCCCTTATCCTGCTTGCCCAGATATGCCTCAATAACAGCGTCGTTGTTCTGGATTTCCTCTGCCGTGCCCTTGGCGATGACCTTACCAAAGTTGAGCACGCAGATGCCCTCGCAGATGTTCATAACGAGCGACATATCATGCTCGATAAGCATGATGGCAATGCCAAAGGTGTCGCGAATCTTGACGATGTTCTCCATGAGCTCCGCGGTCTCGGACGGGTTCATGCCGGCAGCAGGCTCGTCGAGCAGCAGTAGCTTGGGGTTGGTGGCAAGCGCGCGGACGATCTCCAGACGACGCTGAGCGCCGTAAGGCAGCGATCCGGCCTGCTCGTTTGCCAGATGCTCCATATCAAAGATGGACAGCAGCTCCATGGCGCGCTCGTGAGCAGCCTTCTCGTGCTTCCAATACGTCGGCAGGCGCAGCACGCCCTCAAAGCCGGAGTAACGCTCCTGGTTATGCAGGCCGACCTTGACGTTATCCTCCACCGTCATGGTGTTGAATAGGCGAATGTTCTGGAAGGTACGGGCAATACCCATGCGGTTGACCTGGTAGACCGACTTGCCCGAGGTGTCCTCGCCATCGAGCAGGATGGTGCCATGCGTGGGCTGGTACACCTTGGTGAGCAGGTTGAAGACCGTGGTCTTGCCGGCGCCGTTGGGACCGATCAGACCGGCGATCTCGGTCTTGCCGATAGTCAGGCTAAAGTCGTCGACTGCCTTAAGGCCACCGAACTCAATGCCCAGGTGGATGCACTCGAGTGCAGGGCGCTCGCCCAGGTCACGATCGGGAACGATGGCGCCAGAAGGATACGGGACCATCTTGCCCTTCTTGAACTCAAATTTACTGGGCATCGGCTGCCACCCCCTTCTTGGAAGCAAAGCGGTCCTTGACGCGACCGAAGAACGCCTTGAGCTGCGGGTTGTTGGTAAAAATCATGACCAGGATCAGCACGATGGCGTAGATGAGCATGCGGTAGTCCGAGAACTGACGAAGCAGCTCGGGAAGCACCGTGAGCAACGCCGCCGCGATGACGGAGCCGCGCATATTGCCCAGACCGCCCAGGACCACGAACACCAGGATGAGAATGGACGTGTTGAAGTCGAACTTGGTGGCGGAGAGCTGCGAGAAGTTACCGCCGAAGAGAGCTCCGGCAGCACCGGCGAGGGCAGCGGAAACCACGAAGGCGATCATGCGGTACTCCGTGACGGAGATGCCTACGGACTCGGCTGCAATCTTGTTATCGCGCACGGCCATAATGGCACGGCCGGTACGGCTGCGGACCAGGTTAAGCACGATCACGAGTGCGACCATGACCAGGATGGCACCGGCGAGGAAGGTCGAGTACGTCGACACGCCCGAGGCGCCCTGGGCGCCCTTGATGATGGCGGTGCCGTCCTCGAGCAGGTGCAGGTCGTCGATCGTAGAGTTGCCCGTGATGTTAAAAATCACGTGCAGGCCGCGGGAGTCGACGCCCACAATGAGGCAGGTGACGATCTCTTTGATGATCTCGCCAAAAGCCAGGGTCACGATGGCCAGATAGTCGCCGCTCAGGCGCAGGACCGGGATACCAATCAAGAAGCCCAAGATGGCAGCGGCGATAGCGCCGACCACAATGCTGATGATCAGACGCATCGGATCGGACGGAACGGCGCTCTCCAGCGCGACGGCGGTGACGATGCCCGTGTAGGCACCGACGCTCATAAAGCCCGCGTGGCCCAGCGACAAGTCGCCCGCGATGCCGACGACGAGGTTGAGGGAAATGGCCATGACGATATAGGCCGTGATGGGAACCAGCTGACCGGCGATCATGCGCGGAATCATGTGGTTAGACTGCATAAAGAACACGATGGCGAAGGCCACGATGCAGATGGCGTACGTGACAAAGTCGTGACGCGTCTGCTTGTCTTTAAGAAACTTCATAACGCTCACCTACACCTTCTCGGGGACGTACTTGCCCAAGAGGCCGGCAGGCTTGACGAGCAGGACGATGATCAAAACACCAAAGACGATGGAGTTGGCAAGGCTCGTGGAAATGTAAGCCTGCGCCATCGCCTCGATGATGCCGATGAGAATGCCACCGACAAAGGCACCGGGGATGGAGCCGATGCCGCCGAAGACGGCGGCGTCGAAGGCCTTGATGCCAGGCATGGCACCCGTCGTGGGCTGCAGCACCGGCGAGTAGGAGCACAGGAGCACGCCGGCGATGGCGGCAAGCGCCGAGCCGATGGCAAACGTCATCGAGATGGTGCGGTTGACGTTGATGCCCATGAGCTGAGCGGCGGCCTTGTCCTCGGACACGGCGCGCATGGCCTTGCCCATCTTGGTCTTACCTGTAAAGAACATCAGGCCGGCCATGATAACCAGGCAGGCGACGATGGTGACGAGCGAGACGGCGCTTACGTTGAACTTGGCCAAGAACTCCGGCACCTGGAAGGTGACGAGCGAAGTGAAGTTCTTGGGCGTGGCGCCCCACAGAAGCTGCGCGGCGTTCTGCAGGAAGTAAGACACGCCGATAGCCGTGATCAGAACGGCCAGCGGGCCTGCTTGGCGCAGCGGCTTATAGGCCAGACCCTCGATGAGAACGCCGAGAACCGTGCAGACCACACAAGAAAGAATTACAGATACCCAGCCCGGGAGGCCGAGATACGACGTGGCGCAGAACGAGCCATAGGCACCGACCATGATGACGTCGCCGTGAGCGAAGTTCAGCATC
>CAJMSL010000069.1 GCA_905216045.1 uncultured bacterium
GATTGAACGTCAGATTGCCGCTTAGGGGCGTTTGCAGCGTCGAGCCGTTACGCGGTTTGGTAAAACCGCGTAACTTCTACAGCTGGCGCAGGCCTTCCTCGAGACCGGTCTTGCTGTCGGTCTTCTCGTCGCGCATCTTGATGACGCGGGCGGGGACGCCGGCCACGACGGCGCCGGCGGGGACGTCCTCGACGCACACGGCGCCGGCGGCAACGACAGCGCCCTTGCCCACGCGCACGCCTTCCAGGACCACGGCGTTTGCGCCGATCATGACATCGTCCTCGATGATGACGGGCGTGGCGCTGGCGGGCTCCACAACGCCTGCCAGCACGGTGCCGGCGCCGATGTGGCAGTTCTTGCCCACGGTGGCGCGACCGCCCAGCACGGCGCCCATATCGATCATGGAACCCTCGCCGATAACGGAGCCGATGTTGATGATGGCGCCCATCATGATGACGGCACGGTCGCCGATCTCGACGCGGTCGCGGATGATCGCGCCCGGCTCGATGCGGGCGTTGATGCCCTTAAGGTCGAGCATGGGCACGGCGGAGTTGCGGCAATCGTTTTCAACGTCGTAGTAATCGATGGAATCGGCATTGGCATCGAGGATGGCCTTAAGCTCATCCCAGTCGCCAAAGACGGTCTTGCCACGACGACCGCCGTAGACATGTGCGTTGTCCCAGGCAACCTTCATGCCCGGCTTCTCGCGCACGTACAGCTTGACGGGCGTCTTTTTGGGCGCGGTGGCGATGTAGTTGATAATCTCCTGTGCATCCATCTCGGCTGCGTTGCTCATTTGCTATCTCTCCTTTGGGTGGATTCGGTTGATACCCGGTTAGGCAAACATGACCTTGTCGAACGTATAGAAGCCGGGGTCGCGGGTGACGAGCTTCTGCGCGGCTGCCAAGGCGCCGTTGACAAAGATCTGACGGCTCGTGGCGCGGTGGGTGAGCGTGACTTCCTCGTCCTGGCCAAAGAAACTCACCTCGTGCACGCCGGCGACGGTGCCCCCGCGCAGCGAGTGCATGCCGATCTCCTTGGGGTCACGCGCGCCGCACATGCCCTCGCGGCCATAGACGGGGTGGTAGCCTGCCTCGGGCTCGGCCTCGACGACGGCATCGAGCAGTAGCTTGGCAGTGCCGCTGGGGGCGTCGACCTTTTGATTGTGGTGAGTCTCGACAATCTCGCAGTCAAAGCCGGGCAGCTCACGCGTGGCCTGGGCCACTAGATGACGCAGGGCTGCGATGCCGATGGAGTAATTGCCCGAGTGCATAACGCGGGTGTTCTGGCCCAGCTCACGCAGGCGGTCCATCTGCTCGGGCGTATAGCCCGTGGTGCCCGAGACCAACGCGGCGCCCGTGCGCTCGACATAGGCGACGACGGCATCGAAGGTCACGACGTTCGAGAAGTCGATGATAACGTCGGCCGCCGGGGCGCTCTCGAGCTCGGACAGATCAAAACCGATCTGGGCGACGATATCAAAAACGGGCTGCCCGCCGGCGTCGACAATGCCTTCGGCGGTAGTGCGGATGAGCGAGCCCATGCGGCCCGTTCCCATAATGACGGTCTTAATCAAGCAGACCAGCTCCCTTCAGAGCATCGGTAAGTGCAGCGCGCGTGTCGTCTGCCATGGGGCACAGCGGCATACGGTAGTTTGCCTCGATCATACCCATCTGGGCGAGCGCTTCCTTGACGGGGATGGGGTTGACCTCGCTAAAGAGGGCGTTGATGAGCGGCTGACCGGCAATCTGGATATCGCGGGCGCGCTCCACGTCACCGTCCAGATAGGCGCGGCACATGTCGTGCACGAGCTGCGGCTGAACATCGGCCCACACGCTGATGGTGCCCGAGGCGCCCAGGCTCATGAGCGGTACGGTAAGCGCGTCCTCGCCCGAGTACATGCGGAAGTCGTCTGACAGCAGGTGGGCGATCTTGGCCGCGTAGGCGACGTTGCCCGAGGCTTCCTTAATACCCATGATGTTGGGATGTGCGGCCAGGCGCTCCACATTGCGCTCGCTGATACCGCAGCCGCAGCGGCCGGGGATGTTGTACAGGATGCAGGGGATGTCCACGGCGTCGGCCACGGTCTTAAAGTGCTGGTTGATGCCCTCTTCGTTAGACTTGTTTTAGTAGGGGGTAATGAGCAGCAGACCGTCGGCGCCCAGGCCCTGATAGGTGAGCGACTTGGTGAGCATGGTCTGCGTGGAGTTGGAGCCCGAGCCGGCAATGACGGGGACGCGTCCTGCAACATGCTTGACCACGGCGGCGACGACGGAGTTGTCCTCGTCGTCGGTCATCGTGGCGCTCTCGCCGGTGGTGCCCAGGGTGAGGATGGCGTCGGTGCCGTTTTGCAGGTGGAAATCGATAAGGCGCTCGAGTGCGTCAAAGTCGACACTGCCATCCTTTTTAAACGGCGTGACGAGGGCGACGATTGAGCCCTCGAGATTGCGGATGTCCATGTTCTTCTCCTTCGCGTCCGCGATCTGGATGCGTTTGTTCCATTGGGCGGCGACTGCCAGGCGCTCGTCTTGGGCGCGACGGCGGGCACTTTCGGCGCGCGACTTGGCCAGCAGCTCTCGGCCGCTCGGTAGCACGTCGAGCGTGGCAAAGTAATCGCCCGGGCGCTCGGCGCGGCGGATAAGGTCGGCCGAGCCGTCGGGGCGCAGCAGCACCTCGGCGGAGCGCAGGCGGCCGTTGTAGTTGTAGCCCATAGAGTGGCCATGCGCGCCGGTGTTGTGAATCACGAGCAGGTCGCCCATGTCGATATGCGGAAGCTCGCGGTCGATGGCGAACTTGTCATTGTTCTCGCACAGATTGCCCGTGATGTCGTAGGTGTCCGTGACGGGCGCTGTGGTCTTGTCGTCGCCACCCGGCTGGCCCATCACCGTAATGTGGTGGTAGGCGCCATACATGGCAGGACGAATCAGATCGACGGCGCTTGCGTCCACGCCGATATAGTCCTTGTAGATCTGCTTCTCGTGGATGGCCTTGATGACCAGGCAGCCGTAGGGGCCCATCATAAAGCGGCCCATCTCAGTGCAGATGGCCACATCGCCCATGCCGGCGGGAACCAGGATCTCGTCGTATGCCGCGTGTACTCCCTCGCCGATGGCGCGAATGTTGTTGGCCTGCTGCTCGGGCAGGTAGGGGATGCCGACGCCGCCGGACAGATTGATGAAGGCGACGTGTGCGCCGGTCTCGCGCTCCAGGCGTACGGCAAGCTCAAAGAGGATACGCGCGAGCTTGGGGTAGTAGTCGTTGGTGACGGTGTTGCTGGCAAGGACTGCGTGGATGCCAAAGTCCTCGGCACCCTTGGCCTTGAGCATGCGGAAGGCCTCGAAGAGCTGCTCGGTGGTCATGCCATATTTGGAGTCGCCCGGGTTGTCCATGATGCCGTTGGAGAGCTGGAACAGGCCGCCTGGATTAAAGCGGCAGCTGACCGTCTTGGGGATGGGCCCCGCAACACGCTCAAAGAACTCAATGTGGCTGATGTCGTCAAAGTTGACGATGGCACCCAGCTTGTCGGCGAGCTCAAAGTCGGCAGCCGGCGTGTCGTTGGACGAGAACATGATGTCGTGTCCCGTGATACCCAGTGAGCGGGCGATCATGAGTTCGGTATAGCTCGAGCAATCGCAGCCGCAGCCGTATTCGTTGAGAATGGAGATGAGCGCCGGGTTGGGGTTGGCCTTGACGGCAAAGTATTCCTTAAAGCCCGGGTTCCATGCAAAGGCGTCGCGCACTTCTTGCATGTTGCGGCGGATGCCCGCCTCGTCGTATAGATGAAACGGCGTGGGGAACTGCTCGACGATATGCTCGAGTGTCTCCTTGTCCACAAACGGCTGCTTGGCCGCATATGCCTCATTGGGGGTCAATGCCATGTCCCGTAAACCTCGCTATCCAGACGGCGCCATCTGCGCATCGAATCCGCATAGCGTGGACCCAATGTCCGGATAGCGCTCCCGCATTGCTGCAGACAGTCCTGTGGGTGTTTCCCACAGGCCCACCAGGTTGTTCGTGCCCGAAAAGCCCAGTTCGGCGGGTTTCGCCTCCCCACGGGGTCAAAGCCTGCCGGCTCGCCCGCGGTTCTTCGTGCCCGCGCCTCTATCAAGTGGTAACGACCCTACCACGTTGCACTTTACCAAACAAGAGTATTCGTATATAACGTTTAAAAAATGCAGGGATATGCTGGAAACATGTGCGCCACAATCCTGTATCACAATAAGTTGCACAGATGTGCCTCACGAAGGGATCCTCTATGACCGAGCTCCAAGAACTCCGTCGCTATCGCCGCGATCTCCATCGCATTCCGGAGCTCGATTTCGATCTTCCGCAAACCATTGCCTATATCGAGGGCGTGTTGGCACCGCTTACCTGCGAAGTGACCCATCCGTGCCCCAGCTGCGTCTGTGCTTTCTTTGACGCCGGCGTTGATGCCGCGCATGCCACGGCGATTCGCGCCGATATGGATGCGCTGCCCATCGCGGAGGCGACGGGAGCGGCCTTTGCCTCGACCCATCCCGGCAAGATGCACGCTTGCGGACATGACGGACACATGGCCATGGCGCTTGCCGCCGCGACGTATGTCGACCGTACGATTCGCGAACAGCCGGGCGCCATTAGGCGCAACGTTCTCTTTGTGTTCCAGCCGGCCGAGGAAACGACCGGTGGTGCCAAGACGGTATGCGAGAGTGGTGTGTTCGAGCGTTACGGGGCGGATCGCATCTTCGGCTTCCACGTGTGGCCCGATCTGCCCGCCGGCACGTTGGCGAGCTGCCCCGGTCCGCTGCTGGCGCGTTCGAGCGAGACGCATATCCATATTCACGGTACGAGCATCCACATCGCTAAGACCTATGGTGTGCCGGTTGGGGAGTCGCACGATGCCGCGTTGGCGGCAGCGAAGTTTTTGGTTGCCGAGCGCGAGCTGATGGACGAGCTGGGCACCGACGAGCCCTGTATCGGTAAGTTTGGTCTGCTGCAGGCAGGCACCGTCTGCAATGCGGTGGCGGGGGAGGCCCATGTGGCCGGCAGCTTGCGTGTGTTTACGGACGGCATGTTCGACCGTGCACGCGAGGGTGTGCGCCGCGTGCTTGATGGGGCGTGCGCGGCAACGGGCTGCACGTACGATCTCGACTTTGCCGAGGGCTATCCGCCGGTCGACAACGACCCCGAGTTGTTTGCTCGAATCGCGCCTGCTCTGCCCGAGTTACGGCTCGTGGACGAGCCGCTGCTGATTGCCGAGGATTTCGCGTTCTATCAGCGCCATCTGCCGGGCGTGTTTTTCCTGCTGGGCACGGGTATGCCAGAGGACCAAGACAACCCGAGTGATTCGGATGGCTGCCCCGTCTATGCCACAAGCGCTCTGCATACCGATAGCATGCTCTTCGACGAGGAAATCCTGCTCAAAGGCCTCGATGTCTACAAACGATTGCTTGACTTGGAGTGATGATGAGGCGCCGACAGACTGCCGTGTATAGTCCTGGTGCTGCTTCCGGTTATTGCTGCGAGCATTGGCGTGATGTTTGCGCTTGCCGGGTTGGCAGCAGCGGCACTCGTGCTGTTGATTGTGGCTATTGGCGTGACGATTTGGCTCTGCCGCAATCGCGAGCAACGCCGTGCCGACGGTAAAACCAATGTCGGCTGGGTCGTCTTTCTGATCATTGCGTACCTGCTGAGTGCCAGCTACCTTGTTTTCTTTGTCCTGTTGATGATCAGTGCCTTTACCGGGGAATCCGTCACGGTGGGTTGATGCACTGCCAGCAGACGGTCGCGCGCAGTGCGTTTGCTCGGCGTTTGGATAACTGCATTGGTCGTTTACCGCAGCCTTAGCTCTCAGCTAATGAATTCAAGTTCAATCCTTTCTACGATGTGCTGTATGCCGGCGTGGTAGCCGGATCGTAGGAAGGATGAATAATGGCAAAAGAGGGAAAGAAGCCGATCGGCAAGATTGTCCTAGGCGTCATCGTGGTGCTGGTTATCGTCGGTACCGTGGGCTCTATGGGTGGCAATTCAACCGATTCGTCTGCGAGCGATTCGGCAAAACCTGCCGAGGCGACACAGCAGGCTGAGGAGCAAAAAGAACCGCAAGAACCGTATGCCATTGCTGATGAGGCTGAAGACACCTCCAATCAGTTTGCCTATAAGATCACGGGCACGCTGACCAATAACACGGACAAGGAAAAGAGCTACATTCAGATTGAGTATGTTCTGTATGATGTCGATGGCAACCAGGTTGGAACGGCTCTTGCAAACACCAATCATCTGAAGGCGGGCGGCTCCTGGAAGTTCGAGGCGCTGGGTACAGTGTCTCCCGACCAGGTTGCTAGCTGGGAGCGTTCGGACGTAAGTGGTTTCTAGCATGTTGCATGCACTGGGGGAGGTGAAGCCGTATGCCCGATAAAAAGCTGACCGAGGAGTTGCTCAATGAGCTTCTCGACGCGCCAAACATCGATGGCTATATCAAGGAGCACGACTTTGCCACCCCGTCGCTTTCGGACTACCTGAAGCAGCTGCTGCAGGAAAAGGGCTTGGAGCGCTCGCGCGTGGTTCGTATGGCCGATCTCAATGAGACCTTTGGCTATCAGATCTTTACCGGTGCGCGTCATCCGAGTCGCAATAAGGTGCTGCAGATTGCCTTTGCGATGGCGCTGACGCTCAAAGAGACCAACCGTGCGCTGACGGCTGCCGGGGTAAGCGTTCTTAACTGCAAGGACCGCCGCGATGCGATTATCATCTTTTGCATCGATCGCGGGTGCAGCCTCCAAAAGGTCAACGAGGAGCTGTATCGCTTTGGCGAGGAGACGGTGAGTTAGCGGCTGATATCTGAGTCGGCGGAGCTGTCGAACAACGATGCAAACGAACGGGGCGCGGATGCCATGGGGTGTCTGCGCCCTGCGCTATGATGGAGGCTATGGATACTCAGACCCCAACATATTCCAATGACGAGCTGACCGCAGCGCTTGCCGAGCACCTGGCGTCGCTCGATCGTGACGACAGCTATCGCGTGGAGCGTGTACTTAAGCGCTCGTCCGTTGAAACAACCGAGCTTGTGTACTTTGAAGGAACCGGCGGTGGTTCGCTCGGCCCCTTTGTCCGTAAACGCATCGATGCTTCGGCTCAAATCGGCGGGGCATACGAGCGTCTGTTTGCCGCTCAGCGGGCAGGCAGGCGTTTTGAGCACCTGCCCAGAATCGTCGATTGTCGTCGTGTGGGCGACGAGCTCAACGTGGTTATGGAATACATCGAAGGGGAGACGCTCGGGGCGCTGGTGTACCGTCTGGGAGCCACCCCCGATTATGCGCGTGAATTGTATCCTGCCCTATGCGATGCCGTGGGTGAGCTCCATGCCGGTTTTGCAATGGCGGGGGAGACGTCGGCGCCGGTGATCCATCGCGACCTCAAGCCGTCGAATATCATCGTGACAGGTGCCAACTATACGCCTGATGACGGCCTGACGTTTTCATCGCTGGTGATTATCGACTTGGGGATCGCGCGCGTATGGCGCGATGGCGCCGATGCCGATACCGTCAAGTTTGGGACACGGCCCTATGCGCCGCCCGAGCAGTATGGGTTTGGGCAGACGAGCGTGCGCAGCGACGTCTACGCACTTGGCGCCCTGTTGTTCTTCTGCTTGACGGGAGTCGACCCTAAACCAGGGCTCGACCTGCGCGAGCAATGCGAGGCACGCGGCATTCCCACTCCACTTGCCGATGCCGTCTGCATGTCGATGGCGCTCGACCCTGCCAAGCGTTTTGCGAGCGCGGAAGCGTTGGGACGGGCGACGCGCGCGGCATACGATCTAAGTCGCCCCGTGCGGCCTCCTGCGCCTGCGCCTGTCCGTACTCCGGCCTCGGAGACGGTGTTGACGCCCCAAGGGCTCCAGAACCCTGCAGGGCTTCCTGGGCCTGCCGCCTCCGCTGCATGCGGTCTGCTCTCTCGCGTTCCGGAGTCTCTGGGGCGCATTTGGAATACGCTCGTCTGCTTTTCGCTGCTTGTGTTCTTTGCCGGAAGTCACTTTGCCGTCTTTCACCCCACGGGAGCAAACCAAAGCTACCCGACGTGGCTTCTCATAATCGAGTATTTTTTCTTTGTCGATGGCCTTATGGTGCTTATGCATTTTGCGCTGCTCGATAAGCGCCGTCTTCGTCGGCGATTCGCACTGCTCGACAGCTATCGCGGCAAGAAACTCGCGAAACTCTGGCTCAAGGCATTGGGTGTGCTGCTCCTATGCATGATCGTCATAGTCGCGGTTGCCAATGCGACCGGCGTCGTCGATACCTCCGCTACCTAAAAGAAAAGGGCCCCGTTGGGGCCCTTTGCAGTTGCACTTAGATGCGGTTCATCTGAGCGGCGACTTTGTTGTACCAGTCCTGCCACGTGGGCGGGCAGTACTTTTTGGCCGCAGCCGGGGTAAGGGTGGAGCCGTAGTTGGCGCCCAGATAGGCAACGTGAGCGGAGATGCCCTCGCTCCAGCTGCCAAAGCTGCGCCAACCGCCGCCACGTGCACTCCAGCCCCAGGCGTTATAAGAATTGGCGCAATAAGCACCCTTGGTGCTCTCGATGCAGGCGATGGCGGGGGACCAACGGGGGTCGACACCGGTATTCCAAGCGGCGACGGCAAAGTTGTAGCCCTGGCCTGCCATGGGGGAGCCGGCGAGATAATTGTCGATGCGGCTCGTCCACTCATTAATGAACGAATCGTAATCGGAACTACCGGTATTGGCGTTGTTCACCGTGGTGTCGATGGTGGTGTTGGTGTTGGTGGCCTGGCTGCTGGAATTGCTGCCGCTTACGCCCTCGCCCGAGAGCTTCTCGGCGGCAGCGGCCTTATCGGCCTCAAGCTTGGCAAGCTCGGCGGCATTTTCCTGCTCGGCTTTTGCCTGTGCCTCGCTGCGGAGCTGCTGGGCCTGCGCCAGCGCATCCTCGGCGTTTTTCTGCTCTGCCTCAAGCTGTGACTTGGCCTGCTGGAGCTCGGCCTTGTTCTGCTCAAGTTCGGTTTGCATGTTATTGAGCTCTTCGATCTCGTCGACGCTCGAGCTCGTGATCTGGTTGGTGTATTTGCAGGTCGTGATGAACTCACCCAGGCTCTGCGCGTTGACCAGGAAGCTCACGATGGGATTGGTGCCCTTCTGATACTTGTACAGATCGCGCATGGCGGAGCTTGCCTTGGCCTGCTGCTCGGGAAGCTTAGCCTCGATTTCCTCGATGCTCGCCTCATTGGAGTCAATCTGCTTTTGCAGGTCATCGAGTTTGGTGCGGGCGTCGTTGTAGGCGCTCGTGGCGGCTTCGATCTTCTGCTGGGCTGCGGAAAGCTGGTCCTGCGTTGCCTGCGAGGCGGCATACGCCGCAACGGGGGAGAGCATCGGCGTGGCCGTCAGCGCAACGGCGAGCGCGGCGCTCGTCATGATACGAGCCGGCTTCGACGCAATGAGCGCTGCGGTGCGATGATTCGAATGCTGCATCCAGTCCCTCTGCAATCAATCGTAGGTTATGGTTCGAACGGTATTCTACTACTGCTTTCGACCTCAACTTGAACCTTAAAGGTTCCAAAGGGTCAAGTTGAACTTGAGGCTTTGGCTTTGACCTGCAGTTATGATGAATTGTTGAGAAACCATAGAGTTCAACTTTAACGTTACGGGGGCCTGTTTAAGAGG
>CAJMSL010000070.1 GCA_905216045.1 uncultured bacterium
TCCGCATCTGATGGTGTCGACGTCAATGGTATACGGGTGCATCATCGACGTCTTCAATACAGAAAATATCAGTGCGGGATGTTTTGGGAAATAACCCAAAACCGGCCATGTGGGGTCCTGTGTAGTCACCCGTTAGGCGGAACTCTCCTAATTATTTGGATGAGTCGTTTACTTACTTGTACTGTTACCGTCTTCCCGCTCTTGTTGGGGTATGCTTTGTTCGTATGTAAACGTATGACATGTTGATGGGGGAGGGTGCTATGGCTCGCGAGAGTGCTCGTTCTAAGGATACGGCTAAGCCTGGCATCAAGGAAGTTGCGGCGGTGGCGGGGGTTTCGCCTACTACGGTATCTCGTGTGCTTAATAATCGTGGCTATATTAGCCAAGAGACCCGCGATAAGGTCCATGCCGCGATGAAGCGCATCAACTATACGCCCAACGATATCGCTCGTGCCATGCTCAACGGTCGCCTGAATCTTATCGGTATGATCGTCCCCTATGTCAGCAGTCCGTTTCATGCCCAAGTGGTTCAAGTCATTGAGCATACCCTGGCCGAAAACGGTTTTAAGATGCTGCTGTGCAATAGCGCCAATCGACCCGAGCTTGAGCGCTCTTATATCGACATGCTTCGACGCAATATGGTTGATGGCGTCATCGTCAACTCGCTTAATATCGGTGCCGAGGCGTATGCCGAGATGGGTTTGAGTCTGGTTGGTATCGACTGCGACCTTGGCGAGGCCTCTGTTCAGATTGCGAGCGACAGCTATAGTATCGGCGAACTTGCCACGCGTCGCCTGATCGATGACGGGTGTTCGCGCATCCTGTGCCTGCGCAGCAATAGCCGCATGCGCATGCCTGCCAATAAGCGTACCGATGCCTACCTCGATGTTGTTGAGCAGGCCGGTTTGCCCGCGCTTGTCCGTGAGGTCGAGTTCGTTAAGCCCGACGACGAAAAGAGCGCGGTCGTTGCGAAGATCCTCGATGAGATCCCCGATATTGACGGCATCTTTGCGGGAGACGACACGATGGCGGCTATCTGTCTTAACGTGATGAAGCAGCGCGGCTTGAGCGCTCCGGGCGATATTAAGGTCGTGGGCGCGGATGGTGCCCGCCGCACTATGACGTTTATGCCTGACTTAACAACCGTTCGCCAAGATATCGATCGCATCGGAGAGCTCGCGGCGCAATCCATCATTGCTCTTATTAACGGCGAAAAGCCCGAATCGAATATCAAGCTCCCCGTTGAACTCATTGAGGGTAAAACCGCGTAGTTCATCCCGTGCCAAAAGAATTCCTCAAACACCTCTGATGACCGTTCGCCGGCATATGTCAACCGTTTGCCGACGACTGGAACTGCGAAAAGACGTATTGGTGTGAAAACGTTTGACATATGAAAACGATTGACATATCTTGCAGTTGTACCGAGTTAGTATCTCGTGAGAAAGGAAGTCTCGGATGCACAAGGTGTATTACCAGCCTGAGGGAATTTGGGTAGGCGACATCATGCCGTACGGCGAGGACGGCACGTTCTATCTCTATTATCAGCGTGACACGCGAAACCCCGGACCTTTCGGAGAGCCGTTTGGCTGGGCACTCGCGACAACCAAGGACTTCGTCAATTACAAAGACTTTGGCGAGAGCCTTGAGCGTGGCGGCGACGAGGAAGTCGACCAGTATGTTTATGCCGGCACGGTGTTTAAGGTGGGCGACAAGTACCATGCGCTCTACACTGGTTGCAATCGCGATAAGGTCAAGGCACGCTTGATGAAGCAGGTTCTTCTTCACGCAACGAGTGACGACGCCGTCAAGTGGGAGAAGAACATCGCCGAGACGCTGCTTCCGCCCCAGGAGGGTTACGATGACCGCAACTGGCGCGATCCCTTTGTGCTTTGGGATGAGGAGAACGAAGAGTACATGCTCATCCTCGGCACGCGTGTGGGCGAGGACAAGCGTCTGATGACCGGTCGTCTGGTCAAGTTCACCTCCAAGGACCTGGATACCTGGGAGTTCCAGGGCGACTGGTGGAATCCGGGCCTGTACACCATGTTCGAGATGCCTGATCTCTTTAAGATGGGCGACTGGTGGTATCTGGTGTTCTCCGAGTACAGTGATGGCAACAAGACCCGTTACCGCATGTCTCGCTCTATCAACGGTCCTTGGATCACTCCTGCGGACGATTCCTTCGATGGCCGCGCGTACTATGCCGCGCGTACCGCATTTGACGGCGAGCGCCGCGTTCTCTTTGGTTGGGTTCCTACGCGTGACGAGGGCGGCGACCCCAGCTCTTACCTGTGGGGTGGCACCTTTATGCCCCTCGAGATCGTTCAGCGTGCCGACGGAACGCTCGGCACCAAGCTTCCTGACAGCATGCTTGGCGCCTTTGGCGAGGCTAAGGCAGTCGAGGCCTTTGAGCTCTCCTGCGAGTCGGGCAAGGTCGAGCAGGTGCTCGCCGCGGATGCCGGTTCCACCTATATGCTCGATGCCGACATCGAGCTCGCCGGTGACGCTGCCGTCTTCTCGGTGAAGCTTGCCGAGGACGCCGAGTCCGGTCTTGCCTATGAGTTCCGCGCCAACCTGCGTGAGGGCAAGCTCGAGTTTACGGCGGCCCCCCAGTATCCGTGGTTCCAGGTCAACAACATGGGCCTCGAGCGTCCGTTGTTCTTTAAGGGCGAGGGCACTCATCATGTGCGCCTGGTCGTTGACGACGATATCGCGACCATCTTTGTCGATGATGTTGCGCTTAACGCTCGATTCTGCAATAAGCAGGGCCAGGGTGTGGCGCTGACGGTCACCGACGGTACGCTCAAGTGCGCAAATGCAACGATCGCGTCTCTGTAATGGCATCAAAACGTTTTATGATTTCGTAAGGGAATGGAGAGGAACATGGACTACAAAGTAGTGTCTCAGCAAGTCGTCGATAACGTCGGCGGTCTGGAGAACATCGAGGGCGCCACGCATTGCGTTACGCGTCTGCGTCTGGTGCTCAAGGATACGAGCAAGTACAACAAGGCCGAACTCGAGAACATCGATGGCGTCAAGGGCGTGCTGTACAACAGCGGCCAGCTCATGATCATTTTCGGTACCGGTACCGTCAACAAGGTCTTCGATGAGTTTATGGCTCTGACGGGCGTTAAGGAGATCAGCGCTTCCGAGGTCAAGGGCGCCGAGGCGGACAAGAAAGGCAAGTTCTTCTCGGTCCTCAAGGTATTCTCGGACATCTTTATCCCCATCATTCCCGCTTTCGTCGGCGCTGCTATCATCGTCGGCCTTAAGTCGCTGATCGTTGCCAACGGACTCTTCGGCATGGAGGGCAGCCTTGCCGACCACAGCGAGTTCCTCAAGAACCTCGCAAGCTTCTTTGCCATTATCGCCACCACGTTTGACTACCTGCCTGTCCTGGTTATGTACAGCGCGGTGAAGCGTTTTGGCGGTAATCCGATTCTGGGCATCCTCGTCGGTATCGTCATGGTTCACCCGAGCCTTATGAACCGCAACACGTTCGTTATGGACCCGACGGGTGCTGAGTACTGGAACTTTGGTCCGCTCTCCATTCCCATGGTTGCTTTCCAGGGCGGCGTGTTCCCTGCAATCCTGACTGCCTGGTTTATGGCCAAGGTCGAAAAGATTGCCCAGAAGTACATCCCCGAGGTCGTTTCGTTCGTCTTTGTCCCGACCGTTACCCTGATTCTTGCTAACGTCGCCCTGTTCACCGTGTTCGGCCCGCTCGGCACCCTGATCGGCGACGTCCTCGGCGGCGTAATCGATATCCTGTACAACAGGATGGGCGTCTTTGGTGCCTTTGTCTTCGCCGCGTTCCTGCAGCCGCTTGTCGTTACCGGTACGCATCAGTTCATCCAGGGTATCGAGGCAAACCTCGTCGCCACGACTGGCTTCAACTACATCCAGGCCATCTGGTCGGTTTCCATTATCGCCCAGGGCGGCGGCGCCATCGGCATGTACCTCATTCACAAGAAGCATTCCAAAGAGCGCAACATCTGCATGTCGTCCTTTATCCCGACGCTGGTCGGAATCTCCGAGCCCGCTATCTTCGCTGCAAACATGCGCTACTCGATCATCCCGTTCATCTGCGCTTGCATCGGTGCAGGCTGCGGTGGTGCCTTCGTGAAGCTCTTTGAGGTGCGCGCCATCGGTCAGGGTCTGACCGGCGTGCTTGGCCTGCTCATCGTCACGCCCGAGACGCTCGTGTGGTATGTGGCTGGCAATCTCATCGCCTTCATCGTGCCGATCGTCTTGATTTTTGCCTACAACAAGGCAAAGGGCGTTCCGACCACCGATGAAGAGGGCGCTGGCGCAGGCTTCAATGTCAGCTTCTAGTTGAGCCGTTCAAAGTGATGTGCGGATAAGTCCATTTGAGGAAGGGCGCTCGGCTCGTGTGAGTCGAGCGTCCTTTCCTATAGACGAGAAGGTCAATGGCGATGTTTAATCAAAAAAACAAGGTGATGCGTGCGGACTATGAGCAGTGGCGTGCCGGACAGGATGAGACGGCGGCTCGCATCGCGTCCGACCCCGATAGGCTTTTGTTCCATGTGGAGCCTGAGCTTGGCTGGCTCAACGACCCCAACGGA
The DNA here is from genome assembly GCA_905216045.1 of uncultured bacterium. GTDB lineage: Bacteria > Actinomycetota > Coriobacteriia > Coriobacteriales > Coriobacteriaceae > Collinsella. The sequence continues at coordinate 4,587 of CAJMSL010000070.1, forward strand.
TTGGTGCAGATCGGTGATACGTATCACATCTATCATCAATACGATCCGTTCGATGCTGCGCATGGTGGTCCAGTGCTTTGGAACCATCTGACGACAAAGGATTTTGTGACATACGAGAATCACGGCCCCGTGCTGTTCCCCGATTCCAATTTGGATTCGAGTGGAGCGTATTCTGGTTCTGCCTTTGTACGTGATGGCAAGATTCACTACTTCTATACCGGCAACGTTAAGCATTTTGACCGCGATGATTACGACTACGTGTTGACGGGCCGTGAGCAAAACCAGATTCATATGGTTGCCGAGAATCCCGACGAATTGGGCGAGAAGCGCATAGCTGTTGGGCCGGTCGATTACCCCGACGATATCGGTACGCACGTGCGCGACCCCAAGATCCTTGAACACGACGGTATCTACTACATGGTTCTCGGCGCTCGTACGAAAGACGATCGCGGGTGCGTGCTTGTCTATACCTCGCGTGATCTAGAGGACTGGGGCTATGCGACGCGCATTGAGCTGGGCGAGAAGTTTGGCTTTATGTGGGAGTGTCCTGATCTGTTTGAGCTCGATGGTGAGCTTATTCTCGTTTGCTGTCCGCAGGGTGTGTCCGCCGATGGATGGCGTTACCGCAATCCGCACCAGTGCGTGTGGTTTCCCATCGAGGCCGATTGGGAGGCGCCGAGTTTTAAGATCGCCGGGCAGGGCATGCCCCCGATGGTCGATGCCGGCTTTGATTTCTACGCACCGCAGTCTTTTGAGGATGCTGCGGGTCGGCGTTTGATGATCGGGTGGTCGGGTTGCCCCGATGCGACGGCAAAAAGCCCGACGGTGGCACGCGGGTGGCAGTGCGCGTTGACGGTGCCGAGAAAACTGAGCATGCGCGATGGTAAGCTCTGTCAGCAGCCGGTGCACGAGATTGAGAGGATGCGCGGCAATTGCATTCGCGCGACAGGCGGTGAAACCGTTGAGGAGCCGGGCCGCCTGTTTGATCTCGTGTTTTCCTGTGAGGGAGCAAAGATGGTCGAGCTCGAGATCCGCAAGGGTGTCTTTGTGCGTTATACGGACGGGATGCTTACCCTCGATATGGGCGACGAAGGCTATGGACGCGACCGGAGGTCGATCGAGCTCAGCGAGCTTCGCGACCTGCGCGTGCTTTCGGACACTACGATGGTCGAGATTTTTGCCAACGGTGGCGAGGCGGCACTTACGAGCCGTACCTATTCGCCGGCGGTTCCGGCGATGAAGCTGCACGCCGAGGGCGCGGCGTCGATGGATTTCTACCGCCTCGCTCATTAACCGTGCATGGAGCACATTGGACTTGTTAGGCGGAATGTGTCGCAGTTGCCGCGGCCAACTACCGTTTATCGCGTATAGCGACCGTTTGCGGAATAAGTAACACTCCTTAATAAACCGTGTAGAATCTCAGATAAGCACGGGGTTTTCCAGGGAGACGCTGTCCTTTGTTGTGTGCAAGGGGCGGCGTCTCTTTGGCGCTTGGACGCCGTTGTGCAACAGTGCGGCGGCGCGTGTCATGTATTGAAAAGCCAATGTCGAGATGGGTCGTGATAAGAATGGGCAAGTATGTAATCGTGGTTGAGTCTGGGTCGGATGTGACGCCGGAGCTCTGCGAGCGCTACGGCATCGTGCGCGTGCCCATGCATGTCACGATTGGTGACGAGACCGTCGAGGACGGCTCGATCGATCCGCTCGAGATTTATTCGCGCTGCAACGAGTTTGGTGTGATGCCCAAGACCAGTGGCTGCGCGCCTGCGGATTTTGCTCACGTGTACGACCGTATCCATGCCGAGCAGCCCGATGCGACCATTCTGCATCTTGCGTACTCCGAGGCCACGACCTGCTCGCATCAGTCCTCAAAGATTGCGGCCCAGGGGCGCGACTACGTATTCTCCATGGACACGCGCTTTGTCTCGGTAGGCCAGTCGCTCGTTGTCGTCGAGACCGCCAAGTATATTGAGGCTCACCCCGATGCCACCGTCGACGAGATCTTTGCATTTACGAACTCCGTCATGGACCGCGTGCTGTTGGGCTTTGTTCCTACCGACCTTGCCTTCCTTAAGGCGGGCGGTCGCTTGTCCAACGTCGCGTTCCTAGGCGCCCATCTGCTCAAGATTAAGCCCTGCATTGAGGTGACGGGTGGCAAGTTCGTGGCGACCAAGAAGTTCCGCGGCTCTATGCTCAAGTGCGCCCGCGCCTTTATTGACCACATGGTTGCGAAGGGCGAGATTGACTACTCGCACATTGGCCTGGCGTATTCGGTAGGCCTTTCCCAGGAGCTGCGCGACGACATGGAAGTCTATGCGCACGACCTGGGCTTTAAGGACGTTACCTGGACTCAGGTCGGCGGTGTCATCTCGAGCCATTGCGGCCCGACCGCCTTCGGTGCGGTGCTCACGCTTAAGGCGTAAAGGCTGTAGGCGAGCATTCTTCGGCTTCACATCTCGACATGGGCTCCCGTCACGGTAATGGGGGATAGATTAAAACGTGCCATTCTAGCCCGAGACGTTTAAACGCAAACGTATGGGCTAGAATGGCTCTGGCATTTATGTAGCTAAAATCAAAGAGAGGCAAGGTAGCGGGAATGGCTGAGATGCCGCTCGAGGGTGTGGACGCTCGTCCCGAGGACTCTGCGTTTGCCCTGGGCCGCGTGCATTCGATTGAGACGATGGGAACGGTCGATGGACCCGGCATCCGCTTTGTGGTGTTTGTTCAGGGCTGCCCCATGCGCTGTGCGTATTGCCACAACCCCGATACCTGGTCGGTTAACGGCGGCACGATGGTGACCGTCGAGCACCTTATGGACGAGTTCCAGAGTAACCATGAGTTTTACCGCAGCGGTGGTATTACGGTGTCCGGCGGCGAGCCGCTCCTGCAGCCTGAGTTTTTGGCCGACCTGTTCCACGCCATGCACAATAACCACGATGGTCGTGTACATACCTGCCTAGATAGCTGTGGCTATGCATTTGACCCCAACCACCCCGAGAAGTTCGATGCCGTGCTCAACGAGACCGACATGGTACTGCTCGATATTAAGCATGCCGACCCGGTCGAGCATAAAAAGCTGACCGGTTGCGATCCCGCACGCATCTTGGCGTTTGGCGATGAGCTTGCACGTCGCAAGATCAAGGTCGTTATCCGCCACGTGGTGGTGCCGGGCATTACCGACACGGTGGAGGAGTGCGAGAAGCTCGGTCGCCTCATCGCTCCATGGTACAACGTGGTGGGCCTGGAAATGCTGCCGTATCACACGATGGGTGTCGTCAAGTACGAGCAACTGGGCATTCCCTATAAGCTCGAGGGCGTGCCCCAGATGGATACCGCGCGCATGCCCGAGTTGCGTAATGCCGTTATGACCGGCATGAAAAAGCGCCGCGCGGAGCTAAAAAACGCCATCGGCTAGCAAGTCTTTTGCTCCTCTACGATACCCGCGCTGCGGTGGTCTAGCGGCTTCGTATTGCGCGGTTGAGCCAAAATGCTGGTACCATACCGTGGATAGCAGTTTTCACGGGTTTGGGGGATGGTATGCCTACCATCGCAATCATCGGTGCACTCGAAAAAGAGGTTGCGCAGATTAAAGAAGAACTGAACGGCGCTAGTGAGGTACAAGACTCGATCTTGACCGTTGTCATATGCGATCTCGAATGTTTGTCCGTTGTTGCTACAACCTATGGCATGTGAAACGTACACGCCGCGGCGGCAACGCAGCATCTCATCAGCAAATACGCCCCGCAGGCCGTTGTGTTTTCAGGTATCGCGGGAGGCCTAAACCCTAAACTGCATATTAACGACGTGGTTATAGGCAAGTGCCTGCGCTATCTGGATACCGATACGGCACTCATCGCCGAGTCCGCGCCGGGGCTCGAGAAGTTTGTCTCGACGCCGGCGTTGGCTGATGTTGCCGCCGCCGTGCTTGCCGAGCATGGATTTGTGGATGCCTCGGCGGATGAGACTTCTGCGAAGGAGGACCCCAAGCAGTTCCTGTGTGGCACTATCGCCACGGGTGACCGCTTTGTTACGGGTGACGCCATGCGTAACGCTGCGATTGAGGCCACGCATGCCGATTGCGTCGAGATGGAGGGCGCGGCAATTGCGCACATCGCGGCCAAGAATGGTGTCGATTGCCTGGTGCTGCGCGCTATCAGCGATAATTGTGACGAGGCATATGACGCGTTTTGTGAGCGCGAGTTCGATCTGGATGAGTACGCTCGTACCGCGAGCGGCATCACGCTTGACATCGTTCGTCGTATCGCCGCCGCGTAATAGCGCGCCCGTTTTGTAAAAACCTACGACCAAGGAGTGTCCATGGCCGATTCCATTAACTACCAGCTTGCCAAGTTCGTCGCCAGCTATGGCAAGGTTTCGCAGATCCCCGAGTCCACCTGTCCCGAGGTGAGCTTTGTGGGCCGCTCCAACGTGGGCAAGTCCTCCATCATGAACAAGCTCTTCGGCCGCAAGAACCTCGTCAAGGTTTCGAGCACGCCGGGCAAAACGAGCAATATCAATTTCTTCGAGGCCGACGACGTGCACTTTGTGGACCTGCCGGGCTACGGTTTCGCTCGCCGTTCCAAGGCCGAGCGTGACCGCTGGGCAGAACTTATCGGCGACTTCTTCGACTCCGAGCGCAGCTTTAACCTGGTTGTATCGCTGGTGGACATTCGCCACGATCCCAGTAAGCTCGACCATGACATGATCGACTACCTGCAGGGCAACGAGTTCAACTTTATCGTCTGCCTCACCAAGGCCGCCAAGCACAGCCGCCCCCCGCGCCTCTGGCGCGGGGGGCGGCTTATATGTCTGTTATGTCCGGAGCCGCTCCATGAACTCCTCGCCGGTGATCGTCTCCTTCTCCAGGAGGTAGCCGGCCAGCTCCCGGAGCTTGGACTCGTTCTCCCGCAGCAGTCCGAGAGCCTTCTGGTGGGCCGCGCGTACCAGCTCCACCACCTGGCGGTCGACTGCGGCGGCCGTCTCAGCCGAGCAGGACAGGGCGGCGTCGCCCCCCAGGTACTGGTTCTGCACCGTCTCCAGCGCCACCATGTCGAACTCCTC
>CAJMSL010000071.1 GCA_905216045.1 uncultured bacterium
TCAATTGTTTCCGTTCGGCGGTAAAAATTGACCGTGCGGGGATAATATGCAAGTGATCTTTCACCGTTCATAAGCTTTCGCGCATTATCTAGCTAAACGTTCACCCTGAACGGCATGCAGACAGACGTCGGTATGGACTCCAATGTCTTGTTCCAAGACAATCGAGAAAAGAGAGGGAGCTCGATGACTAACAAGATCGGTAAAAAGCGCAAGATCACATTCTGGACGCGCTTGGGCTTTGGTATGGGCGGCATGCTCAACTCCGGTGCCCTGACCTTTACGCACAGCTACATGGTGCTGTTCCTGTCCACGGAGTGCGGCCTGTCCGCAGGCGAGGCTGCGCTGATCAGCTCGTTCGCCATCTATCTCAACGCCATTCTGTGCCCGCTTATGGGCTTTGTGGCCGATAACTTCTACGCTACCAAGATCGGCCGTATCTTTGGCCGCCGCCGTTTCTGGATCTTGCTGGCAATCCCGATGATGGTCGCCGAGCCGCTCATCTTTGTGGCTACGCCGTTCGGTTTCCCGTACTACTTTGTGCTGTACCTGATCTACAACGTCGCGTATACGTTCTGCACCGCCAACCTGTCGCCGCTTACCATCGAGATGACCGACGACTTCAAGGAGCGTACGTACCTCACCGGCTACAAGCACCTCTTTGGTAACGCCGCCGGCTTCCTGATGGCAGCACTCGTCGGCTTTGGCTTTGGCACCTTCGGCGAGACCAACCCGTTCAGCTACTTCATCATCGCTACGGTCAACGCTTCGGTCATGGCAATCTCGCTGCTGTGCGTGTACCTGTCCACGTGGGAGCACACCCCCGAGGAGGTGGCTCAGGAGAAGATCGAGAGCGTCGGCGAGGGTATCAAGAAGTTCTTCATCGACGTTGTCTCTACCTTCCGCAACAAGTCCTTCCGCAAGGTCCTGTATGCACAGGTCTCCACGAAGCTCGCTGCTGCCTGCTGGTCTGCCTGCCTGTCCTTCTTCATCGTCTACTGCCTGCAGATTCCTAAGTCCTATGAGTCCGTGATGGAGATGCCCGGCAAGGTCGTCGCTATCGTCTGCACCGCCATCTGGGTTGCCCTCATGGCCAAGAAGGGCTTCCACAAGTCTTGGTACCTGGCCAACGTCGGTTGCGCTGCGTGCATCAACGCCTACAAATACATCGCCTTTGGTCAGATTAACGGCACCTCCACGGTCGCCATCGCCATGATTGCCTACCCCATCATCTTCGCCATCTGGAAGTTCTTCTACGTTGGTTTCCAGTACCTGCCCGATGTTCTGCTCAACTACATCCCCGATGTCGATGAACTCATCACCCTGCGTCGTCGCGAGGGCATCTACAGCTCCGCTCAGCAGCTCTGCCAGCAGATCGCCCAGGCTATCGCCGTCAACGCATGGGCTATTGTCCTTGCTGCCTCCGGCTTCATTCAGACCGCCGGCAACAGCGACGCCGTAACCCAGCCCGCCACCGTGCCTCTGTACATCTGCGGCTACATGCTCATCGGCTGCGCCGGCTTCTTCCTGCTCGCGGCTGTCCTTGCCCGCGGCATCAAGATCGACAAGGAGCAGTGCGACATCCTCTGCGACGAGATCCGCCGCGTCAAGGAGGGCGGCAAGATGGCCGACGTCAAGCCCGAGGTCAAGGCGCTTTGCGAGGAGCTCTCCGGCTTTAAGTACGAGGACTGCTTTGCCCACAACAACGTTGGCTTCCAGGACGGTAGCGTAACTCCCGCCGAGTAAGGCCGACATATCGTCCAAATCACAGGGCCGTGCCACCGGAACTCCGCCGGCAGGCACGGCCCTTTTTCAACAGCGTACAATTTGCCTTTAGAGCATCTTTTTGAGGGAGAAACCCATGGAGACGAACGTTATCTGGCGCAACGCGCGCGCGGCGGTTATCGAGCTTGACGACGGCGGTTACTTTACCTGCGCCGATACGTGGGAGATCTTTGTCAACGACGAGCCCGCTGGTACCACGAATACGGTCGAGACCTATGTCGACGGCCTGACCCCCGGCAAGCGCAACCTGGTCCGTTTTGTCTGTGGCGAGCGCGAGCTGAGCGTAGGTGTCACCACGCCGGCTGAGCCCTTTACCATCAACGTTCGCGACTGTGGCGCCAAGGGCGATGCCGAGCATGATGACACCACCAACATCCAAGCTGCCATCATGGCCTGCCCCAAGGGTGGCCGCGTGCTGATTCCCGCCGGCAGCTACCGCATCAAGTCGCTCTTCCTTAAGAGCAATATCAACATCGAGCTCGCTGGGGGCGCCGTGCTGCTGGCTCGCCACGACCGCGCGGCGCTTGCCTACATCCCCGGTACGGTCAAGGGCGACGAGGGCGCCGGGTATGCCGGCACCGACATGCTGCCCCTGGGCCGTTGGGAAGGTGAGAGCTTCCCAACCTACTGCTCTACCTTTACGGGCCTGAGCGTGCACGACGTGTGTATCTATGGCCGCGGCGCGATCGACGGTCAGACTGATTTTGCCGAGGACAACTGGTGGAACAAGGACTTTAAGAACATCTTTCGCCCGGAGGAGGGCCGCGAGGTCGCCCGCCCGCGCATGATCTTCCTGTCCGAGTGCGAGAACGTGAGCTTGGCCGGCTTCACCGTGCGCAACAGCCCGGCGTGGAATATCCATCCCATCCTGTGCGAGCACGTCGATGCGCTCTGCCTGTCCATCGAGGGCCCCAAGAACTCCCACAACACCGACGGCTTCGATCCCGAGAGCTGCGGCTTTGTCCGCATCTTGGGCTGCCAGTTCTCGGTGGGCGACGACTGCATCGCCGTCAAGAGCGGCAAGCTGGGCATTGAGCCCGAGCTTCGCCCCGCTACGCACGACGTGCTGATCTCGCACTGCTACATGCACGATGGCCACGGCGCCGTGGTCCTGGGTTCAGAGGCTGCCGGCGGCATCAAGGACCTTACCGTGAGCAAGTGCCTCTTTGAGCGCACCGACCGCGGCCTGCGCGTCAAGACCCGCCGCGGGCGCGGCAAGGACGCCGTCAACGAGGGCATTACCTTTGAGCACATTCGCATGGACGAGGTGCTCGCGCCCTTCGTGGTCAATTCGTTCTACTTCTGCGATAAGGACGGCAAGACCGACTATGTCCAGAGCCGCGACGCGGTGCCCGTCGACGACCGTACGCCCGGCTTTGGCGCCACGACGTTTTGCGATATCGAGGCCACCAACTGCCATGCTGCCGCGGCCTATATCACTGGTCTGCCCGAGAGCAAGGTGACACGTCTGACGTTCAAAGACGTTCACGTTACCTTTGCCGACGATGCCGAGCCCTTTGTGCCGGCCATGGCCTGCGGCGTTGAGCCCATGGTGCGCCAGGGCATCATCGCGCAAAACGTCAAGGTACTCGATCTGCAAAATGTGGTGATCGAGGGCCAGGACGGCGAGGAACTGCAGCTCCAGAACGTCGACAAGGTTATCCGTGCGTAGGCGTTTGCTCCTAAACAATTAAATTCGGTATGTCGCGACGCGCGATGGGCAGGGCCTTCCCGACCCATTGCGCGAACTTTTTATATGCCGAAACTGCAACGTAGACGGTCTACGACGAAAGGACGCGGTGACTGATGATGAGTGAGAGACGATTTTTTGAGGTTTCGCCCGAGCGTGCGGGGGCATATCACAGTATCTCTAAGGCCTTGGAGGCAATTGACGAATCCTGTCCGAATGACGGGCGGCCGGTGACAATCCATATCGAGCCGGGTGAGTATCGCGAGCGGGTCGAGATTCATCGCTCGCATGTGACGATTGAGGGAGAGACGGCCGACAGCGTGCGTATCGTGGGCAGCCTGGGTGCCAAGATGCCTTCGGAGGACGGCTCGGGCGTGGACGGCACGCTCGGCACGTTTAGGACCTATACCGTTTTGGTCGATGCCGACGACGTACGGCTCGAGAACCTCACGATCGAAAACGATGCGGGCGATGGGCGCGAGGTCGGTCAGGCGATTGCCCTGTATGCCGATGGCGACCGTCTGGTTGTCGATGCCTGCTGCATTAAGGGGCACCAGGACACACTGTTTTTGGGTCCGCTGCCGCCGCATGAGGCCAAACCGGGCGGGTTTATAGGACCCAAACAGTATGCGCCGCGCCGGGTGGGGCGCCAGTATTTTCGACGTTGCCGGATCGAGGGCGATGTCGACTTTATCTTTGGCGGCGCGCGTGCCTACTTTGAGGGGTGCGAGATTCGCTCGCTCAATCGCGATATGGATGTCAACGGGTATGTAACGGCAGCCTCCACGCCTAAAGGCGAGCCGTACGGATTTGTGTTCCACGGCTGTTCGTTTACAGCTCCGGATGGCGTGGCGCCGGATTCGGTCTACCTGGGTCGTCCTTGGCGCGAATGGGCGCAAACTGTGCTGATCGATTGCTGGCTGGGGCGACATATCAAGCGCGAAGGCTGGTGGGATTGGAATAAGCCGGCGGCGCACAGCTGCGCGCAGTATGCTGGCGCAATCCTGCATGGGCCGGCGGGTGATACTACCGACTGGGTGCCGTGGGCAAATAAACTCGATGTGATGGCTGCCGCCGGGTACGCTCGCGAGCAGGTGCTTGCCGGTGCGGATGGCTGGGATCCCGAGGGCGGCGACGGTGATGCGGTGGAGACGGCTGAACTGTCTGACAACGGTCGCACCGTGCACATCGAGACGTACTGCGAAGACGAACCTGCGCTGCGTGCCCGGCTGAAGCGCGAGGGGCGCTCTGCCGCATTTGCGGGCCAGACTCCTGCAGATTTTGAGGCATGGAAGATTGCGACCAGGACTCGTCTGTACGATGTTTTGGGCCTTTCGCTTATGGACCGCGTCCCGATTGAGATTCGTGAGCTCAGTCGCGTGCGGGTTGCCGGCGGCATCGTGCGCACCCATGCGATGTTGCAGGTGGAGCGCGACGTTTGGATGCCGTTCTACCTGCTCGAGCCGCAGTCGCCTAAGCTCGATGCGCGCGGCCGCAAGTGTTGCTATATCTGCCCGCATGGCCATCAGGGAGCAGGCGCCGCAAGTGTTGCGGGCGTGACGGGCGTGCCGGCTGTCGATGATGCCGTGCGTAAGTTCAATTACGACTACGGTCTGCGTTTGGCACGCATGGGTTACGTGACCGTCTGCCCTGATGCGCGCGGTTGGGGATACCGTCGTGACTGGAAGGGTCAGGGCGATGACGAGAACAGCTACTTGCGAGGGACGTGCCTAAACCAGGCACGTATGGCCGAGCCACTGGGTCTTACGGTCGCGGGCCTCAACGCCTGGGATAACATGCGCTTGATCGATTACTTGGAGGCGCGCGGCGACATTGCCATGGATGACCTGGGTTGCTTTGGTTTTTCGGGTGGCGGCTACATGACGTTGTACCTGGCCGCACTCGACCCGCGTGTGCGCAAGGCGTTTGTCTCGGGCTATCTGTACGGTGTCGATGATTCGCTGCTGCATCTCAACGGCAATTGCAGCTGCAACTACTCACCCGGACTTTGGCGCTTGCTCGACATGGGCGATATTGCCTCGCTTATTGCGCCGCGCCCGTTGTTAGTGCAGAGCTGCGAAGAAGATCATCTGAACGGTTCGCGCGGGCTGAAAAATGTTGGCGAGCAGCTCGAGATCGTGCGCGATGCCTACAAGTTGCTGGGTCGCAGAGATGGCCTGCGGCACGAGGTGTGTCCGGGTGAACACCATCTGGGCGTGACACATCTTGCCGAGGATATCGAATGGCTCGATTCGCACGTTGCGGAATGCGCCCGTGCATAGCCCCTCGGCATGCTGCGAATAAACGGTACGTTCCTGTATGACCGCCGATGGGCGGATGAGGAGAAGATTATGGAAACGAAGAGTTTGAGTGAATCGACCATTTGCTGCTTTGGCGATTCGACCACATGGGGCGATAACGGATGCGGCGCAGGCGGCAACGACATCTCTTGGACTTCGCATCTGGGCGCGTTGCTGGGAGGTGCAGTCGTCGAGAACTTTGGCATCAAGGGTTCGCGTATCGCCATCAAGGCCGACCGTACCGATTCATTTGTCGAGCGCTTGGACGGCGTCGACGATGCGGCCGATGTCTATGTTGTCTTTGGCGGCGTTAACGACTTTAGTCGCAACGTGCCGCTTGGCAAGTTGGGCAGCACCGATGTGCATGAGTTCTATGGTGCGGTCGACTATCTGATCCGAACCATCACGGCGCGCTCACCTCAGGCAAAGCTCGTGTTTATGACGCCATGCAAGACGAGTGGTAAGCACGAGAAGGATATCCCGGCAAGCGATGAGGCGAACCATTTGGGTCTGACGCAAGACGCCTACGTGCGAGCGATGCTGGAGGTCTGCGACCGCTACTCCGTGCCGGTGATTGACCTGTATGCGCAAAGCGGCATCAGCCCGTTTTTGCCGGAGCACCGCGAGCTCTATATGCCGGACGGTCTGCATTACAGTCCTGCCGGCTATGAGCGCCTGGCGCATCGCATTGCCGCGGGTCTCACCGCCGTTTGCCGCTAAAAGTCTGCCGTTTGCGGGGAATATAGGGTTAACGTTCACCCTATATTCCCCGTTCGCGTTACACTGGGGGTAACGTTCACCTATCGTTTATGTCAGAGGGGACAGCAATGGGTTGCAATCAAATCCTGGACCGTTATATCGAGCAGTTGATCGAAACCTCTACGCCGCAGGCGCCGGCTTGGAATATCGAAAAGATTCGTGCCGGCAAGGAGAACACCTGGAACTATATCGACGGCTGCATGATCAAGGCGCTCATCGAGCTGTACGAGATTACGGGTGAGCAGCGCTACCTGACCTTTGCCGATGACTACATCGATTTCTTTGTCCAGGACGACGGTACCATCAAGCATTACAACCCGCAGGAGTACAACCTCGATAACGTCAATGCGGGCAAGACCCTCTACAAGCTGTATGACCTGGTGGGCAAGCCCAAGTACCGTGCCGCCATGGACACCATCTACCGCCAGCTCGAGACCCAGCCGCGCACCAAAGAAGGCGTGTTTTGGCACAAGGCCGTCTATCCCAACCAGATCTGGCTCGATGGCATGTATATGGCCCAGCCGTTCTACATGCAGTATGAGCTGAGCTTCCACAACCGTCGTGCCTGCTCGGACAGCTTCCATATGTTCCAGGTCGTGCATGACCTGATGCGCAACCCCCTCAACGGTCTGTACTATCACGCTTACGACGCGAGCCGCAAACAGTTCTGGTGCGACCCGGTCACCGGCCTTTCGGCTAACTTCTGGCTGCGCGCCGAGGGCTGGTTTGCCATGGCGCTCATCGATACGTGGGAGCTTATGCCGCCTTCGATGTCGGCCGAGAAGGACGAGATCCGCAAGATGTTCCACGACCTGATCGACGCCATGCTGCCGTATCAGGACGAGAAGACCGGCATGTGGCACCAGGTCATCAACCTGCCCAATATCGCCCCCAACTACCTGGAGGAGTCGGGCAGCGCCATCTTTGCCAACGCCATCATGAAGGGCGTGCGTCTGGGCGTGCTGGGCGAGCGTTACTACCAGTACGGCCGTCGCGCATTCGACGGCATCTGCGAGACCTGCCTGTCCGAGTATGACGGGCAGCTGGCGCTCGACAACATCTGCCTGGTTGCGGGCTTGGGAAACACCGCGCACCGCGAGGGCACGTTTGATTACTACATGAGCGAGCCCGTGGTCAAAAATGATGCAAAGGGTGTGGCGCCGCTGGTGCTTGCCTATATCGAGACCATGCATCACGACAAGCTGGCCGGTAAGCGCGATCCGCTCGCCCCCTCGGGCGTGTGCTCCATCGAGGACCCGTTTGGCGGATACACCCCGGGCATCAACGCTCATAAGGGATGTGAATAACGTGGGGGCTATTACTCCGGGCGTACGTGTGCACGACCTTCCGCAGGGGACCGTCGAGGAACGCATTCGCATGGCGGGAGAGCTGGGCTTTTCGTGCATTCAGCTGCCGAGCAAGGTGCTCTACGCATCGATGGGGATCGATCGAGGCGGCCTGACCCGCGAGCTTGCCGACCATTTGCGTGCGGTGCTCGACGAGGCGGGCGTTTCGGTCGCCGTGCTCGGCTGTTATAAGAATCTGGTGACGCCCGATCGCCAACAGCTCATGGATAACTTTGCCGAGTACGAGGCATGCTTGAACTTTGCCCAGATGCTTGGCGGATGCCCGGTTGGCACCGAGACCGGTCGCCCCAATGCGCAGAACCGCGTTGCTGATGACCGCATGACCGATGAGGCGCTTGAGGCTTTTATGGACGGACTCGCACGCGTCTGCGAGCGCGCCGAGGCCGTGGGCGGGCAAATACTGATCGAGCCTGGCTGGAACGAGACGGTCAACACGCCGGATCGCTGCCGCGAGGTGCTGGAGCGCGTCTCGAGCCCGTCGCTCGGCGTGATCTATGACCCGGTATCGCTGCTGCACCCCAGTGTTGTTGACGAAGCGCAGGAAATCACAGCGCGCATGCTCTACTTATGCGGCAGTAAGATCCGCGTGCTGCACGCCAAGGATTTTGAGATCGTTGATAACGAGGACGAAGCCGGATGGTGCGACGGTACGGGTTCGCGCCTGGTGTGTCATGGCGTGGGCGAGACGGGACGATATGACTTTGAGCCTGTGGTGGCCTGGGCGGCTGCCGCCTGCCCTGGGATTCCCTGCGTGGTCGAGAACAGCGTACCGGCGACGGCGGCTGACTGCCTGGCGACACTCGAGCACATGTCTGCTCGCTGCGGGGCTTCGCATCGCGAGTTATAGCATTGGCTTTTGCCGTGTCGGCAGATTGAGATTACCTGTATGGGGGCGGCGGTGAAGGGTCTTTATCGTCGCCCCATTGGATTGCATTAAAAAGGGGAGTTGCGTGGCTATCCACATTGTCGAAGAGGCGAATCGTTGCCTAGGTTGTAAAAGGGCGTTCTGTCAGCTTAAGGGCTGCCCGGTTCAGACGCCTATTCCGCAGGTCATCGACCTGTTCAAACAGCGTCGTCTAGAAGAGGCGGGCGAGCTGCTGTTCCAGAACAATCCCATGAGCGCGGTCTGCTCCATGGTGTGCAACCATTCGGGCCAGTGCGAGGGTGCTTGCATCCAGGGCCGCAAGGGCACACCCGTGCATTTCTCGAGCATCGAGAACTATATCTCGACAGCGTATTTGGATCGTAAGGAGTGGACGCCCGCGCCGTCGTGCGGCAAACAGGTTGCTGTGGTCGGTTCCGGTCCCGCCGGTATTACCGTGGCCATTAAGATGGCCCAGCTGTGCTGTGCCGTCACGGTATTTGAGCAGCGCCCCGAGATTGGTGGTGTGCTGGAGTACGGTATCCCCGAGTTCCGCCTGCCCCGTGCGCTCGTGCAAAAGTACCGTCACGTGATGTGCTCGCTTGGCGTGCGCGTGCGCCCCTCGACCACCATCGGTGGCGCGCTGCATATCGATGACCTGCTGCGCGACGGCTACGATGCGGTCTTTGTTGGTACCGGTACCTGGCGAGCTCGCAAGTTGGGTATTCCCGGCGAGTCGCGCGGCAACGTGCTGTTTGGTATCGATTACCTGGAAGATCCCTCGAGCGTGGCGATCGGGCAGAACGTGGCGGTCA
>CAJMSL010000072.1 GCA_905216045.1 uncultured bacterium
ATATATACGGTCGCCTGCTCGGACAGTCCTGACTCGCACGGAGAGCACATTAAGTGCTCTCCGGCTCGTGCGGAACTCGCGATCGACCTTATATATTTGCCCTCCCCGGGGCTCCCGCACAACGGGACCTCAGTTGGGTTCTATCCCGGTTGCAGCTGCTTCGCTCCTGCACCACTTGGCTGGTGCAGCGGTTTGGCGTTGGATCGGTTCTTTCTGATATATGCTGGTTGCGGCTCTTCTTTTGGGAGGAGTCGCTTTTTTGTTGCTAGGAGGTTGGCCCGTGGTCGATGGGGATGCTCGCGCTGAGCGTCGTTCTGCTGATTGGAAGCAGGAATGGATGCGCCTGCAAGCTGGGCGGCGGCGGGCTGATGATTCTTTTGAGTGGGATAAGCGGGCTCGGCATTTTCGGCCGCTGGAGACTGCCCCCTATGCCCAGGATTTTATGAAATTGCTGGCGTTAAAGCCTGGTGAGTCGGTCTTGGATATGGGGTGTGGGGCTGGGTCGATTGCTATTCCGCTTGCGCAAGACGGGCATCCCGTGATTGCTGCTGACTTCTCCCCCGCCATGCTGGGCACCCTCGATGCTGGTATCGAGTATTACGGACTCGAGGAGCTCATTACACCACTTGAGCTTGCTTGGGATGATGATTGGGATCTAGTTGGGCCGGTTACCAAGGCGGTAGATGTTGCCTTTGCCAGTCGGTCGGTTACGACGACCAATCTAAAAGGCGCACTTGCCAAGCTCGACCGCACAGCTCGCCGGCGTTGTGCTGTCACGATGGTCGCCAACTCCAGCCCGCGCTATGACCTGCACGTGATGAACGCCATCGGCGCCTCGGTAACCTGCAGTAATGGCTTTGTGTATGCCTTTAACATTCTCATTCAGATGGGTGCCCTGCCGCAGGTTTCGTACTTTGAATCGCCTCGTCGCGATACCTTCGATAGCCTCGAGGCAGGCGTGACGGACTTCTCCCGTATGCTCGAACATGGCAACGAGGATAAGATCGACCGCCTGCGCGACTATATCGCCCAGCACATGATCGAGAACCCCCATGCCGGTGAGCCGGGCTCCAAGGGCGTGCCGCAGGGGCGCTATATGCTCGACCACATCCGCAAAGTCCGATGGGCGTTTATCGCCTGGGAGCCGGTCTCCGTACCCCGCCCGTAGCCCATCTAAAGCCTGCATCGTCTACCCGTCCAGCATCCGCATTCTTTGCGAACTGGGCAAACGCGCTCCACACCACGCCGTTCCTGCGCTATCGTGGGACAGCTCACGTAGATTAAGGCCCCATTGCGGGGCGCCCCATACATAGAAAGCGAGAACCCATGGCACTGACAGGAGCCCAGGTCAAGCAGCTTCGTAGCATGGCCCATCACCTCAACCCCGCCATCATCATCGGCAAGTCCGATATCAACGAGGGCACCGTCGAGCAAACGGTCGCCTATCTGGAGAAGCATGAGCTCGTTAAGTGCTCCGTGCTGGACGGCTCCAGCCTTTCTGCCCGCGAGGCCGCCGAGGAGCTCGCCGAGCGCTGCCACGCCGAGGTCGTCCAGGTCATCGGCCGCAAGTTCTCGCTGTATCGCGAGTCCTCGCGCAAGGACATCGAGAAGATCAAGCTCGTCTAAGAGCCAGTGATCGGCGAGCCAACACATAGCAAGCTTACGGGTGCCCAAGTACTTCGGGCGCCCGTTTTTTATCGCTCGACCAGCACGCGATTGAGCCGCCCCTCCACCAAGCGCTCGTATAGACGCCGCGTCTCGGGCTCGGGCACGCCATTGACCTGCTCCCTCAGATGGTGCATATGCCCGCTGTACAGCTCGACGATATCGCGCCGTCGCCCCGCCGCACTGTAGACGCGCATGGCGCAGCGCACCATATCCTCACGCGCCGTTTCCTGCCGAAGCCCCGACTCCGCCAGCCAAATCGCCGACTGCAGATCGTTTTCTTCTAGAGCGGCATTTGCTCCCTTAATCATGCAATCGATGTACTTTGACTGCATAATGCGCCGCATGCGCAAAAAGTAGGTGGGATTACAGCCATTGGGAACATACAACGGTCCGGCATAAAGCTGCTCAATCTTAAGGCACAACTCGACCAGATGGGGCCCGCGCGCACCCGTGCGATTTCCCAAAACCTCGCGGCTTATCTGGTCAAACAGCCGTACATCGGTCTTGACGTAGTCGCCGTTGAGCCCAATGCATTCATTTTGGATGAGCACGCATGACTTGCCATCCGGCGTCGGCCCCAAAGCCGACCGCAAGCGCGATATCGTCGAGTACAGGTTGTTGCGGGCGCTATTGAACTCGGCATGGGGCCACAGCTCCATGGCCAGCGTCTCACGATCGACGAGCGCATCCATGCCCAGCGCAAGCCGCTCGGCAAGCGTCGCCGCCTTCTTGCGGCGCCACATTTTGTCCGTGATGGGAAACCCGTCGCGCTCGGCGCGAAACGCACCAAACATGCGAATCTCGATATGGTCGATGGTATCAACGGCTTCAACCTCGCCGGCCTGGAATAGGCGCTCGCCCTCCCCTTCCAAATCGTCGCGCAGCGAGTACCGCGACAGCTCGCGCACGGGAAGCTTCTTGCGTATCCTGGCCGCCGGCTCGCCCAGACAATGCATGGCAAGGCGCGCAAAGAGCCGATACGATGGCTCTAGAATCCCCGCACGATTCATGGACATCCAGGCCGCAAGATCGCTGTCTCGGCCCGCACAGGCCAAATGCAGCGCCACCATCCAGGCTTCTGCGCCACCAACCTGCGTCTGGCTTATATCGAGCAGCTCCGCTTCCTCGCGTACCGAAACCATCGAGGTGTTACGCAGATATGCCGCGCGCTCCAGCAGCAATGCGTTATCGCGCATGTACCCAATCGACTCCTCGGCAAGTTTGAGCACTTGGACCGCACGGAACTTTGCATTAACCGGCCGTCCCTCTGCCAGCGACTGCCAGCCTTCTAGCAACAGGCCAAACAGCTGAATCTGGTTGTCGCGCATGCGCACGGCAAAACGATCGAGCTCGTTGAACGCCGCGTCGTCGGTTACCGGCAAGCCGGAAAGGAGCCGCCGTGCCGCCAACACCATGCGCACCCAGATAGCCATCGCCTTAAGCCCACGTACGTCGAGCGCCTCCCGCACCACCGTCATCTCGTCGTCGCGCTCGTCGGTTCCCGCAAACGACCCGTCAAAGAGCTCCACCAGCATGCTATCGGCCCGTATAACAATCCCCGCGATGTCGAGCTCGCAGTCGTAGGCCTTGCTCGTTTTGAGCTGCTGTAGAACGCCGCCGTCATTTCCCCGCTCGGTCAGACAGCGTTTGACCTCGATATGCGCAGACAACATATCGAGTGCGGTATGGGACGTCTCTATTTCTGGCACGGCCAGGTTCGTAGGAAGCCCAAGCCCGTTGTCCCCATAGCAAACAGCCGTCAGTGTCTGGGCCACCCTCCATGAAACAGGGTCTATTTCGCAGGCCGCCCGTTCGCCCCCGCGTTCGACGACCGATGCCATATAGCGAGCGAGCTTTGTATTGGACACGCTGACCGCTGCCAGATATACGCCAAGCGCTTCGGCAGGCGTTGGCTCTGGAGCCGGATCGTCGGCATCGATCGTGCCCAGCGCCGCTCGGCAGATATCGGCCCCGTGCCCCGTCAGAGCCAGATCGACCCCATACTGCCCAGCAAGTTCAAGGACCGCTTCACGGTCCAAAAAGGCGTCCGCCAGGCCCATCGCCGCATCGCATCGGCCCGCCTTAAGCAAAATCCGGGCCGCCCTCGGAACAAGTTCGGGGCGGACCTCGGCCACCAACTTACGCAAGCGCAAGCGTCCGTTATCCTCCGTGCCCAGACACGTAAAACTCCGCTCGGCGGGATCCAAGCCAAAGATCGGGTAGTCGCGCACAAAATAGGACTGGTCGACCATCGACAGCCTCACCCCACAGGCCTCGAGTTCTGCGATATTGCCCTCGCCCATCAAAACCATGAGACACGCCACGCAAAACAGCGCATTATTGTCGAGTGAAGCCAGATCGGCAAGTGCCGCGCCATACACGTTGACAATCTCGTTTTCGAGCAGGCCGGCTACGTCGCCTTGGCCATACAGACCTGTCTGCAATGCCGAAACGAGCTCGGGCACGCCCTGCGTGAGCTGATAAAAGTCGAGCGATGTGCTGATCGAAAACGCCGATGCCCACGCCGAATACTCATAGGCATGCACCTTGAGCATCTGCGCATTGATCTTAACCGAATCGCCCAGCCCATGAATCAGCTGACGATTTGAAGGACGGCAGGAGATAAAGACCCCTACCCCCATAGCGCGCAGGCCGCGAATCCTGTCGATGAGGTCTTCGGTATCGTGTTGATCGAGGTTTGGTACATTATCAATCGCGATAAGGGAGTGCGGTTTGTCTTTGAGTTCTTCGGTAACCACCTCGAGCTGCATAAACACCTCGCGCCCAGTGGCGCGATCGGCCTCGATAATCCGCACGGGGCCTCGCGTCGGGTCGCATTTAACCTCATGAGTGTACTGCAGCAGCACCGAGGTCTTCCCAAACCCGGCGGGCGCATAAAGAACCACGATGCCGGCCTTTCGGCCCTTGGCAATAAGCTCATTCATCAAGCGTTCGCGTCGCACCATATAGCCTCCGCCCAGCGGCATCAGCTCGAGGTCGTCTATACCGCTCAAATCGTTTACCATGCCCGCTCCTCAACTCGACCGTATGGACACTGTAGCCGCAAGACCATACAAGCCGCGCTATGAATAGAGCGACCTTGTGTTTTAGGTTGTCTTTTGGTACGCAAGCGGCAAGTTTTTGTACAGCGAGGGCCGATTGTTATTAATCCCCCGACTAATCGGTCTTTAAGCAGGTAAATGAGCTTGTCAGCTTGTCCCATCTAAGCGGCAGTGTAACGCAGATGAACAAGGTTCAGCCATGTCATTCAACTCGCCTAGCACCCGCTACCGTCTACGACCTTCTAGTGGCATTTTTGCATAGAATCTGGTATGGAATGAATCAAGCTGTTGGGCATCTGGCGTTCGTCAAGCTTGCGGCAAGATTTTGGTCAAGTGGGCGAAAAGGGATAGCAAAAAGGCCCCCGCAAAGCGGAGGCCTTAGGCAAGGTTATGTCGAGCTGCAGGATTCGCGCTACTCGCAGAGCGAAAGGGCGGCCTCGTCGGCAACGACAACGCAGTTGGTGTGCAGCTGCAGGATCGAAGCCGGGCACTCGGGCGTAACCGGACCATAGCACATGTCATGCACGGCCTGAGCCTTGGCCTCGCCGTTGGCGACGACCAGGATCATGCGGGCATACATGATGGTCTGGGTACCCATGGTGTAGGCCTGACGGGGAACATCGTCGATGCTGTCGAACAGGCGGCTGTTGGCCTGAATGGTGCTCTCGGTGAGGTCGACGCAGTGCGTACCCTTGGAGAAGTGGTCATCGGGCTCGTTGAAGCCGATGTGGCCGTTGTTGCCGATGCCGAGCAGCTGCAGATCCGGGTAACCGGCGTCGGCGACGATCTTGTCGTACTCAGAGCAGGCAGCGGCGGCGTCGGGGTTGGAACCATCGGGCACATGCGTGTTGTTCAGGTCGATGTTGATGTGATCGAAGAAGTTCTCACGCATGAAGTAGTGATAGCTCTGGGGATCGTCGTGCGAAAGGCCGCGATACTCGTCCAGGTTGTAGGTGCTAACCTCGGCAAAGTCGACGTCGCCCTTCGCGTACCAAGCAGCGAGCTGCTTGTAGGCACCGATCGGGGTGGAGCCGGTGGCAAGGCCCAGCACACAGTCGGGCTTGAGGATAACCTGGGCCGAGATGATATTAGCGGCCTTGCGGCTCATATCCTCGTAGTCTTTAGCTTTAATGATCTTCATTACGCGTCCTTTCTCGTACAAGAGAGGCAAGGCTCCCTTACAAGCACTTGCCCGCGGCCCGCGTCGGCCGCAACCAACGTGTGCGGCCACCAGGGCGAGGTCGCGTAATGTATGTGTCTCGTGTCTAACCGCGTCGAGGCCCCTGCCCGTCCACGGTGACCCAAAGCTGTTTAGCCTCGGACAAATCCCATCTTGCCACGGAGGGCGTCCTCTTTCAAGGGCGCCCTCCGTAAACGTGTTTGAATTGTAGGCTAATGGCCACGTGCACTTGCTAGCGCTCGCGAGCAACGATGAGTTGGTCCATCTCTTCGACATGCACGCCAACGGAGCCCTTGATACTCGAGAACTCAACGGAGTTGCACACCAAGATGGGAACCGTCACATCGTAGCCCTCGGCAGCAATTGCCTCGCGATCGAACTCAATGAGTACATCGCCCTTATGGACGATGTCACCCACTTGCGCATGTACGGTAAAGTGCTTGCCCTCGAGCTGAACAGTGTCCAAACCAACGTGGATGAGCACGTCCAAGCCATCGACCGTGTTAAGCGCAACGGCGTGTCCCGTGGGAAAAATAGCCTCGACCTTGGCATCAGCCGGCGCGATCACGCGCGTTCCGGTGGGCTGAATCGCCACGCCCTGGCCCAAAAGGCCGGTGGCAAACGTCTGATCGTTTACCTCGGAGAGCGGAATGACGTCACCCGAGATGGGAGCATCCAACGTAAGGACTCGACCACGCATACCAAAAGACCTTAGGACTTTAGTGAACATGCTCCCCCTCGGACATACCGATCAACCAAAATAACCTTAACAGTTTACCACTTGGCACCCGTTTTTGACCATTAGGGAAGTTCGCGCTTGACAACCTCGACGATGTCGTCGACAACGCGCTGAGTCAGCTCGTGCGTCTCGGCCTCAGCCATCACGCGGACCAGCGGCTCGGAACCGCTCGGGCGCACCAGAATGCGGCCGCGGCCGTCAAGCTCTTTCTCGGCAGCAGCGACGGCATCCCAGATGGGCTGGCAATCGTCCAGACCAGCCTTGTTGTCGGAATGCACGTTGACGAGTACCTGCGGGTACTTCTTCATGAAGCCGGCAAGATCGGTGAGGGTACGACCGGTGCGCTTGAGCACGGCCAGCAGCTGCAGAGCCGTCACCAAGCCATCGCCGGTGGTGTTGTGCTCCAGGAAGATGATGTGGCCGGACTGTTCGCCGCCGATGACGGCGCCGTCCGCGAGCATGCGCTCCAAAACGTAGCGGTCGCCCACGGCGGTCTGGACCATCTCGAAGCCCTGCTCCTTCATAGCGATGGAGAAGACCAGGTAGCACATAACGGTCGAGACGATCTCGGAGTTGGCGAGCTTGCCGCGAGCGGCGAGGTCAGAACCGCAGATAGCCAGGATGTAGTCACCGTCGATCTCATTGCCCTCGCTGTCCACGAACAGCACGCGATCGGCGTCGCCGTCGTGGGCCAAGCCGATATCGGCGTGAGTGCGCAGCACGAGCTCGCGCAGGGGCTCAAGGTGCGTAGAGCCGCACTCAACGTTAATGTCGGTGCCGCAATAATCGGTGTTGATGGCGTGGACCGTGGCGCCCAGGCGCTGCAGCGCGGCGGGCGTAGTCTGGCAGGAAGCACCGTGACCGCAGTCGACGGCAACGACCAGGCCGTCGAGCCTCAGGCCATCAAGCGTATCGATGGCGTGGTCGACGTATGCCTTGCGAGCGTCCTTCATCTTGATGATGTGGCCCACGCCGGCACCGGTCGGCAGCGTGTCGGCAGCCATGGCTTCCTCGGACATGACCCAGGCGCTGATCTCTTCCTCGACCGCATCGGGGAGCTTCATGCCCTTGCGGCTAAAGAACTTGATGCCGTTGAACTCCGGCGGATTATGCGAAGCGGAGATGACGATGCCGCCGTCGAGCTCGTTTTGAACAGTGAGCAGCGCCACGGCGGGCGTGGGGATAACGCCGCAGCAATGCGGACGGCCGCCCTCGGCCATAATGCCGGCGGTCAGCGCGCTCTCGAGCATGGTGCCCGAAAGACGCGTGTCGCGGCCGACGCAGATATCCGGACCAAGGAACTTGGTCGCCGCGCGGCCCAGGCGAAACGCGAGGTCGCACGAAAGATCGGCGTTGGCGACACCACGGACGCCATCGGTACCGAAGATGTTCTGGGGCATAGGATCGCTCCTTCCCTAGCAGGCGATATGCAACCGCCCACCCTAGTCGAAAAAGAAAAGCGGGACCCGCCGAGGAATCGGCAGGCCCCGCTTGTACATTGTATCTCGAAAGGAAATAAAACCTTAGCGCTTGGAGAACTGGGGAGCGCGGCGGGCCTTCTTGAGGCCGTACTTCTTGCGCTCGACCACGCGAGCATCGCGCGTAAGGAAACCGGCCTTCTTGAGGTCAGCACGGTAGTCGCCAGCGTTCAGAAGAGCGCGAGCGATGCCCAGGCGCAGAGCGCCGGACTGACCGGAGATGCCGCCGCCATCGCACAGAGCGATAACGTCGAACTGACCGGCAGTGTCGGTCACCTTGAAGGGAGCAAGGGCGTTCTCAACGAGCTGATGACGGCCGAAATACTGCTCGGCGTCACGCTTGTTGATGGTCACCTTGCCGGTGCCGGGGACGAGACGGACGCGGGCGACGGCGTTCTTACGACGGCCGGTACCCTGGTAGACAACGGTGTTCTCAGCCATCTTTAAGCCTCCAGCTCAATCTTCGTGGGGTTCTGGGCAGCATGCGGATGCTCGGCACCAGCGTAGACCTTAAGCTTGGTCATCTGGGCACGGCCGAGGGTGGTCTTGGGCAGCATACCGCGAACGGCGCGCTCGATGACCTTCTCCGGGTGCTTCTCCATAGCCTGGCGGAAGCTCTCAGCCTTGAGGCCGCCGTTGTAGCCGCTGTGGCGATAATAGGTCTTCGTGTCGGCCTTGTTACCGGTAAGCTGGACCTTATCGGCGTTGATGACGACAACGAAGTCGCCGCAGTCGCTGTTGGGCGTGAACTGGGGCTTGTTCTTACCGCGCAGGATCATTGCGATCTGGGTGGCAAGACGGCCCAGGACAGCACCATCGGCGTCGACGAGAACCCAGTTGCGCTGGACCTCGCCCTGCTTGGCGTAGTGAGTCGATTTCGAAATCACTTAGACTCCTCCATGTACAGTACGTGTTGTTACAGAGATTCACGGGGCTCTGCAAGTAACCCGTCCATATTACCCCGCTCGCCGTACGAGTCAACAGGTATTTTGGCTCCGACCAGAGTTTCTGCACATGTCATCCACGAGCCGTGATTTTTCCAGCTCTTTAGCTGTTGCCATTTTTTGAGAGTTCGCCGCCGTTAGCGCTCAACGAACTCTTGGATTTCCGCGAGCAGGCGCTTTGCCTCCTGACGACCCTGGATATACAGGTCCAAAAGCTTTGCCGAATCGTGCTCGACATGGCCGACCTCGACCGGCTTTTGCGGAGCAACGACCAACGCTCGGCCCTCGCGCTCATATTTCCACAGGTGCATGCGCTGGATGTTGTAGCGGTCGTGGCGCGTCTCGATTCCCTCGAGCAGATAGGGGTAGTCGGCATAGCGGGCGCGCGCGGCAGGCATAAACTCGGAGGGCTTTTTCTCGTACGAGCGGTCCTGCGTAACAAT
>CAJMSL010000073.1 GCA_905216045.1 uncultured bacterium
TCGACCCTTTTGGGCCAGCTTGTGTTCTTTGAGATCACGGGTGCTTGCTCTTGGGGCCTCATTAGCTACTACATGTCGCCTACGGCCAAGAAGGCCGGCATGAAAGCCCTGATCATTACGCATATCGGTGCGCTTGGCCTGTATCTGGGCGCCGCCATCGTGTTTGCCCACACCGGCACCTTCGCCATTACCGCGATTGCCGGCCTCGACGCCAAGCTCAAGGCTATCGTCCTTTTGCTCGTGCTGTTTGCGGCCTGGGCCAAGTCCGCGCAGGTCCCCATGTACATGTGGCTGCCTTCGGCCATGGAGGCCCCGACGCCTGTTTCGGCTTACCTGCATGGCGCCTCGATGGTCAAGGTCGGCGTGTGCGTGTTCGCGCGTGCACTCGTCTCTGCCGGCGAGATTCCTGAGATCGTGGGCTGGGTCGCCATTATCGACGCCATGGTCACCATGCTCTTTGGTTTCCTTATGTACCTGCCGCAAAAGGACATGAAGCGCCTGCTGGCCTTCTCCACGATTGCCCAGCTCTCCTATGTGTTCTTTGGTCTGGGCCTTTCGGTCTTTGGCAGCCAGCTGGCTTTTGACGGTGCCGTGTGCCACATCTTTAACCACGCTTTCTCCAAGACCCTGTTCTTCCTGATCGCCGGTTCGTTCTCCTTTACGCTCGGCACGCGTATGCTGCCCAAGCTTCGCGGCATCGTGAAGAAGTACCCGATCTCGGGCGTGGGCTTTGGTGTCGCGGCGCTCGCCATTGCCGGCGTGCCGCCCATGAACACGTTCTTCTCGAAGTTCCAGATTATCGCCGGCGGCTTCTCTGTGGGTGCCGGCAACGTCGCGATCCTGGTGCTCGTGTGCATCATGGTCGCCGAGACCGTCGCCACCTTCGCCTGGTTCCTCAAGTGGATGGGCTATTGCCTGCCCGGCGAGCCGAGCGACGAGGTCGCTGCGGGAGCCCCGCTTCCCCGCGCGATGGCGTTCGTGTTCATCGTGCTCATCATCATGGTTATCGTCAGCGGCCCGCTTTCGGCCAGCTGGATCGGTTAGGAGGTAGAACGACATGGGTTATTCGATCGTCAACATCCTTGGCGGCCTTCTGATCGTCACGTCCACCATGGTGGTCGTCTCCAAGAACATCAAGCACGCCATCAGCTGGTATGCGGTGCAGTCGCTGGTGCTCGTGGGACTGCTCGCTACGCTCGGTGCCACCACCGGTGCGCAGGAGCTGCTTATGTGGGCTGGATCTGCCTTTATCACCAAGGTCGTCCTGGTCCCTTATATCCTTAACCGCGCATACAAGAAGATGGGCGAGCCGAGCGACGCATCGCTCAAGGCCGGCCTTAAGCCCGCGTGGGCCATCTGCATCATCGCCGTCGAGGTCGCGATCTGCTTTGCCGTCGTGACGCAGATCAGCCTGCCCACGGCCGAGGTCGCAACGCCTGCGCTCGCTATTAGCTTCGCTCACTTCTTTGTGGGCCTCACCTGCATCATCTCGCAGCGCAACATCATGAAGCAGATCTTTGGATACTGCCTTATGGAAAACGGCAGCCATGTGACGCTCGCGCTTTTGGCCCCCACCGCTCCCGAGATCATCGAGATCGGTATCGCCACCGACGCCATCTTTGCCGTCATCATCATGTCCATCGTCGTGCGTCGCATTTGGGACGACTCCCACTCGCTCGATGCGCGCGACCTGTCCGAGCTGAGGGGGTAGTCCATGGAAACGTTGATTCTCGCCCTGCTCGCGACTCCTTTGGTGTTCTCGCTGGTCATGGCGTTTTTGCCCAAGAACACGTCCTATAACGTGTTTGCCGGTCTCAACCTGGTCTCCGTCGCAGCCGTCCTGGTGCTGTCGATTATGACGGCCGGTGACGTCCTTACGAGTGGCGAAACCGCGAGCGCTCTTGGCCTGTGGTTCCACCTCGATTCGCTGGGCGCCATCTTTGTGCTGCTCATCGGCTTTATCGGTTTTCTTACGGGGCTGTTCTCGCTGCCCTATGTAAAGGCCGATATCGAGGAGGGCTCCATGCCCGCCGAGCGCGCCAAGCAGTATTTTGCGCTGTTTAGCCTGTTTGTGTTCACTATGCTGCTCGCGTGCCTGTCTAACAACATGATCCTCACGTGGGCCGCCGTGGAGGCAACCACGCTTTCCACCGTGTTCCTCGTGGGTATCTACAAGAACAAGACGGCCCTCGAGGCTTCTTGGAAGTATGCGATGGTCTGCACCGCCGGCGTGGCCTTTGGCCTGTTCGGCACGCTGCTGATCTACGCCAACGCCGCCGACGTGATTCCCAACGCCCACGAGGCCGCATTCCTGTCGTGCGTGCTGCCGTATGCCGACCAGTTCGACCCGACGCTCATGCGCCTCGCCTTTGCGTTTATCGTGATCGGCTTTGGCACCAAGGCCGGCCTGTTCCCCATGCACACTTGGCTGCCCGATGCCCACTCCCAGGCCCCGAGCCCTGTCTCGGCCCTGCTCTCGGGCGTGCTGCTTAAGTGCGCCATGCTCGTGATCATGCGCTTCTACGGCTTTACTATCCAGGCCGTGGGCGCCGAGTATCCGCAGCTTTTGCTGCTGATCGTCGGCACGCTGTCCATTTTGGTGGCGGCACTTTCGATGTTTCGCCAGGACGACCTCAAGCGCCGCTTTGCGTACTCGTCTGTGGAGAACGTGGGCGTTATCGCCCTGTGCCTGGGTATCGGTGGCCCGCTGGGTATCGCCGCGGCCCTGCTGCACTGCGTGTTCCACGGCTTTACCAAGACGCTTGCCTTCTGCGTGTCTGGCAACATCCAGCACGCCTTTGGTACGCGTAGCCTGGCCAAGATCCAGGGCGTCGTCGAGGTTGCCCCCGCAACCGCCGCGCTCGCCATTCTGGCGCTGCTCGGCCTTGCCGCCTTCCCGCCCTTTGGCATGTTCATCTCCGAGTTCCTGACTTTTGTCGCCGGTGTTACCGCCGGTCCCATGTGGCTGGTCGTCGTGGTCGCCCTCGGTCTTACCGTGGCCATCTCCGCGCTCACCCGCATCGCACTCAAGTCGGTATTCGGTCATGCGCCCCAGGGCATGGGCAAGCATGAGGCCCCGGCGCTCATGCTTATCCCCGAAATCATCCTGGCTGTCATGATCTTGTGGTTTGGCATCGCCACCCCGCTGCCTCTCGTGCACGGTGTGGAGACTGCGACCGGCATCGTGCTCGAGCAGAGCACCGAGGAACTTCACGCGACGCCGATGTACCGCGCTGTGTTCGGTACCGAGACCGCTCAGAGCGAGGTGGAGTAACGAATGATTGAAACTGAGAACAAGGTGTATGCCCGTCGCTGCGAGAGCCATGTCGAGGCCCTGCGCCGCGCCGTTCCGGGCTGCATCGAGAAGGTCGAGTGGCAGTGCGAGGACCAGCTGACGATTACCGTCAAGCAGGACAAGCTGCCCGATGCCGTCCACTACCTGTATTACGAGCGCTACGGCTGGATTCCCGTGATCATCGGCAACGACGAGCGCAGTCTGTGCGGCCGCTACGCCGTGTATTACGTCATCTCCATGGAGGGGGAGGACCCCGGCTGGGTGACCGTGCGCACCGAGGTCGATCCCGCCAAGATGACGTTCCCGTCCGTGACGCCGTTCGTCCCCGCCTGCGTGTGGGGCGAGCGTGAGCTTCGCGACATGTTCGGCCTGATTCCCGAGGGCCTGCCCGATCGTCGCCGCCTGGTGCTGCCCGATGACTGGCCCAGCGGCCTGTACCCGCTGCGCAAGGACTCCATGGACTACCGTTTCCGTCCCGCTCCCGCGAGCGATATGGAAAACTACGAGTTCTTGGCCGATACCAAGGGCAAGGAGACGACGCTCGTTCCCATGGGCCCGCTGCACATTACCTCCGATGAGCCTGGCCACTTCCGCCTGTTTGTCGAGGGCGAGACGATCGTCGACGCCGATTACCGTCTGTTCTACGTGCACCGCGGCATGGAGAAGGTTGCCGAGACGCGCCTGAACTATGACGCCGTGACGTTCCTCGCCGACCGCATCTGCGGCATCTGCGGCTGCGCCCACTCGGTGGCCTATGCCGAGGCCGTCGAGCGTGCCCAGGGCATTCATGTCCCGCCGCGCGCCCAGTACATCCGCGCTATCATGCTCGAGGTCGAGCGTCTGCACTCGCATCTGCTCAACATTGGCCTGGCGTCGCACTACACGGGCTTCGACTCCGGCTTCCAGCAGTTCTTCCGCGTCCGCGAGAAGTCCATGGACCTGGCCGAGAAGCTCTCCGGTCACCGCAAGACCTACGGCCTCAACGTGATCGGCGGCGTGCGTCGCGACATTTTGGCCGAGCAGAAGCTTTCCACGCTCACGACCATCCACCAGCTGCGCTCCGAGGTTCAGGAGCTCGTCGACGTCTTGCTCTCCACGCCCAACTTTATCGAGCGTACGAGCGGTATCGGCATCTTGGACCGCAAGATCGCACGTGACTTCTCGCCGGTCGGCCCGCTCATGCGTGGCTCGGGCTATGCCCGCGACGTGCGCTTTGACCATCCCTTCGACGGCTACGCCGATCCGGACGTCCAAAAGATGCACGCCGCTACGGCCGACACCTGCGATGCCTTCGGCCGTACCGCCGTTCGCATCCAGGAGGTCTACGATTCGATCGACATGATCGAGACCATGCTCGAGAACTGCCCGTCGGGCCCCATCCTCACCACGGATTGGGAGTACACCCCGCACAAGTACGCCATCGGCGCCACCGAGGCGCCGCGTGGCGAGGACGTGCACTGGGCGATGCTCGGCAACAACCAGAAGTGCTACCGCTGGCGCGCCAAGGCCGCCACGTACAGTAACTGGCCGGTCCTGCGCTACATGTTCCGCGGCAACACCGTGGGCGACGCGGCGCTGATCGTCGGCTCGCTCGACCCGTGCTACTCCTGCACCGACCGCGTGACGGTGACCGATGTCGCCGCCAAGCGCGACCACGTGCTCGACAAGGAGCAGTTCGAGAACGTCTGGCGCGACAAGTCTCCGCTTGCGGGCGAGGGCACCATGGCCGCTCCGCTCGATGAGGAGGCGCTCTAATATGCTGAAGCTTTGGAAGGTTAACGCCAAGGCCGGTGACGCGACGGTCAAGTACCCGTTTGCGCCGTTTCCCACCAACAAGGACATGCGCGGCAAGCCCGAGCACAATGCCGAGCTCTGCATCGCCTGCGGTGCCTGCGGCGTGGCTTGTCCGGCCGATGCCATTCGCATGGACGCTGACCTTGCAGCCGATACCATTACCTGGTCGATCGACTACGGCCGCTGCATCTTTTGCGGCCGCTGCGAGGAAGCCTGCCCCATGGAGGCCATCAAGCTCACCGAGGAGTTTGAGCTGGCCGTCATGAGCAAGGACGACCTCACCAGCAAGAGCGTCTACACGCTCGAGCACTGCTCGCGCTGCGGCAAGCCGTTTGCCCCGCACAAGGAAATCGACTACGCCAAGCGCCTGCTGCAAAAGACCGGCGGCATGGAGGCCATCCAGGCCGCCCGTACCGTCGGTATGTGCCAGGAGTGCAAGCGCGAGCTCGACGCCCTGCGCGCCGCCTCGGCCGTAAAGACCGGCAACGCGCACGGCATGGCTGCCAACGAGACGCTTGCGTCCGGTGAGCCCCAGGGCCCCGGCATGGAGTATCTGGGCGGCCACGGCGTGAACCCGGAGTATATCGACCGCGAGCTCAACCCCGATGCGCCCGAGATTCCCGCCGGTCCGGCGCCGGTCGAGGGCATCATCATGGATTTTGAAACGAAGGAGGAGTAACCATGGCCGAACCCACGCTTTTGCCCGAGCGGCTTCAGTACCGCCCGACCAAGATCGAGCTCGACGAGAGCATCGAGAAGGCCAAGGCGACCCTTCTTAAGAAGATCAAGCGCTCGGTGTACGTCTACCGTGTTGACTGCGGCGGTTGCAACGGCTGCGAGATCGAGATCTTCGGTTCCATCACGCCCGTCTTCGACGTCGAGCGCTTTGGCATCAAGGTCGTGCCCTCGCCCCGTCACGCCGATGTGCTGCTGTACACCGGCGCCGTGACGCGTGCCATGCGCATGCCGGCCCTGCGCGCCTTTGAGGCCGCACCCGATCCCAAGATTGTGGTGTCCTATGGCGCGTGCGGCTGCACCGGTGGCATCTTCTACGACAACTACTGCGTCTGGGGCGGCACGGACAAGATCTTGCCGGTCGATGTCTACATCCCCGGCTGCCCTCCCAGCCCCGCGCAGACCGTCTACGGCTTTGCCATGGCACTTGGCCTGCTGGACCAAAAGCTCCATGCCGAGACCACGGTGGAGGCCGCCGGCGAGCAAGCCGATATCCTGCACCCCGGTGTGCCGTACAAACTGCGCGTCGCCATCGAGCGCGAGGCTCGCGCCATGAGCGGCTACCGTTACGGCCGCGACCTGGCCAACGAGTTTATGGATACGCTCGAGGGCGCGCCCAAGGGCGATATCCGCGGTGTCATGGCGCTGCTCATCGACAAGCAAGATGATCCTCGCCGCGTTGAGGTCTACTCGGCGTTGCAGGATCTGGTGCTGGCCGGAGGTCGCTAGATGGAGCTCACGGACCGCTCTGGTTACTTTGCGGGCCCCGGTATGCTCGGCGGCTCCTTTGGCGATGCCTCGCGCGCAAGCGACGAGGCCGCCGAGGGCGTCGCCGACCCCTGCCTGGGTCACGCGCCCGACCAGGTGGTCTTCTACGAGCTCACGCGTAAGTTTGTGGAGACCGAGGAAGACGTTCCCCAGGAGGCCTGCGACGTGCTGTACTACACGCTCGCCGTGGGCCACCACACCGGCGTGCTCGACTGCTTTGAGCCGCGCCTGTCGGTGCCGGTGAACGTGTTCTATTCGCTCGTTGACGCGCTGCCGGAGGGGGAGGCCAAAACCAAGTTCGAGGCCATCCGCTCCTTTGGTGAGTGCCAGCTCGACAAGGCGGCGGTGCCGTCGCTGCTCGAGACCTGCGATGCGTTGCTCGACGAGCGCGGTTTTCGCGGTTCTGCCAAGGCCGGCATCTCGGTGTTCGATGACGACTTTGGCCTGCATGCCCAGCAGGTCGCGTTCTTAATGAAGTTTCGCGATCTGGTTGAGCGCGTGCGCGATGTGTCGGGCGTGTATCTGACGGGGAGGTTGCAGTAATGGGTCGCGTTGTGGATGGTCGTGTGAACGGCGCTCCGTTTGCGGGTATCGTGCTCACGGCGGGAAGCGTGCTGCGTGCCGACGATGCCGCCGGCCCTGTGCTCTCCAAAAAGATGGAGGACGCGCCGCTTGCCGGCTGGTACACCATCGATGGCGGTCAGACGCCCGAGGATGACATCATCGAGGTCAAGCGCGAGCGTCCGCCGCGTTTGGTTTTGGTCGATGCCGCCGACATGGCGCTGCCCGTCGGCGCCATCCGCCTGCTCGACAAACGCGACGTGGCCCGCAAGTCGATGTTCACCACGCATTCGCTTCCTTTGTCGATTCTGATCGAAGAGATTGAGCAATCGTGCGAAGATATCGTCTTCATAGGGATTCAGCCGGGCGATACGGAGTTTTACAACCCTATGTCCCCGGAGGTCTTTGACGCCGTCGACGCCGTGTACGACGCCGTGGTCGCCAACGACTTTTCCCACTTTGTCCGCTTGGGACAAGAGCAATAGGAGCGCTTGTCCCTGCTGATTAGGAAAGAAGTGATTGACATGGCAGATTCCAAGGCGGAGTACCCCGCTCCCGATTGCCTGGCGCCCGCCGCGATCGAGGCCAAGACCGAGGGCGCCGGCGTGACCAAGGCCAACCTGCCGGTCGCAAAGGCCTTTGTTTTGGCGATGTTCGCTGGTGCGTTCATTGCCTTCGGCGGCCTGTTCTTTACCGTGTTCTTGAGCGATAGCACGCTGGGCTGGGGCGCCCAGCGCGTCGTGGGCGGCCTGTGCTTTTGCCTGGGCCTGGTGCTCGTGCTGGTGTGCGGCGCCGAGCTGTTTACCGGTAATTCGCTTATGGTCTGCGCGCTCAAGAGTAAAAAGATCGCCCTGGTCCAGATGCTCTAGGCCTGGGCCGTCGTATGGGCCGGTAACTATGTCGGTGCCCTGTTCATCGTCTTTTTGGTGTACATGGCCGGCATTTACAAGCTCAACGGCGAGGCGGTCGCCAATTCCATGGTGAGCGTCGCCGCCGGCAAGGTGACGGTCGACTGGGTGACGATCTTCTTCCGCGGCATCCTGTGCAACATCTTTGTGTGCCTGGCCGTGTGGATCGGTACCGCCGGCAAGACCGTGGTCGATAAGGTTGTGGGCATTCTGCTGCCCATCGCCGCCTTTGTGGCATGCGGTTTTGAGCACTGCGTTGCCAACATGTACTTTTTGCCCATGGGCGCCGTGATGCACGCGTGCGGCTATGGTGCCGACGTTGCCGGCGCCGATGCCCTCAACGCTGCGGGCATTGCGTTTAACTTGTCCGCCGCCACGCTGGGCAACATCGTGGGCGGCGCGGTTCTGATCGCGCTCGGCTACTGGTTTATCTACGCTAAGAAGTCCGAGGCGTAAGGTACCGTCTGTTTGATGTTGGGCCTCCCGCGGGGCGTTGCCGTGCGGGAGGCTTTTTGGGTCTGGGCTCGTTGCCGTGCTTTTGGCCTGTTGTGTTTGGCTGATGAAAGGGGTAATCGAGATGGCATCTGCTGTGAAGCGCGACGGTCGCGCCGTGGTGACCACATGCGGGGGATGCTATGCCGATTGCG
This sequence comes from uncultured bacterium, assembly GCA_905216045.1. Lineage (GTDB taxonomy): Bacteria > Actinomycetota > Coriobacteriia > Coriobacteriales > Coriobacteriaceae > Collinsella. Next base: position 8,709 of record CAJMSL010000073.1, read on the forward strand.
CCTTTGCGGCACGCGTTGAGGGCGGTCGCGTGGTGGCCGAGCTGCCGGTGCCGGGGCATCCGTGCGCGGCGCGTGCCCTCTGCGCCCGCGGACGGCATCGCCTGGCAATGCCGTTTGACGAGCGTGACCGCATCGTGCACCCCATGCGACGCCGCCAGGATGGCGCGGGGTTCGATGTGATTTCGTGGGACGAGGCGTTCGCGCAGATTGCCGAGCGCCTTTTGGGGATTGTTGACGGGCATGGTCCGCGAGCGCTGGGCATGACGCTCGGCGTGCCCTCGTTCGACCGTTACTGGGCGTATCGTTTTATGCATGCGCTGGGCTCGCCCAACGTATACGGTGCCGACGGCGCCTGCGAGGTAAGCCGACTTACCGGTTGGGAGCACAGCCTGGGCTATAGTCCCGCCTCCGACCTGGCGCATACCGATTGCATCATGTACCTGGGGCGTTCCATCGTCGATTCGTCGACGATGGGGGCCGTTGATGCGCTCAACGATGCCCGTCGCCGTGGGGCGAAGATTATCGTGGTCGACCCCCGGCGCAGCGGTTCGGCTGCTGTTGCCGATCGCTGGCTGCGCGTGCGTCCGGGCTGCGACTTGGCGCTGCTGTTGGGTATTGTTCACGTGTTGATTGCCGAGGACCTGTACGATCACGAGTTCGTGACCCGCTATACCACGGGCTTTGACGAGCTGGCG
>CAJMSL010000074.1 GCA_905216045.1 uncultured bacterium
CGCGCAAGGGCACCGTGTTTGGCCGAGCGCGCCATTTCTCTGCCATTGATGAGGATGTGGAGCTGTCCGTGCGCGATGGTGCCGAGATTGTGTGCGGCAAGGCGATCTGTGCCATCGACGATAACGGTCCGGTCTTCGAGACGGCTATCTTCGACGAGGACAACAACGTGGTGGGCTACGAGGAAGAGCTTGACCATGTGTCTGCCGATACGGTTGTGATTGCGGCTTCGCAGGTGCCCAAAGACAAGCTTGTGCTTACGACGGGTGGTCTGGAGACCGACCATCGCGGCCTGCTTTCGGTCGACGAGCACGGCATGACCACCGTGCCCGGTGTCTTTGCCGCCGGCGACGTGGTCAACGGCCCGCTCACCGTGGTCCGCGCCGTAGCCGGCGCCAAACTCGCCGTCGAAGGCATGACCAGCTACCTGGGTCTCTAACACATCCCATCCATCAGTTGCGGTGAAATACGGACTGTTTTGGCTGTCAAAGGCCTTATCTACTCCGTATTCCACCGCAACTTTTTGTTGGGCGGGCTAGAGACGCTGCATGCGGTACCCGACACCCATGTGCGTCTGAATCATCTTGGGGTGAGAGGGGTCTGCCTCGATCTTCTTGCGCAGGGTGCGCATGAACACGCGCAGGCTCGCCAGATCGCTGTCCCAGCTCGTGCCCCATATCTCGCGGGTGATGAAGGTGTGGGTGAGCACCTTGTCGACGTTTTTCGCCAGAAGGACGAGCAATTTGTACTCGGTTGGGGTGAGCGAGAGCTCGCGTCCGTCTTTCGTAGCGTATCCCGCGGCGTAGTCGATATGCAGCGGACCGTTGTCGAACGTGCTCGCTTCTGTCGACTCGCTCGACGCCATCGAGGAGCGCCTCAAATTCGCACGGACGCGCGCGAGCAACTCATCCACAGAAAAGGGCTTGGTGAGGTAGTCGTCTGCCCCTGCGTCAAGTGCTGCAATCTTGTCGGAATCTTCGGTGCGCGCCGAAATGACGATAATGGGGACTGCCGACCAACTTCGGATCTTCGTGATGACCTCGATACCGTCAATGTCGGGAAGGCCGAGGTCGAGCATGATGAGGCTGGGGCCGTGCGACACCGCATCCATGATGGCGGCCTGGCCGTTGCAAACCTTGCTCACGACATAGCCGTGAAGGTCAAGCGCGGTCGAAACGAGGTTTTGAACGGTCAGGTCATCTTCGACCAAGAGGACGCGTGGCTTAGCGGCATTATTCATGAATCTCGATCTCCTCGGCAGGCAGGGTAAAACGGAAGACGGCCCCATGGGGGTGGTTGTCGCGAACTTCGATGACGCCGCCATGCGCCTCCACGATGGAGCGGCAGAGCGACAGCCCAAGGCCGATGCTTCGACGCGAATCCACGGGCCGCGTATTGCTTGAGGTGAAGAAGCGCTCAAAGATATGAGGCTTGTCGCAGTCTGCTACACCCGGCCCATCGTCTGCGACGTCCACCACGATGAACTCACCCTCGCGACGTGCGCTGATGGTGACAGTCGAGTCCTCGGGCGTGTATTTGAAGGCGTTCATGATGAGATTCGTAAGCACCTGCATGATGAGATGGACGTCGATGCGTACCAGCAGGATGTCGTCAGTGTGCTCGATGGTGACGGCACGTCCATGCGATGCTTGGGCGACATGGCTGAGGGCGGCCTCGATGACCTCGTCGATGAGCTCGGATGTTAAGTTGAGGCGAATGGTGCCGTCCTCGACGCGTGTGATGGCGAGGAGGTTTTCCACGGTATCGATAAGCCAGAGGGAATCGTCGTAGATGGCATCGGCAAGATCGCAGCGCTGTTCGAGGCTGAGCTTCTCGTCGCTCTTCCGAAGGATTGCCGCAGATCCGGATATAGCCGTGAGGGGTGTCCTCAAATCGTGGCCGATGGAGCGCAAAAGGTTGGCGCGCAGCTGCTCGTTTTTCGCCAAGACCGCAGCCTCTTCGCGCTCTTGCGCCGCCCGGTCGCTTTCGAGTGCCAAGGCGCATTCACCTACGATAGATAGGACGATCGAATGCTCGAAGGCTTCGATCTCGCGCCCCTCCAGGGCGATGCCGATGACACCGAATACCTTGTCGCCGGTGCGAACCGCGAGGTAGAGACAGTGTGCCTCAGGCAGGGTCCGCGTGCTTGCGCCCGCGCGCTTGTTGTTGGTGTAGGTCCAGGTTGCAACGGCGCGCTCGTAGTCGGTGAGCAGCGACGCGGATCGGTTTTCGGTGCCAGCGGACTCATAGAGCGCTTTGCCGAGCGTGCCATGTTCGGCGGTGTAGAAGACCACGTCGAGTTTTAGCAGTTTGACGAGTTGGTTCATGGCGACGCGGGCGCACTCCTCCGCGCTATGGGCTTGCTGCAAGAGCTGGTTCGTTTCGAGGAGTACGCGCGTTTTGAATGCGTTCTCGGCGGAGGTACGGGCGTTGTCGGCGATGCGCGCAGTTAACTCGCCGGCGACCATAGCGGTAGCGAACATGATGCCGAACGTGACCAGATAGCTTCGGTCGTAGCTGGCGAGCGAAAACAGAGGCGTGACGAAGCAGAAGTTGTAAAGCACTACAGAGAGCACGCTCGATACGATCGTGCAGATACGCCCCGTCGTGGTGACGGCGGTCAGCAGGGCCGTGAGGATATAGAGGGATATGATGCTGGAATCGGCAAATCCCAGATGGCGGAAAGCCGTGCCGATCGCCGTGGCGACAAGAGAGAGGGCCAGCGTGCGAAGCACGTTTCGGCTGTTGGGCGGCTGCAGGGCGAGCGTACGGCGGCGTCCTTTGGGCCGGGAGGGCGGAGTCGACTGGTCTGGAATGATGTAAATGTCGAGGTTCGGGGCGAATGTTATGAGCTGTTCTACGAGAGATTTGCGGCCAAAGAGGGCCTGACGGACGCTGCTGCGCTCGCCCGTGCGCCCCATGACGATCTTCGAAATACCCGACAGGCGCGCGAACTCGGAGATCTGAAACGCGATGTCGTCGCCATAGACGGTTTCCATATGTGCTCCGAGCTGCTCGGCTAGGGCGATATTGGCTGCAAGCTTGGTACGCTCATTATCGCTCATGGCTTGCGTGTGCGGGCTCTCTACGAACAGGGCGACGAGCTCGCTGCGAAACGCTTTCGCCATGCGCGCGGCGGCACGGACGATGCGGGGATTGGTCGGCGCCGGGGAGACACAGACTAAGATACGCTCCCTGGTGTAGTAGTCACGGTTTCCCAGCACGCGTGCGGCGGCTGTGAGGTGGCCGGGGCGATCGGCGCAGCGGCGCAGCGCGATTTCTCGGAGTGCGGTGAGGTTCTCGACGGTAAAAAAATGCTGTTGCGCTCGGGCGGCTTGCGCGGGACGGTAGACGAGGCCGGCGCGAAGGCGCTCAAGTAGGTCTTCGGGCTCTATGTCGACGAGCTCGACCTGGTCGGCATCATCGAAGATACGGTCGGGGATTCGTTCGCTCACGACAACGCCGGTGATGGATGCAACCATGTCGTTTAGGCTCTCGATATGCTGAACGTTCACGGTCGTATAGACGTCGATGCCCGCATGTAGAAGTTCCTCGACGTCTCGATAGCGTTTGTCGTGGCGAGACCCCGGCGCATTCGTATGGGCGAGCTCGTCGACAAGGATGAGCTGAGGGGCGCGTTCGATAGCCGCATCTAGATCGAACTCGCTGAGCGCAATGCCGTTGTGCTCGATGAGTTTACAGGGCACTTTCTCAAGCCCTTGTGCAAGATGGGCAGTTGCCGGACGTTCGTGCGGCTCAATGTACCCCGCGACGACGTCAACACCTCGCCGCTTGGCGGCGTGGGCGGCTTGAAGCATCGCATAGGTTTTGCCTGCGCCGGCAGCGTAGCCAAAGAAAATCTTGAGGTGTCCCCGGCTGGTTCGAGCGTCATCGGCGACCTCGTCTTTCTCAATTGCCTTGAGGATGAGGTCTGGATTGACGCGAGTGTCCGATGCGTCGCGCTGCATAGCGTAGCCTTTCTGAAGCGTTGTCCATGCGTGCATACGCGGTGAGGACGCCACTGTATGCTCGCGAGGTCGAGTATAGGCGCACTGCAGCCGCAATAGTGCTTTCTACCTGCATCTTTACGGCATCTTAAGGACGTGAGCCCCGGCCCTCACGCCTCTTTAATCCCTAGAAGCGTTTACTGTCCCCAGACGCTTGCGAGGGCAGGCGTCCGAGACATCGGACCGCGTGTGAAAGGGGCGGTAAATGGACATCCTCATTCCCATCATCGGAGTCGTCTGCATTGGACTCTTTATCTATTACATCTACATTCTGATGAGGAGTGATTCGTAAACTATGGACGCTGCGATTCAGTACATCTTGTACTTTGCCGTGCTCGTCGTCCTGGCCGTTCCGCTCGGTCGGTGCATGGCCCATATCATGGATGGTGAGCATACGTTCCTGTCGCCTATGATTGCTCCTGTGGAGCGTGGCGTCTATCGTCTGCTTCGCATCGACGCGGCAGAGCAGATGGAGTGTAGGCGCTATCTGGCAAGCGTGCTGGTCTTTTCGGGGATCGGCCTCGTGGCTCTTGTGGCACTCCAGGCGCTTCAGTCCTTCTTGCCAGGCAATCCCCAGCACCTGCCGGGTGTGTCATGGGACCTGTCGTTCAATACGGCTGCTTCCTTCATAACCAACACCAACTGGCAGTCCTACTCCGGTGAGACCACCCTGTCCTACCTTGTGCAGTTCATGGGTCTCACTGTGCAGAACTTCGTTTCCGCTGGCACCGGTATCGCGGTCATGTTCGCGCTGATCCGCGGCTTCCGTCAGGTCAAGGAGCAGGGTCTGGGTTCCTTCTGGGTCGACCTCACCCGCACCGTCCTGTATGTGCTCATCCCGCTGAACCTCGTGTTCGGCATCTGCCTGGCTGCCGGTGGCGTCATCTCCAACTTCCAGCCGGCTCAGAAGGCTGAGCTCGTAGAACCCGTCGCTGTTCAGCCTAATGCAGACGGCGGCTGGAGCGTCATCGACGGCGCCCAGATTGAGGGCGACACGGTCAAGGTCGACGGCAAGGTTGTCGAGGGCGCGCGCGTGGTCACCGAGCAGTTCCTGCCCCAGGGCCCCGCGGCTCCTCAGGTCGCCATCAAGCAGTCCGGCACCAACGGCGGCGGCTTCTTCGGCGTGAACTCCGCCCATCCGTATGAGAACCCCAGCGCCTTCACCAACATCATCGAGATGCCCAGCCTGCTGCTGATCCCGGCCGCCTGTTGCTTCGCCTTCGGTATCGGCGTCAAGAACACCAAGCGGGGCAAGGCCATCTTTGCCGCCATGTTCATCCTGCTGGTGATCTTCACCGGCATCATCGCCGTCAACGAGCATGCGGGCACCCCGCAGCTGGCCGATGGCGGAGCGGTCAATATCGAGATGACCGACGGCCAGGCCGGCGGCAACATGGAGGGCAAGGAGAGCCGTTTCGGTATCGCCTCCTCTTCTACCTGGTCCGCTTTCACGACGGCTGCTTCCAACGGCTCGGTTAACTCCATGCACGACTCCTACACCCCGCTGGGCGGTTTTGTCCAGATGCTCCAGATTGCTCTGGGCGAGGTCGTCTTCGGCGGCGTGGGCTGCGGCCTGTACGGCATGATCGGCTTCGCCATCCTCACAGTGTTCATCGCCGGCCTCATGGTCGGACGCACGCCTGAGTTCCTGGGCAAGAAGATCGAGCCGGGCGAGATGCGCTGGGCAGTTGTCCTGTGCTTGGCAACTCCGTTTGCCATTCTGGTGTGCTCGGCCATCGCCTGCATGGTGCCCGGTCTTGCCGACCAGCTCAACAATGGTGGCGCGCACGGCTTCTCCGAGGCGCTGTATGCCTTCACCTCATGCGGCGGCAACAACGGCTCGGCGTTTGCAGGCATGAACTGCAACATTCCCTGGATCAACGTCATGCTCGGCCTCGAGATGCTGTTCGCCCGCTTCATGCCTATCATCGGTACGCTGGCTATCGCCGGCTCGCTGGCCAAGAAGGGCAAGGTCGCCGAGAGCGCCGGTACCCTGTCTACCACCAACGGCATGTTCGTATTCCTGCTCGTGTTCATCGTTCTGCTGATCGGTGCCCTGAGCTTCTTCCCGGCCCTGGCGCTTGGCCCCGTTGCCGAGTTCTTCCAGATGATTGCGTAAAGGAGGGCGCAGATTTATGACTATGCAAAAAGACATGATGGGCCGCGCGGTCCGCGACTCGTTTGCCAAGCTGGATCCTCGCGTCCAGATTCAAAACCCGGTCATGTTCCTGGTGTGGCTTTCCGCCGTCATGACCTCCGTCCTGGCCGTCGCTTCCATTTTCGGTGTGCAGGACGCGGGTGTGCCCACCTACTATGTGGTCGCCATCGCGGTCATCCTGTGGCTTACCGACCTGTTCTCGAACTTCGCCGAGGCGCTTGCCGAGGGCCGCGGTAAGGCCCAGGCCGATTCCCTGCGTGCGGCCAAAAAGGATGTCGAGGCCCATCGCATCGAGTCCGTTGAGGACAAGGAGCACTTCACCGTCGTTCCCGGCACCGAGCTCACGCGCGGCGACCTGGTGATCGTACGCGCCGGCGAGCAGATTCCCGGCGACGGCGACGTCATCGAGGGCGCTGCTTCCGTTGACGAGTCCGCCATCACCGGCGAGTCCGCCCCCGTGGTCCGCGAGGCCGGCGGCGACCGCTCTGCCGTTACCGGCGGTACCACGGTGCTGTCCGACTGGATCATCGTCAAGATCTCCAGTGAGCCCGGCCAGAGCTTCCTGGACAAGATGATCGCGATGGTCGAGGGTGCCGCGCGCAAGAAGACCCCTAACGAGATCGCTCTGGAGATCTTCCTGGTGGCCCTCTCCATCGTCTTTATCCTGGTCACGCTGGCCCTGTATTGTTACTCCTGCTTCTCGGTCGGTCTTAACGACATGGACAACCCCACGGCCGTGACCACGCTCGTGGCGCTGCTCGTGTGCCTGGCTCCTACTACCATCGGCGCCCTTCTTTCCGCCATCGGCATCGCCGGCATGAGCCGTCTGAACGAGGCCAACGTGCTGGCCATGTCCGGCCGCGCCATCGAGGCCGCCGGCGACGTCGACATCCTCATGCTCGACAAGACCGGCACCATCACCCTGGGTAACCGCCAAGCCGCCGAGTTCATCCCGGTCGACGGCATCGATCCCGCGGAGCTGGCCGATGCCGCCCAGCTTTCCTCGCTGGCCGACGAGACCCCCGAAGGCCGTTCCATCGTCGTGCTCGCCAAGGAGCAGTTCGGTCTGCGCGGCCGCACACTCGAGGATAAGGGTATGGAGTTCATCCCCTTCACCGCGGCGACCCGCATGTCCGGTGTGAACTACGAGGGCAATGAGATCCGCAAGGGCGCTGCCGATTCCGTGCGCACCTATGTGGAGGCAGCCGGCGGCGTGTTCTCCCAGGAGTGCGACGAGGCCGTCGAGCGCATCGCCAAGGCCGGCGGCACCCCGCTGGTCGTGACCAAGAACTGCCGCGTGCTGGGCGTTGTGTACCTCAAGGACATCATCAAGTCCGGCGTTAAGGAGAAGTTCGCCGACCTGCGCAAGATGGGCATCAAGACCATCATGGTGACGGGCGACAACCCACTCACCGCCGCGGCAATCGCCGCCGAGGCCGGCGTTGACGACTTCCTGGCCGAGGCCACCCCTGAGGGCAAGCTCGAGAAGATCCGCGAGTTCCAGCGTGAGGGCCACCTGGTCGCCATGACCGGCGACGGCACCAACGACGCGCCGGCGCTGGCGCAGGCGGATGTCGCCGTGGCCATGAACACGGGCACCCAGGCTGCCAAGGAGGCCGGCAACATGGTCGACCTCGACTCCAGCCCCACCAAGCTCATCGAGGTCGTGCGTATCGGCAAGCAGCTGCTCATGACCCGCGGTTCGCTTACGACCTTCTCGGTCGCCAACGACATGGCGAAGTACTTCGCTATCATCCCGGCCCTGTTCTCGCCGATCTACCCGGGCCTTGGCGCGCTCAACATCCTCGGTCTGGCAAGCCCGCTGTCCGCGGTTCTTTCGGCCATCATCTATAACGCGCTCGTTATCGTCGCGCTGATCCCGGCCGCGCTGAAGGGCGTTAAGTACCGCGAGGTACCGTCCGGACAGCTGCTGACCCACAACCTGCTCGTATGGGGTCTGGGCGGCATCGTTGCCCCGTTCGCATTTATCAAGCTCATCGACATGCTGCTCGCGTTCTGCGGCATTATGTAAGTGGAGGTTTGTATGTTCAAAGGTGTTGCATCGCGCGCACTGGGCGTGTTCGCGCTGTTTACCGTTGTCTGCGGCCTGGGCTATACGCTCGTCGTGACCGGCATCGCCCAGGTTGCGTTCCCGTATCAGGCGAACGGTTCACTCATTACGGTCGACGGCAAGGTTGTGGGTTCCGAGCTCATCGGCCAGAACTTCGATGACGAAGCCCACATGTGGGGTCGTATCCAGAACGTGTCAATTGTCAAAGGCGAAGACGGCGAGCTCATGGCGTATGGTACCCCGTCCAACCTATCCCCGGCGAGTGAGGAGTATCGGCAGCTTGTGGACGCGCGCGTGAAGAAGATCCGCGCCTCCAACCCCGACGCCGGCATGGACGCCGTGCCCGTCGACCTGGTGACGTGTTCTGGCTCAGGGCTCGACCCCGAGATCTCCCCCGATGCCGCCGAGTACCAGGTACCGCGCCTGGCGAAGGCCACGGGCAAGAGCGAAGGCGAGGTTCGCGAGATCATCGCCCAGTGCACCAAGGGCCGATTCCTGGGCGTCTTCGGCGAGCCTACGGTCAACGTGCTCAAGGTGAACCTTATGCTGGACGGCGTGCTGTAGGTGAAGGAGCGGCGGATGAGGGCATGACTGACTATCTGAGCCCTCAATTCCACCCCGCCCATCAGTTGCGGTGAAATACGGACTGTTTTGGCTGTCAAAAGCCTTATCTACTCCGTATTCCACCGCAACTTTTTGGGGGTTGAGCAGAGACTGGGGGAGCGCGTGCGGTCGGGTGCTGCGCGGTTGCTGGTACGATAGGTACGTCAGCAAGTGCCGCCGAGCGGCTCAAACGAAAGGAAGCCTGTATGGAGTCATCCGCCTACCCGATGCTCTTTAGCCCGATCAAGGTCGGTACGACCGAGGTCAAGAACCGCGTCTTTATGCCGCCGGTGTCCACCAACCTGGCCGATCATGGCTATGTGACCGACGACTTGGTCGATCATTACCGTGCCCGTGCCAAGGGCGGCGTTGGCCTGATCATCACCGAGGTCGTGACGGTCGAGCCTACCTATACCTATCTGCCGGGTGACATGTGCTGCTA
>CAJMSL010000075.1 GCA_905216045.1 uncultured bacterium
CCGGTCGAGTGGCAGAAAAACCATCACAACATTCGATGCTTTTCCCGATTTTGGCGAAAAGTGTCGAATGTTGTGATGGTTTGAGTCGAGGTGAGGAGCACGGAGGGGTCAAAGCATCGTGCTCGAACGGGTTAATCCAACTCTTTTAAGCCATGCGCCAGCTGCCAGTACTCGCCGTGCTGGGCGAGCAACTCTTCGTGCGTGCCGCGCTCGATGATGCGGCCGTGTTCGAGGACCATGATGGCGTCGGCGTCGCGGACGGTGGACAGGCGGTGCGCAATCATAAACGTGGTGCGTCCGCGCATGATGCGGTCCATACCGCGCTCGATGAGCTTTTCGGTACGCGTGTCAATGGAGCTCGTGGCCTCGTCCAGGATGAGCACCGGCGGGTCGGCAACGGCCACGCGCGCGATGGCGAGCAGCTGACGCTGGCCCTGCGACAGGTTGGCGCCATCGGCCGTGACCGGTGTGTCGTACCCTCTAGGCAGGCGGCGGATAAACGAGTCGGCGCAGGCGGCCTCGGCAGCGGCGCGCACCTCCTCGTCGGTCGCGTCGAGCTTGCCAAAGCGGATGTTCTGCGCAATGGTGCCGCTAAACAGGTGCGTGTCCTGCAGTACAATGCCGAGCGACCCGCGCAGGCTGGCCTTGGCAATGTGCTTGACGTCGATGCCGTCATACGTGATCTCGCCGTCATCGACTTCGTAGAAGCGGTTGATGAGGTTGGTGATGGTCGTCTTGCCGGCACCCGTGGAGCCCACAAACGCGATCTTTTGCCCCGGCTTGGCAAACAGGTTGAGGTCCGTGAGCACGCGGGTGCCCGGCACGTAGGAAAAATCCACGGCATGGAAGCGCACGTCGCCGGCAAGCGGGACCAAGCCGCACGTGAGCTCGGTGCCGTCGGCAGCCACCGCGCGGCCCGACTCATCAACGGCTGCCACATCATGCAAATGCCCGTACGCGCCCACGCCCTGGCCCTCGGGAATCTTCCACGCCCACGCGGCGTCGCCCGTCTGCACCAGCTCCACGCAGCCCTCGTCCACCTCGGGCTCAAGGTCCATGGCGGCAAACAGGCGCTCGGCACCGGCCAACGCGTTGAGCAAGAAGTTGCCGAGCTGCGTAAACTGGTTGATGGGCATGGCGGCCTGGCGCACAAAGACCAGGTAGCTCGCGAGCGCACCTACGTCGGCGAGCCCCTTGATGCAGAGCATGCCGCCCGCCACGGCGACGATGGCATAGTTGACGTAGCCAATCACGACAGTCATGGGCACCATGGAGTTGGCATAGCTCACGGCGGCGGTGCCGGTGCGGCGAAGCTCGTCGTTGCGGCAGGCAAAGCCGGCGACATTCGCCGCCTCACGGTTAAAGACCTTGATGACCTTTTGACCCGAGACCATCTCTTCGATATATCCGTCCAGGTCGCCAAGCGATGCCTGCTGGGCAGCAAAGAAACGCTTAGAGCGCGCGCCCGAGTAGCGCGCATACAGCACAATGGCCGCATCGCACACGAGTGTGATAATCGTGAGCTGCCAGTTAAGGATGATGAGCATAGCCGTGGTGCCCACAACCTGAATGGCGGCCTGAATCACGTTGGCAAAGCTGTTGTTGAGCGCCTCGGAGACGGTGTCGACGTCGTTGGTGAAAAAACTCATGATGTCGCCCGAGCGCGTGCTGTCAAAATAACTGAGCGGCAGCGTCTGGATGTGCGCGAACAGGTCGCGGCGAATATCGGACACCACGCGTTGGGCCGCGCGCACCATGATCTGCGAGTAGCCCAGGGCCGAAAGCACGCCCGCGGCGTAGATGATCGCCGTCAGGATGACCTGCTTGGCGAGCAGTTCCTCCCCGCCAGTGGCCAAACCGTTAACGATGGGGCGCACCATGTAGGTGCCGGCGAGGCTCGCGATGGCGGCAACGGAGGCGAGCACGCCCACCGCGAGCAACGAGAACTTGGCATGCCCCATGTAGGAGAGCAAGCGGCGCACAGTGCGCTTGAGGTCGGCCGGGCGTGCTTGGGCTGCGGTCTTAGGCATGACGCTCACCCCCTTCCAAGGGCGATCCGCATGCGACGGAGGAAAACGGATCATTCGCGCAACCATCGTCGCTGCCGTCGCCGGCGTCCGCGTTCCTCGCAAACTCCATCTGCGAGGCGTAAATCTCCTGGTATATGTTGTCGCCCGCCAGCAGTTCCTCGTGCGTGCCCACGCCGTGGACACGACCGTCGTCCAACACCACAATGCGATCGGCATCCATGACGCTCGCGATACGCTGGGCGATGATGAGCACGGTCGCATCGGGAATCCGAGCGATGTGCTCGCGAATCTTTGCGTCGGTCGCCATATCGACCGCGCTGGTGGAGTCATCAAAAATGAGCACGCGCGGATGCTTGAGCAGCGTGCGCGCGATGCACAGGCGTTGCTTCTGGCCACCCGAGACACCGGCGCCGCCTTGGCCCAACTCGCCGTCCAGCCCGCCGATGCGATCAAGGAACTCGTCCACGCACGCCGCGCGGCAAGCCGCGAGGAGCTCATCGTCCGACGCCTGCGGATTGCCCCACTGCAGATTCTCGCGCACGGTGCCCGTAAACAGCACGTTCTTTTGCAGCACAATGCCCACAGCGTCGCGCAAGGCGGCGAGGTCGTAGTCACGCACGTCACGTCCGCCCACAAGCACGGCGCCCTCGGTAGCGTCGTACAGGCGCGCAATCAGCTGCACAAGTGAGCTCTTGCCCGAGCCCGTGCCGCCGAGGATGCCCACCGTCGAGCCGCTCTCGATGCGAAGGTCGATATGCTCGAGCACATCCTCGGCTGCATCCGCGCGGTATTTAAAGGAAACGTCGCGAAACTCGATACTGCCGTCCGCTGGCGCCGCAGTCGCGAGGTCTCCCGCAGGGTTGGCGATAAAGGGCTCCTCATCGAGCACCTCTGCGATACGGCCCACACTCGTGAGAGCGCGCGTGAGCAGCAAAAACACGTTGGAAATCATCATGAGCGAGTTCATGATCAGCAGCACGTAGCTCATAAAGCCCGTGAGAGAGCCTACACCCAACTTGCCGGCGAGAATCATGCGGCCGCCAATCCACAGGATGGAGAGCGCAGCCACGTACATCGACAGCTGAAACACCGGCAGGTTGAGCACCGCGCTGCCAAAGGTCTTTGTCGCAGTGCGCGCGAGCTCGGTATTGACGGTGTCGAACTTGGCCTCCTCGTGCTCGGTACGAACGTAGGCCTTGACGGCACGCACGGCGGTGAGGTCCTCCTGTACCACGCCGTTGAGGTGGTCCATCGAGGTCTGGAGTTGGCGGTAGAGCGGGCTCACGCGATAGGTGATGACGCCCAGTACGATTGCCAGCACGGGCAAGATGATCGCAAAGACGGTGGCGAGCGGGCGCGACAGCATCAGCGCGTAGATAAGGCCGACGATAAGCGTCACCGGGCCGCGCGCCATAGGGCGAAAGCCGTTGCCCACAGCATTTTGGATAACGGTGATGTCCGTGGTCATGCGGGTGACGAGCGAGCTGGCGTCGTAGTTGTCCAGGTTACCAAAAGCGAGCGTCTGAATCTTTTTGTACTCGGCCTCGCGCAGGTTAGCGCCTAGGCCCGAGGCAACGCGGGCGGACGTGCGGGCATAACCCAAGCCCAGTACCAGCGAAAGCGCAGCGCACACCAACATGTACGCGCCCTGCAGCAGCATGTAGTTGATATCACCCGCAGGCACGCCCACATCGATGATGTTGGCCATGATGACCGGGATAAACAGCTCGAGCACCGTCTCGACCGACACAAAGAACACGCCGAGGATGGCATCGCGACGGTATGCCCCTAGATAGGAAAACAGTATTTTGAGATTGCGCACGCAGGTTCAACCCCCATCAAACGTTGTTCGCAAACGCACGTATTATTGCGCGCCGAATAATGGTGTCAAGTATTCCGAAATCGTTTTCTGCAAGGTTAGCGCCGGCGGCGAGTTCTCGTGATGTGTGTCCATATTCACTCGGAATAATGGTGCGCGAGACTTTTTCGCCCCACTGTCGACACAAACCTTGACTCTACAATCGTTGTAGGGTTTTCACTACACTGGTAGCTAAACGAACCAAGCCAGAAAGTACCTCGCCCATGGAACACGACCTCACACGCGGCAATGTCCTTAAGACCATCGCGGCCTTTGCCCTGCCCTATATGCTCTCGTACTTTTTGCAGATGCTCTACGGCATGGCCGACCTGTACATGATGGGGCAGTTTAGCGGCGCCGCCGGCATCACCGCCGTGGGCAATGGCGCGCAGACGCTCTATATCATTACCGTGACGCTCGTGGGTCTGGCCATGGGAACGACGGTCATCGTCGGCCACGCCGTGGGCTCGCGCCGTTTCGACCGCGCCGAGACCGCCATCGGCAACACCATCACGCTCTTTATGGGTGTCTCGGTGGTACTGGCCGCTGTCCTGCTCGCACTGTGTCCGCAAATCGTGGCGCTCATTGGCACGCCGGCCGAGGCAGTCGAAGGCACCGCCGCCTACCTGCGTATCTGCTTTATGGGCATTCCCTTTATCGCCGCGTACAACATTCTTTCGGCCATCTTTCGCGGGCTGGGCGATTCGCGCTCGCCCATGTACGTGATCGGCGTGGCGTGCATCATCAACATCGCGCTCGACTTTCTGTTTATCGGGCACATGGGACTCGGCCCCGTGGGCGCGGCGCTCGGCACGGTAACCGCCCAGACGGCCAGCGTTGCCCTCGCACTCGTGTGGCTCAAGAGCCGCCGCACGAACATCCACGTTAAGCGCAGCGACCTGCGCCCCCAGCCCGAGGTGCTCGGCAGCATTCTTAAAATCGGCGTGCCCGTGGCCGTGCAGGACGGCTGCATCCAGGTGGCGTTTATGTTTATCACCGTCATCGCCAACCATCGCGGCCTGGTCGACGCCGCCGCCGTGGGCCTGGTCGAGAAGATGATCAGCTTTTTGTTCATTGTGCCGAGTTCCATGGGCGCTACCGTCAGTGCACTCACGGCGCAAAACGCCGGCGCGGGCAAGGGCGACCGTGCACGTCAGGTGCTCAAAGACGCCATGACGATCTCGGTGGTGTACGGCTGTCTGATCACGGTGCTGATGTGGCTAGTGGCGCCGGCGTTTATTGGCTTTTTTGCCAAGGACGCCGCAGTAGTCGCGGCCGGTACCGGCTATATGCGCAGCTATATTTTCGACGCAATCTTTGCCGGCATCCACATTTGCTTTAGCGGCTTTTTCGCTGCGTATGGCAAGAGCTACATCGGCTTTGCGCACAACGTGCTGGCCGTGGCGCTCATTCGCGTGCCGGGTGCGTGGCTGCTGTCGAATGCCTATTCCGACACGCTGTTTCCCATGGGCATCGCCTCGCCGTGCGGATCGATTTTGTCGGCGGTCATCTGTGTTGTCGCGTTTACCGTGCTCAACCGCCGCGGAGCTTTTGACAAGTTGGTAGCGTAGCGGGGCAACGCGAAAACGCCCTCATCGACGACATCATCAGCGACGACCCGGCGACCTACGTGACACAGATCACGGTGCCGGTTGCCCCGTCCAAATAAGAACTGCCCAGAAAACGTTCGGCTGAAGGCAGAATCTTGACGTTATAGGCCATATTTTGCCTCAAGGTCATCGAGAGCCTCAAAGGCATCACGCGCCATGCCGGCAGCACGCTCCTTCTCGGCCACAGCTATACGAGCCATCAGACGAGCCTTAGCCTGTTCCTGAACCATGAAGTCATAGTCTTCAGATCGAAGTACAACAAATTTGCTATAGCCGTTTTTTGTAACAGTCACTGGACCAGGAGCCTCCCAACAAGCTCGCCAAACGCCGGGGACAATCCCCGATATGGCGGTTTTACTCCTCCGGAATCGGAAACGCACGGATGAACTCTGCAGGCGAGAAGGTCTTGATGGTCGAGCGCACAAAAGCGGCGCGGTCACGCGTGATGATAAAGTCCACGCCGGCACGCTCGGCCATCGCACGGATACAGCCGTCCTCAAAGTCCGGCTCATCGGAATAGGCGGAGGTAAAACAAGCTTCTTGGTCGAGAGGCTCTACCGAATAGCTCTTAAGACAGTCGCGCACTACCTCGCGGGCGCGCGCCTCGCCTGCCTGTTTAGTGAGAATGTAGTACGCGTCCTTGAGAGAACAGGCCGAAACAACGCCCTCGATAAGCCCCACGTCGACGAGCCCCTTGATCGTTTGCGCCGCTGCGTGCTCCGGCCGGCCCGGCAGCACACAATCGAGCAGAAAATTGGTATCGAGAAATGCCCTCATAGGTAGCGCTCCCTCGCGACGCGCTTTTCATCTTCAACCGTCATCGTATCGAGCGGCGTTCCCTTTGGCATGTTAGCCACGATATCGAGATACTCCTGGTAGTCCTCATTCTCCGCGAGCATCTCACGGATCTCCTTCCAGGTGATCTTGGGATGCCACATCGTACCCATGTCGCGCTTGGGCTTGTCCGAGCCGCACGTCGGTTTTGTGCCGCCACGCTCCTGGGCAGCATCATATTCCACTGCAACCGGGCCTTGATAGTCGAGCGGCACGATTTTGAACAACGGCTTGCTCCGCTTGAAGACCACAACCTCCTCGCCATCATTGGCAACCCTTTCGGCCACCTGCGTAAGGTTTTGGCGCAGCTCCGAAAACGCGACGGTAACCATAACTGCTCCTCTCAACATATATCTTTACTGCTAAGTATACACGTTAATGTTAATGTTAAAGTGTATAAAACTCATTACAATGGGGCAGCCCCGTTGTGGGACCTCACTGCGGGGCCCCTTTGCTTTGTATGAATCTTCTATCGCTCCGGAACGACACCGCTCCGCAGGGTCACCCTCAGCAACCTACATGACGCAGATCATGCTGCCCGCCACCACGCCCAAATAAAAACCTCCCGGAAAGTATCAACCTTTCCGGGAGGTTTTCTAATTTGATTATCGATGTCCTAAGCCTGGGGCACCTCGCCGGTCGCAAGGATCTGCTCGAGTGCGTCCTCATCCAGCACGGGTACGCCCAGCTGTTCGGCCTTGGTGAGTTTGGAGCCCGCCTTGGGGCCGGCGACCAGATAGCTCGTCTTCTTCGACACGCTGCCCGAAACCTTGGCGCCGAGCACCTTGAGCGCCGCGCCTGCCTCGTCGCGCGTGCGGTTGACGAGCGTGCCGGTGAGCACGAAGGTCAGACCCGCGAGCGGCTGTGCGTCGGCGAGCTCGCCTGCCACGCCAGCGTCGGCTGCGGCTTGCGCATGAGCGGCGCCCAAGTCGACCTCGAGAGACAGGCCCGCTTGGCGCAGACGCTCCAGCACGGCAAGATTTTCGGGCACGGCCAGGAACTGCTTGACGCTCGCCGCAATCTTGGGACCGATGCCCTCGCACTCGGCGATGTCCTCTTCGCTCGCCAAGATGAGCTTATCAATCGACAGGAATCGCTCGGCGATGACCTCGCCCACGCTCTTGCCCACGTGGCGGATGCCCAGGGCAAACAGCACGCGACCGAGCGGCTGGCTCTTGGACTTGTTGAGCTCGGCGATGATTTTCTCGGCCGTCTTGAGGCCCACCGGAATGGGGTCGCCCTTCTTGACGCCCTTTTTGCTGTTGGAGCTGGCATAGGTGCGCCCTGTGTCCAGGCCTGCGATGTCGTCGACCGTGAGCTGGTAGAAGTCCGCGACATCGTGAATCAGCCCGGCGGCGATCATCTTGTCGACGATCTCGTCGCCCAGGCCGTCGACGTCCATGCAGCCGCGGCTCACCCAGTGAAGCAGGCGCTCCTTGAGCTGCGCGGGGCAGTCGATGGAGACGCAGCGGTAAGCGACCTCGCCGTCCTCGTGGACCACGGGGCTGCCGCACACGGGGCAGATCTCGGGCATGTGCCAGTCGACCGAATCGGCCGGGCGCTTGTCGAGCACCGGGCCCACGACCTCGGGAATCACGTCGCCCGCCTTGTGCACGATGATAGTGTCGCCCTCGCGCACGTTTTTGCGGCGGATCTCGTCGATGTTGTGCAGCGTGGCGCGCGCGATGGTGGAGCCGGCGACCGTCACCGGGTCGAACTCGGCGACCGGCGTGAGCACACCGGTGCGGCCCACCTGGATGCGGATTTCGCGCAGGATGGTCTGCTTTTCCTCGGGCGGGAACTTAAAGGCAATGGCCCAGCGTGGCGCGCGGGCGGTAAAGCCCAGGTCGAGCTGCTGTTGAAAGCTGTCGACCTTTACGACCACGCCGTCGATGTCGTAATCCAGGTCGCCGCGATGCTCGAGCGCCTGGGCACAGAACTCGTGGACTTCGGCCGGCGTGGCGCAACGAGCCACGTTGGGGTTGACGCTAAAGCCGGCGCTACGCAGCCAATCGAGGAACTCGCGCTGGCTGTGGACGTGCAGCGGGTCGGTATCGGCGATGGCATAGATAAAGGTGGCTAGGTCGCGGCGAGCCGTGATCTTGGGGTCCTTTTGGCGCAGGCTGCCGGCGGCGGCGTTGCGCGGGTTGGCGAAGGGGTCGCGCCCCTCGGCATCGGCCTCGTCGTTCAGACGAACAAAGCTGCCCTTGGGCATATAGACCTCGCCGCGTACTTCGATGGTACGCTCGCGGTCGGCACCCATGTGGGCGAGCGCCGGCTCGGACAGGTGCATGGGCACATCCTTGATGGTGCGGACATTGAGCGACACATCCTCGCCCGTTGTGCCGTCACCGCGCGTGGCGGCGCGCACAAAGGTGCCGTTTTGATAGGTAAGCGCCACGCCCAGACCGTCGATCTTAAGCTCGCAGGTATAGGTGACGCTGCCGGCACCGAGCGCATCCTCGGTGCGCTGGAGCCACGCGTCGAGTTCATCCAGATCCATGGCATCGTCCATGGAATACATGCGTGCCATGTGCGTGACCGGCGTAAACTGCTCGCTCACGTAGCCGCCCACGCGCTGGGTATAGCTGTCGGGCGTAACCAAATCGGGGTAGGTGGCCTCGATTTCCTGCAGTTCAACGAGCATTTTGTCGAAGGCGGCGTCCGTGATCTCG
>CAJMSL010000076.1 GCA_905216045.1 uncultured bacterium
CCCCTTCACAAACAACCCCCCCCCCGGCCCCCGATGGCCCCAGACCTGCCAAATAGGAACAGGTTTATTTTGGGCGGTTTAATCTGGGAAGATGCCAAGAGCACGGCTATCGACAATTCAGAGAATAAGAAAACTGAATAGACAATCTGACAAAATCGCAAGCAGCACCCACCAGCCCTTTTGCTATTCCCGGCGGGGGCCGCGGGTAAAGTTTATCGCGAGTTCCGCACGAGCCGGAGAGCACTTAATGTGCTCTCCGTGCGAGCAGGACTGTAGAGCAGGAAACTTTGCCTGCGGCCCCCGCCGGGAATAGCAAAAGGGCGACCCCTGTCCGGAGTCGCCCTTGTTGAGCTGCTTATGTACGGCTATTACTCGGCGTCGTGGTGACGGCGGGGCTTGCGGCCTCCGTTGTCGCCGGGACGGCGCGGACGGTCGCTGCGCTCGGAGCGCTCGCGACGCGGACGCTCACGGCGCTGGAAGTGCTCGCCGTCGCCCTCTGAGGCACCCTCGGCGCGAGCCGGGGCCTCGGGCTTATCCAGACGATCAAGCGAAATCTTGCCGCGGTCATCGACTTCGATGACGACGACCTTGACCTCGTCGCCCACATTGAGGACGTCCTCGACCTTCTCCACGCGGCCCTTGGCGACGCGGGAAATGTGCAGCAGGCCGTCCTTACCGGGCAGCAGGTTGACGAAGGCGCCGAAGGGCTGGATGGAGACCACGCGACCGGTGTACTCCTCGCCCGGCTCGGGAACCTTGATGATGAGCTTGATACGCTCGACGGCCTGGTCGACGGACTCGCCGGTGCCGCCGACAAAGACGGTACCATCCTCCTGGATGTCGACCGAGGCGCCGGTCTCGTCCTGGATGCCGCGAATGACCTTACCGCCGGAACCGATGACGTCGCGGATCTTGTCGGTCGGGACCTGGATGGAGACGATGCGCGGAGCGGTGCTGCGCGTGGTGTGGCGCGGCTCGGGGATCACATCGAGCATCTTCTGCAGGATGAAGGCGCGGCCCTCCTTGGCCTGCTGCAGGGCGCGGGCCAGGATGTCGAAGGTAAGGCCGGTGGCCTTGTTGTCCATCTGCAGGGCGGTGATGCCCTCGGTGGTGCCGGTGACCTTAAAGTCCATGTCGCCCAGGAAGTCCTCGAGACCCTGGATGTCGGACAGGACCACGGTCTTGCCCTCCTCCTGGATCAGGCCCATGGCGATACCGGAGACCGGGCGCTTAATGGGCACGCCGCCGTCCATAAGGGCGAGCGTAGAACCGCAGGTCGAAGCCATCGAAGAGGAGCCGTTGGACTCCATGACCTCGGAGACGACGCGGATGGCGTAGGGGAACTCGTTCTCGTCGGGAAGCACCGGAAGCAGAGCGCGCTCGGCCAGATTGCCGTGGCCGATCTCGCGGCGCTTGGGGCTGCCCATGCGGCCGGTCTCGCCGGTGCAGAACGGCGGGAAGTTGTAGTGATGCATGTAGCGCTTGCCCTCGGTGGGCTCTATGGTATCCAGACGCTGGCCCTCGTTGAGCATGCCGAGCGACAGGACGGAGAGCACCTGGGTCTGGCCGCGCTGGAACAGGCCGGAGCCATGAACGAGCGGCAGGTAGTTGTCCTTCACCATGATGGGACGGATCTCGTCGGCGGCACGGCCGTCGACGCGCTCGCCGGTCTCGACGACCATGGTGCGCATGGCCTTCTTCTCGAGCTTCTTGAGCGCCACGGGGATCTCGCGCTCCCAAGCGGCCTGCTCCTCCTCGGTGAACTCGGCGCGGATGGACTCCTTCAGAGCCTCGACCTTGCCGATACGGGAGAGCTTGTCGGCGTCGCGCAGGGCAGCGGCCATCTCGTCGTAGTGGGCAAAGATGCGCTCCTGGACCTCCTCGACGGGCTGGTCGAGCGGATACTCCTTCTTGACGATGGCGCCGTTGACCTGCTCCCACTCGGCGACGAACTCGTCCTGGGCCTGGCAGAAGGCAGCGAGAGCCTCCTGGCCAAACTTCATGGCGGCGAGCATGTCGTCCTCGGAGATCTCCTCGGCGCCGGCCTCGACCATCGAGATGAAGTCGGCAGAGCCGCCCAGCTCCAGGTCCAGGTCAGAGTTCTCGCGCTCCTCATAGGTGGGGTTGACGATGAACTCGCCGGTCTCCACGTTGCGGCCGATGCGCACGCAGGCAAGCGGGCCCTCGAAGGGCACGCCGCCGAGCGTCATGGCCAGGGAGGCACCCATGACGTTGATGACGTCGAAGGGGTTGACCTGGTCGGCGACGAGCGAGGTAGCGACGATGTGCACCTCGTTGCGGAAGCCGTCCGGGAAGCTCGGGCGAATCGGGCGGTCGATCATACGGGCCGTGAGCGTGGCCTTCTCGCTGGGACGGCCCTCACGCTTGAGGTAGCCGCCCGGGATGCGGCCGGCGGCGTACATCTTCTCGTTGAAGTCGACGGTCAGCGGGAAGAAGTCGTAATTCTTGCGCTCCTTGGAGACGACCACGGTGTCGAGCATCGTGGTGTCGCCCTGCTTGACCAGACAGGCGCCGGTGGCCTGCTTGGCAAGCTCGCCGGACTCAAAGGTGTAGGTCTTGCCGTACAGCTCAAAGGTCTTGGATACGAGTGTCATTGTTCTCCTTTACCCCACAGGCCCCTTGCCTGCGGGCTTCTCATGTGACGCGGGCCCCCTGCCCCCGCCACGCTTCAGAGCGTGATTGTTCGCGCCCTTACACAAAAAGAGCGCCCCGCTGTGCAGAACGCTCTTAGCATGTACAAATCCTACTGGATGTTGTCGCGGATGCCCAGAGCCTTGATGAGCTCACGGTACTCGACGATGTCGTTCTTCTTGATGTAGGAGAGAAGACGACGACGACGGCCGACGAGCATGAGCAGGCCACGACGGGTGTGGAAGTCCTTCTGGTGGGACTTCATGTGCTCGGTCAGCTCCTTGATGCGCTCGGACAGGTTGGCGACCTGAACCTTGGGGTTGCCGGTGTCGACCGGAGTGTTACCGAACTGGGCAGTCAGCTCAGCCTTGCGCTCTTTGGAAACAGTCATTGTTTCACCTTTCGTTTCTTGTCGCCCGCGGGCGACGCTATTCGCCTCGGACTGGGAAGCCGCCGGTGGAGCGAGCATCCAAGGTCGAGGTACCAACAGGTCGGTATGTTACCACAAGCAGCCTGCGTCTGCGCATCATCACCGACCCAACATGAATTCCATCGCACGGAGGCGCTGATCGGTGTGTGTGGCGGCCCAAACATGCGAAAGCCCGAGCAAGAACGCCGCCGTATGCGAGTCGATTTTCTCGGCCATAAGCGCATCGAAGGTCATCGACATGAGGGCGCGCAGCCACGTGACCTCACCAGTCGATACCAGCTCGGCACCCGGAACGCTCGATGCGCACGACCCGCACATTAGACCGCCCGCCTGGTGCGTAAAATACGACATCATGGGGTCTCCGCACAGCACGCAGGCCGAAAAATCGGGTCGATAGCCAACGTGCGACAGCAGCTTAAAGACAAATGCCGCCACAAGTAGATCCATATGCGCCGTGTCGATCCCGCTGCCCACCAGGGCGAGTGCTCGCTGTGTGATGGCAAAGGTAAACGGGTCCTCGGCGTCCTCGAACGAGCACACGCGCGCGACCTCGGCGATCGCGCTTGCGGCGCAGGTCGTCTCGTAATCGGGCGCAGCGCCGAGCGGCGCCTCCATAAGCTCGGCCTGGGAAACCACGTCGAGTGACCGTCCATGTGCAAGCAGCATATCGACCGTACAGAACAGCTCGCAGCGCGCAGCCAGGCGTCCGCCGGGTTTGCGGGCGCCCTTTGCCACGGCACGAACCTGCCGCCCCCGCTCGTCAAGCATCGTCAAGATCAGGTCGGTCTCTTTGAGCTTGGTCTTATCGAGCACGAGCACTTTCGTGCGATATGTCCGGGATCCTGCCATGTGCGCCGCGCGTCCTTAGTCCTCGGCGTTGTAGCCAAAGCGGCGAATCTGGGCCTCGTCGTCACGCCAGCCGGCCTTGACCTTCACGTCCAGCTCCAAAAAGACCTGCGTGCCAAAGATGCGCTCAAGATCGCGACGGGCGTCGATACCGATATGCTTGATCATCTCGCCGCCCTTGCCGATGATGATGCCCTTTTGGCCCTCGCGCTCGACGTAAATGGTGGCGTGCACGCGCAGCACCTTCTTGGTCTGCTCGAGTGCATCGCAGCTCACGCCAACGGAGTGCGGGATCTCATCACGGGTGCGGCGCAAGACCTTCTCGCGCACAAACTCGGCAACGAGCGTTTCATCGGAAGCGTCGGTACCCATGTCCTCGGGGAACCAACGCGGACCCTCAGGCAAAAAGTGCGCAACGGTCTCTATAAAGGCATCGACGTTGAAGTTCTTGACCGACGACGTCACGATCTCGTCGTCATATTCCATGAGCTCGTGGGCGGCCTGAAGCTGCTCCATGACCTGCGCGGGGTCGGCCTCATCGGCCTTGGTGAGCACCAGGACCTTCTTGCAACGAGCGCATCTGACGCGCTCGGCAACCCAGGCGTCTCCCCTGCCGATCGGTTTGGTGGCATCAATCAAAAACGCGACGACGTCGACATCGTTCAACTCGAACAGTGCGCTCTTGTTGAGCTCGGACCCCAGGCCGTCCTTGGGCTTATGAATACCCGGGGTATCGACAAAGACCAGCTGGTAGCCGGGACGGTTGACGACGGCGCGCATGCGGCGGCGGGTCGTCTGGGCCACCGGCGAGGTGATGGCGACCTTTTTGCCATAGCAGGCGTTGAGCAGCGTGGACTTGCCGGCGTTGGGGCGTCCGACCAGGGCCACGAAGCCGCTGCGAAAACCGGGCTCCACGTCACCAAAGCCCATAGAACCGTCGTCCTCGTCGCACAGGGCGTCGAGCTCCTCATCGCTCATGCCCTCAAACGGGTCGAACTCCTCGGCCTCGTCAAACGACTCGGCACCTTCAGTCTCGTCCAGGGACTCGTCGTCCAAAATCTCATCGGTAGGCTGCATATTGTCGGACATGGGAATCCCTTTCTAAATAAAGTCGAGCGCGTGGGCAAATACCAGCACGCCCACAATCGCGGCAGTGATGGAAAGAACGTATACAGAGGCGGCGGCGATATCCTTCGCACGCTTTGCCAGCGGATGGAGCTCTTGGGTTGCCAAATCGACAATCGCCTCCATGGCGGTGTTGCACAGCTCGCCGTGAATCACCAGGCCGCAACAGATGATAATCGTGGCCCACTCGGCAATGTCGAGCCCCACGATACAGCCGGCGATGACGGTGCACACGCCCGCCACGAGCATGACCTTAATGTTGCGCTCGGTCTTGACGGCGGTGACGAAGCCCTCCATGGCGTAGGAAAACGACTTTAAGAAGGACGAATGGTCCTTGTTCGATCCGGGAATCATAGACGGCTCCTAGTCGTGGGCGTGGTTGGTGATGGGGCCGACGTGGACCAGCTTGGGGTCCTCGCCGCGCTCGAGCGCCAGATCGCGCAGGATGGCGTCCTCGCGGGCCTCCATGACCTCGGCCTCGTCGTCCTCGATGTGGTCATAGCCCAGCAGGTGCAGCATGCCGTGAACGAGCATCAGACGACACTCGTCAGCGGGGCTATTGCCAAAACCAGGGGCCTGACGGGCAATAACTTGCGGGGCCAAAATGATATCGCCGAGCTCGAGCGTCTCGTCGGCGGGAATGTCATCGTCAAAGGCCGAATCGCACTCAAACGAGAGCACATCGGTGGTGCGGTCGATACCGCGCCACTCATGGTTGAGCTCGTGCATCTCGTCCTCGTCGACATACGAAAGGGAAATCTCGACTTCACGTTCAACGCCCTCGGCGGCAAGCACAACCTCGCAGATGTGCTCCACCTCCTGCGCGTCGAGCAGCGTATCGAGCTCGGCATCGTTGCTGATCAATACACTCAACGGGACTCCTTTCGGTCGCGCGAGCGCTGCTCACGCACGTCATCATAAGCATCATATGCCTCGACGATACGTCCCACCAAGGCATGGCGCACCACGTCGGCGCGCTCGAGGTGCGAAAATGCGACATCGTCGACACGGCCCAAAATCTGCTCAACGTCGGCAAGACCGCCACGACGACCCACCAGGTCGCGCTGGCTCAAGTCACCGGTGATCACAAATTTGGAGTTGAAGCCCAGGCGCGTCAGAAACATCTTCATCTGCTCGGGCGTGGTATTTTGCGCCTCGTCGAGCACCACGAAGGCATCGCTCAGTGTGCGGCCGCGCATGTAGGCAAGCGGGGCGATCTCGATTACGCCGCGCTCCATAAGCTCATCGGTGCGCTCGCGATCCATCATGTCAAAAAGGGCGTCGTAGAGCGGACGCATGTAGGGATCGATCTTTTCCTCGAGGGTACCGGGCAAAAAGCCCAGATTCTCCCCCGCCTCGACAACCGGACGTGTCAAGATCAAACGGCCCACCTCGTGACGCTTGAGCGCGGCAACGGCGAGCGCCATGGCCAGATAGGTCTTACCGGTACCGGCAGGACCCAAGCCAAAGGTGATGGTATGCGAGCGGATGGCATCCACATAGCGCTTTTGCCCGAGCGTCTTGGGACGAATGACGCGACCGCGATACGAAAGCAGCACGTCATCGCGAAGCGACGTAGCCTCGTGCTCACCGTCACGCAAGACGGCCAGGCAGCGAGAGACATCGCCGGCAGACAGCGTGCGCCCGGCGGCCGCCTCGCGAAAAGCGTGTTCGAAAAAACGCGCCACGAGTTCGACCTCTTCCGGATCACCGCTCACGGCGATGCTATCGCCACGGGCGACCACATGGGCGCGAACCAAGCTCTCGAGCGCACGAAGGACGCCGTCGCCGGCGCCCAAAACGCACGAGGGATCAATTCCCTCGGGAACGGTAAGTCTAATCTTCGAGGCTTCCATGAACCTCCCTGAGCGCATGGACCAAGCCGGAATCATCGACTCCGATGATAGCAACATCGTGCAGGCACGGGGCTGTGAGTCCACAGGTAGCGTCAAGACGGGCATGATGGAACGTGCCGAGCGTCAGGTTGTCACCATACTCGAGCACGGCACGCTCGACCGTGCCCACGCGACGACGAGCGTCGGCAATAGCGAGCTCCTGTGCAGCGGCCCGCATACGACGGCTGCGCTCGGCCATAACCTCGGGCGGCACCTGGTCGGGCTTGTCGGCAGCATGGGTGCCGGGGCGCTTACTGTAGCGGAACACGTGCATACGCGAGAAACCCACACGGCGGCACAGCGCCAGCGACTCCTCGAACTCCTCGTCCGTCTCGCCAGGGAAGCCGACAATAACGTCGCAAGAAAGTGACGCCTGCGGCAGATTGGCGCGAATCATATGCACCGTGTCCTCAAAGGCCTCGGCGCTATAGGGACGGCCCATGCGATGCAGCGTCGCCGTGCAGCCGGACTGCACGGGCAGGTGCAAAAACGGGGCGATACGCTGCGGATAGCGCGCCATAACCTTAAGCAGGCGCTCGGAGATATCCATGGGCTCGACCGAGGACATGCGCACATGCGGAATAGACGTGCGCTCCATGATGGCCTCGAGAAGCTCATCGATCTCAACGTGTTCGTCTGTCGCGCTCTTGCCATCGTAGGCACCCAGGTTCACACCGGTCAGCACCACCTCGGGCACGCCGGCCTCCTGGGCCTCGCGAACTTGCTCGAGCACGGACTCGACGGGCACGGAGCGCTCGGGGCCGCGTGCCTTCCACACAATGCAATAGGTGCAGCGATGGTTGCAGCCATCCTGAATCTTCACGCCCAGGCGAGAGCGACCGAGCGCATCGACCACCTCGCCATCGCTGCAGGCGGGAACGCTATCGGACTCAACACCCAGCACCTCGCAAACACGTTCGGCGACATCTATCTTGGACGGCTCGGCGATCACGCGATCCGAAAGCTCCGACAGCTCCTCGGGATGCAAATTGACCACGCATCCGGTCACGACCACATAGGGCTCGTTTGGATAGGCCAGCGCATGGCGAACGGCCTTACGGGTCTTGGCCTCGGCCTCGCCCGTAACGGCACAGGTGTTAATGACGATCAAATCGGCATCCTGGGGCTCCACAATAGCAAAGCCCAGGCGCATAAGATCGGCAGTGATACGGTCAGACTCAACCCGGTTGACACGGCAGCCGAGGTTGACGACGGAAATATGGGGTGCGAGCACGCGGGCTCCTTAATCGAGGATATCGTCGAGGGCACTCTTGATACGGTCGGTCACCGACTTCTTACCGGAAGCGACGTCATCGCCCATCTCATCGGCAAAAGCACGGAGCAGCTCGCGCTGCTTATTGGAAAGATTGGTGGGAACGACAACGCGCAGTTGCACGATCAGGCGGCCACGCGAACCGCCACCGCCAATGCGCGGCATGCCGTAATTATTGACGCTCACGGTGTCGCCGTACTGAGCGCCGGCGGGAACCGTCACCTTAACGACCTCGTCGGGCATAATGCCCTCGACCTCGATCTCGCAGCCGAGCGCAGCCTGCGCAATCGAGATATCGCTCACCAGGTACAGGTCGTCCCCGTTGCGCTTAAAGCGCTCATGGTCGGCAACGCGCACGTTGACAATCAGGTCGCCCGAAGGCTCGCCGCGAAGGCCGGCCTCGCCAAAGCCGCTCACACGCAGCTGGCGACCGGTCGAAACGCCGGCGGGAATATCGATGTCGATCTTTTCGTGCGAAGGCGTGCGGCCCTGACCGTCGCAGGTCTCGCAGGGATGGTCGATGACCGTGCCCTCGCCATGGCAGTCGGGGCAAGGCGAAGAGGACTGAACCTGGCCCAGGAACGAACGCTGAACCGTCGTGACATAGCCCGTGCCGTGGCAGCGGCCGCACTGCTTTTCCTGTGCGCCCTCTGCCCTACCGGTGCCGTTGCAGTCCTCGCAAGGAGCAAGGCGGTCATAGCTGATCGTCTTTTTGCAGCCGAGCGCCGCCTCCTCGAGCGTCACCGAAAGCGAGATGGCCATATCACGTCCGCGACG
>CAJMSL010000077.1 GCA_905216045.1 uncultured bacterium
CTTAGTGAGTTCTACGTTGGTGACGATGCAGCTGATGGTGGTGTTGGTGCGGTCGAGCGGCATCTGCATGGATCCGGCGGCGGCAAAGGCTGCGAGTTCCATGTCGACGATCTGGTCGCTATCGGCTGCGATGCGCATACCGGCGACCCACTCGCCGGTGAAGGGGTCGACCACGTTGCCGCAGGCGTTGACCGAAACCACGGCGCCTACCTTAACGGGACCGAGCGCCACGGCGGCAGCGCCAAGGCCGGCCTTCATGCAGGTGGCGGGGCCCATGAGCTTACCCACGGTAGCGCCCGTGCCGGCGCCTACGTTGCCCTGTTCGAGCTTGGTGGGGGTGTTGTCGAGTGCCTCGCGCACGGCGGCGATGCCGGCCGCAATGTCGGGGCGAACGGTGGGGTTACCAAAGGCGAGGTCGAAGATACAGCTGGAGCACACGATAGGCACCTGCGTGGGGCCTACGGGAAGGCCGATGCCGCGGCTCTCAAGCTCGCGAGCGACGCCGCTTGCGGCCTCGAGGCCAAAGGCCGATCCGCCCGAAAGGCAGACGGCGTGGACCTTGTCGACGGTGTTCTCGGGTCGTAGCAGGTCGGTCTCGCGCGAAGCGGGAGCACCGCCGCGAACGTCAACGCCGCCGGTGGCGCCCTCGGGTGCCACGATTACGGTGCAACCGGTGCCGGCCTCCTCGTCCGTATAGTTGCCATAGCAAAAGCCATCGACATCGCAGACGTCAATGGCCTCGAGCAGTGTATCCATGTTTAACTCCTATCGGTTTTCCGCCGCGCCTTGTGCCCGGTCGGGATCCGTACGGTACGCCAAAATTGTAGGCGCTGGGGAATACCCAGCGCCAGATGCAATTACGAGAGTTTTTGAATCGCGCGCGCGACGCGGGCGATGGGTAGGCCCACCACGTTATAGAAGTCGCCCGAAATATCGTGCACGAGCATGCGTCCGCCTGTGCCCTGAATGCCGTAGGCGCCGGCCTTGTCCATGGGCTCACCCGAGGCGACGTAGTGCTCGATCTGCTCGTCGGTGAGCTCGTAGAACGTCACGTCGGTCACATCGACAAAGGATAGGCTCTCGGCGGCATGCGGGGCGGCCGTGTCGCCTGCCTTAACGATGCAGACACCGGTTGCGACCTGGTGCGTGCGGCCCGAAAGCTCACGGAGCATGGTGCGCGCCTCGTCCTCGGTTGCCGGCTTGCCCAGAATCTTGCCGTCAAAGGTGACGATGGTGTCGGCCGCGACCGTCAGCTCATTGGGCTCGGCATACTCGGCAGCAACGGCAGCCGCCTTGGCGCGTGCCAAGCGCTCGACAAGCGTGAGCGGGGCCTCGCCATCAAAGGGCGTTTCGTCGATATCCGCGGGAATCACGCGAATGTTGTAGCCTGCCTCGCGCATCAGCTCTATGCGGCGCGGCGATTGCGAAGCCAAAATCATAGTTGGATGCCCTCGGCGACCTTCTCGACGGCCTTGTCGCCGGCGAGCGTGCGCAGCAGCTCCAATGCAAAGGGGAGGGACTGTGCCATGCCGCTGGCAGTGATGATGTTGCCGTCTTGCGTGACCTTCTCGCCGGTATAGGCGCCTTCGGGGAAGCTTTTCTCAAAGCCAGGGAAGCACGTGGCATGGCGCCCCTCGAGCAGGTCGAGCTCGCCCAGGATAAACGGGGCGGCGCAGATGGCGGCGACGTGCTTGGTTGCGGCGAACTCGCAGACCACGTCGCAGACGCGCTGATCTGCGCGCAGGTTGGTGGCACCGGGCAGGCCGCCGGGCAGCACGACGCAGTCGTACTCGTCAAAGTTGATCTCATCAAAGAGCGCATCGCAGGTCACGGGGATCTGCAGCGAGCTTACGACCTCGCGCGTGGGCATGATCGAGACGAGCGTGGCACGCACGCCGCCGCGACGCATGACATCGACCATGGTCAAGCATTCAATAGTTTCAAAGCCATCGGCGGCGAGAACGGCAACGCTGGGCATGAGGGTTCCTTTCATAGGCGGCATACAATTAGCCGTCTTATACCCCGAAGACCTCCGCTTGCCACGCTCGATTTCCCAATGTTTAAAATAGCCCTGTCCGAATTAGCTACCCTCACCCATCCTCAACAATCTCAATCTGTAACATCCATCGACCTAAACTAGCCCCAACTGTTACAGATCGAGACAGTCCCCAACAGCACCGCCCCGTTCGGGGAACGACCGCCACAGGTACGGCGGGCAGAGGCTCACTTTTTCCTCGGTTTTTTCTTGACGGAATCTCACCTGTTGTAGTACTTTGTCCCAGTCTAAAAACGCGTGGACTTTTCTGGGCGCTAGCCACCTTTTTGCCACGCAACCGAGCAGTCGGTTGCGTGGCTTTTTTCGTCTTGGCAGCAGGTACCACATGCACCGCCAGAAGACCGCACGAGCCCACCTTCCGACTGCAGGGAACAGACGCACGAGACGTGCATCTGCAAGGCAGCAGACGGAAGGGAGCCTAATGGCAGGAACAAACACAATCATGCATCAGGCCGCCGGGGCAGGAGTCACGGGCGCGGGACAGGCCAAGGCGGCGCTCCAGGTCTTTGCGGGCGGCGCCTGCTACGGCGCGATGGCCACGACCTACAAGCTCGCCTACGCCGCGGGCTTCACCTCGGCACAGGTGGTGGCGAGCCAGGCGTGGTTCGGCTGCCTCTTCTTCGCCCTCGCTACGCTCGCAGGGCACGCACTCGGGCACCGCTGGCAGCGCGTGGGCTGGAAGCTCGCCCTCAAGCTCATGGGCCTGGGAGCCCTCACCTGCCTCACCTCAATCCTCTACTGCTACGCCATGAGCGTGCTGCCCGCCCCGGTGGCGCTCACGCTCCTCTTCCAGTTCACGTGGCTGGGGCTCGTGTGGCAGACCGTCATGACGCGCCGACCGCCGAGGGTCTTCCAAGTGGCCTCCGCCCTGGTCATCGTCTTCGGAACGGTGTTCGCCAGCGGCGTCTACAAGACCGGCATCACCGGGTACGACCCCGTGGCCCTGCTCTGCGCGCTGGGGGCGGCCGTGTCCTGCTCCCTCTTTGTCACCCTCTCCGGCAAGGTCGAGGCCCCCTGCTCGTCCGAGCAGCGCGGCGTCATCGTGTGCGCGGGCTCCGTGATCATGTCACTCACGGTGTGCCCGGACTATGTCGTCTCGGGCGTCCTCGCCCAGGGCATCCTGCCCTTTGCCGTCATCGCCGGCTTCTTTGGCATGCTCTGCCCGGTCCTGCTCTTCGGCATGGGCTCTCCGCACCTGCCTGCGGGCCTCTCCACTGTCATGGCCGCCGCGGAACTCCCCGCCGGCCTGCTCATCGCCATGATCGTCCTCGGCGAGCCGCTCGGCGTCGTCGAGTGGCTGGGCGTCGCCATCATCCTCGCCGGCGTGTGCCTGGCACAGGTCCCCTCCCTGCTTGGAGGCCGGGAGGCACGTCGCGCCGCCGCAGGACAAGCCGTCAGCTAGTCATCCCTTCACAGGCGGCCCGCGCGCATCAGGGAAAGGGCCACGGGCCCGGCGCGCGAGGCCGCAAGGACGTTATAAAGCGTCCCCCGCAGAGATGGGGGCGCCAGAGAGAAGGAGGCACCATGCCATTTCCAAAAGGGTTCCTTTGGGGAGGAGCCACCGCCGCCACCCAATGCGAGGGAGGTTATGACGAGGGCGGCCGCGGCCTTGCCAACGTCGACGTCATCCCACACGGGCCGGAGCGCAACGACGTAAGCCGCGGCCTGAGGCGCATGCTCGACTTTGAGCCCGGGTACTACTACCCGGCCCAGACGGGCATCGACTTCTACCACCACTACCGCGAGGACATAGCCCTCTTCGCGGAGATGGGCTTTAAGGTCTTTCGCCTCTCTATCGCCTGGAGCCGCATCTTCCCCAATGGCGACGAGGAGGAGCCCAACGAGGCCGGGCTCGCCTTCTACGAGGACGTGTTCCGCTGCTGCCGCGAGCACGGGATCGAGCCCCTCGTGACCATCACGCACTTCGACTGCCCCATCCACCTCGTCAAGAAGTACGGCGCCTGGCGAAACCGCACCCTTATCGAGCTCTACAAGCGGCTTGTGACGGTGCTCTTCAACCGCTACCGCGGCCTCGTGCGCTGGTGGATCACGTTCAACGAGATGAACATGATCTTGCACCGTCCCTTCATGGGTGCCGGTATCGTCCTCGAGCCCGGGGAGAATGCCCGCGAGGCCGAGTACCGCGCCGCGCACAACGAGCTCGTGGCGAGCGCCTGGGCCACCAAGATCGCCCACGAGGTCGATCCGGAGAACAAGGCGGGCTGCATGCTCGCCGCGGGAAGCTACTACCCCTACTCCTGCCGCCCCGAGGACGTCCGCGCGGCGCAGGTCAAAAACCAGGAGGACCTCTTCTTCGTGGACGTGCAGGCACGCGGGCGCTACCCCGGCTACGCGCTCAAGATGCTCGAGCGCGAGGGCATCGACGTGGGCATGACCGCCGAGGACGAGCGCATCCTTGCGGAGAACACCGTCGACTTCATCTCGTTTAGCTACTACTCCTCGCGCTGCACCGCGGGCGACCCCGATTCCGTGGGCGGCGTCGCCGAGGGCAACGCCTTCGCCGGCGTGGAGAACCCCTACGTGCGCACGAGCGACTGGGGCTGGGTCATCGACCCGCTGGGGTTCCGCATCACGATCAACGACCTCTGGGACCGCTACCAGAAGCCGCTCTTTGTGGTGGAGAACGGCCTCGGCGCCTATGACGAGGTGCTTCCCGACGGCACGATCGAGGACGACTACCGCATCGCCTACCTGCGCGAGCACATCGAGGCCATGCGCGACGCCATCGAGCAGGACGGCGTCGAGATGCTCGGCTACACCACCTGGGGGCCGATCGACCTCGTGAGCGCGGGCTCCGGCGAGATGGAGAAGCGCTACGGCTTCATCTACGTGGACCGCGACAACCTGGGCAACGGCACGCTCGAGCGCAGGCGCAAGAAGAGCTTCTACTGGTACCAACAGGCCATCGCCACCAACGGAGGCGACCTGGGCTAGCCGCCCGGGCAATATCGCTAAGGAGAAAATAATGGCTGAAAAATACGACGATCTGGCCAGATCCATACTCGAGAACGTAGGCGGCGCCGAGAACGTCGCCAGCGTCGCGCACTGCATCACGCGCGTGCGCTTCAAGCTCAAGGACGAGTCCCGCGCCAACACTGCCAAGATCGAGGCCCTCAAGGGCGTTATCCAGGTCATCCAGGCCAACGGCCAGTACCAGGTGGTCGTGGGTAACATCGTCGAGGGCGTCTACGACGCGGTCCTGGAGGCCGGCAACTTCTCGGGCGGCGCAAGCGCCGACGACGAGCCCCAGGGCGATAAGACCGTTGCCTCCGTCGTCATCGACCTCATCTCTGGCATCTTCCAGCCCATCCTGGGACCGCTTGCCGCCGCAGGCATCATGAAGGGACTGCTTGCCCTCATCACCTACTTCGTCCCGGCCTTTGCAAACGACGGCCTCTACACGCTGCTCTACACCGTGGCTGACGGCTTCTTCTACTTCCTCCCCGTCGCCCTGGCGTTCAGTGCCGCGCGCAAGTTCCGCATGAACGAGTTCACCGGCGTGGCAATCGGCGTGGCGCTCCTCTACCCGACGATGGTCGCCCTGACCTCGGGTGAGGCGCTCGGCAGCATCGACCTCGGCGTGGCCGGCACGTTCTCGTGGTACGCCACCGCCCTCGGGCTCCCCATCATCATGCCCGTGTCCGGCTACGTGAGCTCGGTGATCCCCGTCCTTCTCATGGTGTGGTTCGGCTCTATCCTTGAGCGCTGGCTCAAGAGCTGGATGCCGACTGCACTCAAGATGTTCCTCGTCCCGCTCGCCACGATGACGGTCTCCATCGTCTTGGGCTACCTCGTCATCGGCCCGGTGGCCACCCTCATCACCAACCTGCTGAGTGCGGCGTTCTCGTTCATCTTCCAGCTTCCCGTGGTTGGTTCCGTCCTGGGCAGCGCCCTGGTCGGCGGACTGTGGATGTGTCTCGTCATCTTTGGCTTCCACTGGAGCCTCATCCCCATCTCCATCATGAACCTGAACACCCTCGGCCACGACAGCGTGCTCGCCGCCACCATCGGCCACGCGTTCGCGCTCGGAGCGGTCATCTTTGCCATGTACCTCAAAAACAAGGACGAGCGCTTCCGCGGCATCGCCCTTCCCGCGATGATCTCCGCCTTCTTCTTCGGCGTCACCGAGCCGGGCATCTACGGCATCGCCCTGCCCAACAAGCGCGCGTTCGTCGTGGCATGCCTGAGCTCCGCCGTGGGCGGCGCCATCGTGGGAATGACGGGCGCCCTCATGTACATCTCGGGCGGCCTCGGCGTCTTCAACCTGCTCAACTTCATCGACGCGACCCCTGGTGGCGCCGGGATCTCCCACATGATCTACGCGATCATCGCCTCACTCGTCTCTGCCGTTCTGGCCTTTGTTATCGAGTTCATCACCTACCGACCCAACGACGACGAGGAAGGCGCCCGCTAGCTTGCGCCCTTTTCGACCAGCTCTATGTAATTGAGGAGCAGTTGAGGTGGGTGAGGGCCGAGGTCGGTCGAGGCGGCCGCCCCGTGTCCGGGATAACCTGCCCGAAGGCGTCTAGCTTTCTCAAACGGCGCTGAAATGATCTTCGCCCCGATACTTGGACGGGTCAATTAGCGACCTATGTCACACATGGGGACTGATTCAGGAACTCCTCCGGGGTCAGTCCCTTTTGCTTAACCCGCCTCCTCTTGTTCCAGTGAACGGTATAGGCTTCGAGGTCCCGCTTGAACTCCTCGAAGCTCCGCCACGTCCGGTTCCTGTAGAACTCGTCCTTCAGGCGCCCGGGCAGCAGCTCTGTCGCATGAGCTTGCCCTCGCACGCCGCCGGCCCCGGCCGGGTCCGGGCACCCTTCGGCCTCCCGCCGGCCTTCGGCGCGCCCGTACCCCCTGTCGCAAAGCTCTGCTGCAAGAGTTCTCAGCGTGGCGTCGTGCCTGACTCTCCCGTCCATAAAGAAGCCCCCATTTCTAATGTTCAAGTAATAAGGGGGCGGTTCTATTTCGGGACGGGGATTAAATAATCATTCGGTACAAATTTATTTTCCCCGTCCTTGAAAAATCATCGGGCGTGGTCTTGGGCAAATAGTCTAGTTGCGCCTAAGGTGGACGACGGTCTCGCAGTGGAAGGTTTGCGGGAACAGGTCGACTGGCGTGATCTTTACGGGGGAGAAGGTGCCTTCTTCGACAAAGCGTTTGAGATCGCGCGCCAGGGTGGCCGGGTCGCAGCTCACGTAGGCGACATCGCGAGCACTCGTGCTGGCGATAAGGTCGATCGCTTCGGGGGCGAGGCCTGCACGCGGCGGGTCGACTACTAGGACATCGGCGTCCTGGTCGGGGAACTCGCGCACCGCGTCTCCGCCAATGACGTCGACGTTATCAAGCTTGTTGATCTCCAGGTTACGGCGTAGATCGCGCACGGCGGGGCCGTAGGCCTCGACGGCGGCGACAAAGTCGCAGCGGCGGGCGAGCGGCAGGGTAAAGGTGCCGGCACCGCAGTACAGGTCCACGGCAAGCTCGTCTTCCTGCGGGTCGAGCGCTTTCATGACAAGATCGATCAAAATCTCGGCACCCTTGGTGTTGACCTGGAAAAAAGACGGGGCAGACAAGCGCATCTGACCCTCGGCGATATTCTCGGTCCATGAGCCCTCTCCGGCGAGCATTTCGACCTTGGAGACACGGCGGGCCTTCTTTTCGCCCTTGCTCATCACGCGCACGATGCTCGTGGGATGAGCGGCGTCCGCCAGCACGCGGGAGACCTGCGAGCGCGGAAAAGAGCCTGTGGGCGTCCAAAGCGCGATCTCGAGTGCCTTGGTGCGACGCGAGGCACGAATGCCCACGCGCTCCAGACCCAGGTTGTGGCTGCCGCTCAGATAGTTGAGCGCGCCGACGACTGACTTGAGCGCCTTGGGAAAACGCTTATCGAACAGCGGGCACGAATCGACGGTCACGATCTTGCTGGGGTCGACGCCGTGCATGCCAAGGCGCACGCGACCGTTGACGACGGTCGGTTCGAGCTCGATTTTATTGCGGTAACCCCAGTCGTCCTTGGTGTGGCAGATGGGCTGTACCAACTCATCGACCTGATCGGGGCTGAACTTGCCGATACGCTCGAGTGCGGAACGCAGGTTTTGCTCCTTGGCGGCAAGCTGCGCCGTGCGCGAGAGGTTGCCCCACGAACAACCACCGCAGATGCCCACGAAGGGGCAGGGGGGCTGAATGCGATCGGGGCTCGGCTCCAGAATCTCGGTCGTGCGGGCGCGCATAAACGACTTGCCGTCCTGCACGACCTCGGCTTCGACGGTGTCGCCTGCCACGGCGCCCTGCACAAAGACGGCCTTGCCGTTGTCGGCATGTGCCAGACCGTCGGTGCCGTACGTCATCGATTCTATGGTGAGCTTCATATTCCTGCCTGCCATTCGCGGTTTTGTTCGCAACCATGGTAGCAGGGAAAAGCGCCCCGTATCTGGGGCATTCCTCAAATACGGGGCGCTTCTACAAACGTCTATTTCGTCTTGCCGGTAATGAGCGTCTTAAGACCCAGGCCGATCAGGCCCAGGCCCATGCGCACGCGACCGGGGCGATGGCGCGCAATGGCTTTGGTCTTGCCGGCGGGCTTATCGCGACGGGCGCTCGTTTCGGGTGCGGGTTTGGTGACCTGCGGCTCGGGCTGAGGTGCAGGTGCGGGCTCGGGCTCAATGACGGTCGCCTGGACCTTCTGAACCTCGGTTGTGGACGGCTGCGGCTCAGGTGCAGGTGCGAGCTTTGCCTCGGCGGCGGGCTCCGGAGTCGCGGTAGCGGGCTCGGGCGCTTTCTCCACGGCGGGCTCTGCGGCAGCCTCGGGCTCATTCACCGGGGGAGCTGCAACCGCTTCCGGTTTGGCAGCTGCCCCGTGTTCAGCCTCGGCCT
>CAJMSL010000078.1 GCA_905216045.1 uncultured bacterium
ACCTACAAGAACAACAGCGTCTGGAAGTTCTACGGCACCAACAACACCAAGAAGACGGAGAACGAAGACAAGGACAAGAACGAGGACGAAGAGGAAACCACAACGACGACCACAACGACGACCACGCCCACCGAGACCACGGGCGGCGCCACCACCGGCGGCACCGGTACGACCGGTGGCTCGACCGGTGGCTCGACGGGCGGCTCCACTGGTGGTTCGACCGGCGGCGATGGCGGCACGCCTACGCCTACGCCTACGCCCACTCCCGACCCCTCGCCCACGCCTGACGATACGGTCGGTTAGAAATTCATCCAGCCATAAGCAACAAGGCCCCCGAGCAGCTTATTAAACTGCTCGGGGGCCTTTTTAGTTTAAAGCGACCTGATGGGCGATCTTTATACCGGCAGACAAAAAGGGGGTACCGACCAACGTCGATACCCCTTACAAGCCACTATGTCAGCGCGCACAGTGCCGAGCGCACGACCCGCACGCCTACTTGCGAGAATTGCTCAGCTTATTGATTAGCGCTTCAAGACGCTCGCCGTCCTCGGCCGTCTGGGCAATAACCAAAATCGTATCGTTGCCGGCAAGCGAGCCAAGCACATCGGGCAGCTCTGCCGCATCAACAGCGGCGGCGATGCCGGAAGCCGTACCAGGCTGAGCCTTGATCATAACCAGATTATCGGTGCGCAGAACGCCCGTTACGAGCTCGGAAACCATACGCTGCAGGTGCAGGTCCTCTGCCAGAACATAGATGCCCTCAGGGAGCTTACGCAGCCCCATATCGGCAATATCGCGAGAGACAGTCGCCTGCGTGCAATCAAAGCCCATAGCGCGGAGCTCATCGACCAGCACGCGCTGCGTGCGGACGTCCTTATTGCGCACAATATCTCTAATGGCATCCTGGCGCCCATTGCGTTTTTTAGCCATACAAACCCTCTCTCCAAAAGATGGCGGAGACAATCAATCAGTGATTGAATAGTTTAACGCTATTTGAAGGCTTTTGTGTATAAGAACGCATTTCGAAACAATTCTATGCAAATTTGTTTCGAAATGAGCCGTTTAGGCGGTTTTTGCGCCCGTCCGGTTAAGAAAAGCTGCCAGATGCGTACACATCACGCAGCGCGCGGGCTTGGCGCTGGCGATCGGCCCAAACAACAGACCGAGTCCCCGATGGTTATCCTTGAGCGCGGCGACCATCTGACGGGTTCGAGGCGCCTCGAGCATATCACGCATGCGGGCGGAACGCTCGATTGACGACACCCCATGCGGGCTCAGACACAAATTCTCGATGCAGGCGACTAGTCCGGCAAAGTAGAACTTCTGGCTTGCCAGCTTGAGCCGACCACCGCTATCTGCTTCCGAGAGTGAGTCCGCAAGCTCGTCGAGCGCTCGGGCATCATCGGATACCTTGGCATACATGGTGGGATCAAAGGCATCTGTAAGCTTAGGTGCCGCCGCGTGGAAACAAGCATCGCCGCAGCCGGACACGCATCGTGTCTGCGAAAGCGCGCATGCCATAAACCCAACTGTGCGAAACACCTTGTCGCACAAAAGGCATGCCTCAAACAGCGAGCGGCTGTACATCACGCCAGAGGTCTGAACGACAAGGCCGCCTAAAATCAACTGAGGCAGCCCGGCCACCATCGAAGATTTGCCATCAATGGAAATATGAGCAGCATCCAAGACGCGCGAATGGCGCTCTCGATGTGCATCATAGCGGTCGAGCGACACCGTGGGGAACACTATGTCTGCTGCGGTATCGCACGCGATATCGACCATCTTGGAAAGGGACTGCGGAGCAAACCACTCATCGGCGTTCATAGCGATGATTTGAGAGCCACGCGAGGCAGCAAAACCGGCACGAAGGCAAGCACCGCGCTTCGCGTCCTCGACGCCAATCAAATCAATATGGATGTCCCTGTCGGCAGCAACTTGAAGCGAATGGCGCACACCGGGCGCAGCATCGCGGCAGACAACGACAATCTGCAAATCGTAGAGGTCTTGGTTCTGGATACTCTCGAGCGCACGCATCGCATAGCTGGGCGAACCTTCTACCACAAGGATCACCGAAAGTCGCGGATGCGAGCCACGTCGAACCAAGTTATCCGTCCTCTCGACAGCAATGAATCAAATCGTGGTTCATGGTACACCCCGGCAATAAAAGCAATGAGACACCGGTTGTATTGCACGCCAAGAACAGATGTTGCACACGCGCAGCCCACAGATGACAGGTGTCGACGCACGACGCGTCGAGCCCTCCCCTAGTCGAGCACGACAAGCTCGGCGGGATCGTAATCCACGCCCATAAACGTAAGGCCACAGGCAGGAGCCGTGGGGCCCGCAGCGGTACGGTCGCAAGCATCGATGACCTCACGCATCCACTCGGGTTCACGGCGATGCATGCCAATCTCGACAAGCGTGCCCACGATCGTGCGAACCATCGAATGCAGAAACGCATTGCCCTCGATGGTAAACGTCAGGATGTCCTCGCCAAACGCAACCTCATGGCCAAACTCGGCACGCATCACGCAACGATGCGTGGGCTTGCCAACGGCCGAGGCAACCTTGCAAAAGCTTTTAAAGTCCTGCTCGCCCAAAAGCGCAGGGCAGGCGGCCGCCATCGCATCGACGTCGAGGGGATAGCGATGCCACCACACAGCACCGCGTGACAGCACGGGCCGCGCATCACGATCGGCAATGCGATAGGTGTAAGTGCGAGAGCGCGCGTCAAAGCGCGCAGAAAAGCCCTTACGAGCCTTGTAGACCTCGTTGATGGCGATATCTTTGGGCAGCAGGGCATCCATAGCCCGCAGCCACCTACGGCGCGTACACGCGAGCTCAGCGTCCGTTACAGGCACGCTGATGTACTGAGCCACGGCATGTACGCCGGCATCGGTACGTCCCGCGCACGTCAAATCGATCGGGCGGCGAAGCAGCGTCTCGATGGCTCGACGTAGCTCACCCGCAACCGTCGTCTGTCCCGGCTGCTCGGCAAATCCGCTATACGACGAGCCATCATAGGCCACGCGGAAAACGAGCGTGGTGTCAAGCTCGGAAATCGAATTGAAATCAGACGGCGCAGTCATGGGCGCTCCCAACAAACAAGTAACGGTATCGCGACAAAAAAAGAGGGGTACGCGAACGTACCCCTCGAATATAGCCTATGCAGACGGAATGTCTACTCAGCGGTCTCCTCAGCAGGAGCCTCCTCGACAGCCTCGACCTTCTTGGGAGCAGCGGCCTTCTTGGGGGCCGGAGCAGCCTTCTTGGCCTTAGGCGTGCAAGGCTCGGTGACGAGCTCCATGATAACGATGGGAGCGTTGTCGCCCTTGCGGTTGCCGAGCTTCATGATGCGGGTGTAACCGCCGTTGCGGTCCTGCCACATGCCCTGAGCAGCCTTGTCGAAGATCTCGGCAACGAGCTGCTTATCGCCGAGCTTGGCGATAGCCAGACGACGAGAGTGCAGGTCGCCCTTCTTAGCCCAAGTGATGATCGGGTCGACGACCGAACGCAGCGCCTTAGCGCGGGTCTCGGTGGTCTTGATGCGGTCGTTCTCGAAGAGGGCCTTAGCAAGGCTCTTCTTCATGGCCTTAGTGTGGCTCGCATCGGTGCCGAGCTTCAGGCCCTTCTTAACGTTGTGACGCATGGTCTAGTTTCTCCTCAAATATGCGAAGCATTAAGCCTTCAGGCTCAGGCCCATGGACTCAAGCTTGTCCTTCACTTCCTCGATCGACTTAACACCGAAGTTACGGATGTTGAGCAGATCGTTCTCCGAGAACTCAACGAGCTGACGGACCGAGTGAATGCTGGCGCGCTTAAGGCAGTTGTAGGAACGGACGGAAAGGTCCAGATCCTCAATCTGCTTGTCCAGCTCGGCGTTGTCGTTGGTGACCTCGGGAGCGAAGATCGAAGCCTCCTCCTCGACCTCGGGGGTCTCGGCAAGGTTCATAAAGGCGGCCATATGCTGGTTGATGATATTGGCAGCCTGGACCACGGCGTCGCGCGGGGCGATGGAGCCGTTGGTCTCGATCTCGAGGACAAGGCGGTCGTAGTCGGTGTGCTGACCGACACGGCAAGCCTCAACGAGCTTGGCGCAACGGGAAACCGGCGAGTACAGCGAGTCGACGTGGATCACACCGATGGGATCGTTGTCGCGCTTGTTGGCCTCGCCAGAAACATAGCCGCGGCCATAGCCGATGCGCATGCTCATGGTGAGATGGCCACCCTCGGTGAGCGTAGCGATGTGCTGCTCGGGGTTGACCAGCTCAAACTCGGACGGAATAAAGAAGTCCGCACCGGTGACCTCGCAGGGGCCGTCAACCGAGATGGTGGCGGTCGCCTCGTCGGTCGTGCCGAGAGCCCTGAAGACAAGACCCTTGACATTCAGGACGATGTCGGTGACATCCTCGACCATGTTAGGGATGGTCATGAACTCGTGCTGCGCACCATCGATCTGAATAGCCTCGACGGCGGCACCCTCGAGCGAGGACAGAAGAACGCGACGAAGGGAGTTACCCAGCGTATCGCCGTAGCCACGCTCGAGCGGCTCGACGGAGACACGAGCAGACGTCTCGTTGATCTCTTCGACCTGAACCTGAGGCCTAATGAATTCTGACATGTATTACCTCCAGCCTCAGCAGCCCGGATGGACTACTTAGAGTAGAGCTCGACGATGAGCTGCTCGTTGATATCACCGCTGATCTGCTCACGCGTCGGCAGAGCGAGCACGTTACCAGACAGCTTCTCGATATCGACCTCGAGCCAGCCAGGGACCTCAAAGCGCTCGGAGGAAATCAGGGCCTCCTTGATGGGGAGGAGGTCACGGAACTTCTCGCCGACAGCGACGACGTCGCCGGCCTTGACGCGGTAGGACGGGATGTCGACGCGCTTGCCGTTCACGGTGAAGTGACCGTGACGGACGGACTGACGAGCCTCTTTGCGGGTGCGGGCGAAGCCAAGACGGAAGACGACGTTGTCGAGGCGAGACTCAAGGATAATCATGAGGTTCTCACCGGTGACACCGTTCATCTTACGGGCCTTGTTGAAGTAGCCGTGGAACTGCTTCTCCAGAACGCCATAGATGAACTTGACCTTCTGCTTCTCGCGCAGCTGCATGCCGTACTCAGATTCCTTGCGACGGCGCTTGGGCTGACGGATAGATTCCTTCTTGCTGCTGTAACCGAGCTCAGCGGGATCGATCCCGAGCTGACGGCAGCGCTTAAGAACAGGAGTCCTGTCGATTGCCATATTGATACGATCCTTTCAGTTACACGCGGCGACGCTTCTTGGGGCGGCAGCCGTTGTGCGGAATGGGGGTCTTGTCCTGGATGCTCGAGACCTCGAGGCCAGCAGCCTGGAGGGAGCGGATGGCGGTCTCACGACCGGAGCCGGGGCCCTTGACGAAGACGGAAACCTTCTTCATACCGTGCTCCATGGCCTGCTTGGCAGCAGCCTCGGCAGCCATCTGGGCAGCGAACGGCGTGGACTTACGGGAGCCCTTGAAGCCCACCTGGCCAGCCGACTTCCAGGAAATGACGTTGCCCTGGGGATCGGTGATCGAAACGATCGTGTTGTTGAATGTAGAACGAATGTGAGCCTGGCCCACGGAAATGTTCTTACGGTCCGCGCGCTTCAGACGGGCAGCGCGAACGTTCTTCTTAGCAGTAGCCATCTATCTAGCGCTCCTTATTTCTTCTTCTTAGCACCGATCTGACGCTTCGGGCCCTTGCGGGTACGAGCGTTAGTGTGGGTGCGCTGGCCGCGGACCGGGAGGCCCTTGCGGTGACGAAGGCCGCGGTTGCAGCCGATGTCCATAAGGCGCTTGACGTTCTGGTTGCGCTCACGGCGGAGGTCGCCCTCAACCATGATCTGGTTCTTATCGATATAATCGCGGATGGCGTTAACCTCATCCTCGGTGAGGTCCTTAACGCGCGTATCCACGTTAACGTTGCACTCGACGCAAATCTTCGTCGCAGTGGTGCGGCCGATGCCGTAAATGTAGGTCAGACCGATCTCAACGCGCTTCTCACGCGGGAGGGCGACACCATTATTACGGGCCAACGTAGTCTCCTCTCTTAACCCTGACGCTGCTTATGACGGGGGTTCTCGCAAATGACGAGGACCTTGCCATGGCGCCTAATGATTTTGCACTTATCGCACATCTTCTTGACCGAAGGACGTACCTTCATCGTTCTTCCTTTCGGTAGCGCTCAAACTACTTCCCTACTATCTACTCGCCCAGCCGCAGGCGTTTAAAACTATGGCTGGTCTTCACACACAATCCGACCGTAGGTTGAGCTAAGCCTGCAGCCGGAAATGGAGTGCGTGTATGCGTGCCGCTATTTGTAGCGATAGGTGATGCGGCCGCGGGTCAGGTCGTACGGGGAAAGCTCCACGACAACCCTGTCACCGGGGAGAATACGGATGTAATTCATTCGGATCTTGCCAGAAATGTTGCACAGAACCGAATGACCGTTCTCGAGCTCGACCTTAAACATGGCATTGGGCAGCGGTTCCTTTACCGTACCCTCGAGCTCAATTGCGTCTTCCTTCTTCACAAGCAATCATCTTTCTCTAGAAAACGACAGCGATTGAGTATTCTACAATACGCATGTACGCATCGTAATAACTTCGTAATGGCTCCACAACTAAGTGGAACTTGTTACATTTCTCCGCCTTGGAGCGAACACCAAGCACCTTGGGCATCCGTGGTGAGAATCACCGGACCGTCGTTGGTAATGGCGACGGTGTTCTCGTAGTGCGCGGCGGGCAGGTGGTCGTTGGTCGTAACGATCCAACCATCGGAGCCCGTGCTCACATGGTTGGAACCCATCGTAACCATCGGCTCGATGGCAATGACCATGCCGGCCTGGAGACGAACGCCCCTCCCCTTCTTTCCATAGTTAGGAACGTTGGGGTCCTCGTGCATCACGCGGCCAATGCCATGGCCCACATAATCACGAAGCACGCCGTAACCGTGAGACTCGGCGAGGGACTGAACGGCATAACCGACGTCCCCGATATGGTTACCGGGAACAGCCTGCTCGATGGCAGCCTTAAGGCAATCGCGCGTGATCTCGCACAAAGCCTTGGCTTCGGGCGTGGGCGTGCCG
Organism: uncultured bacterium; assembly: GCA_905216045.1. GTDB lineage: Bacteria > Actinomycetota > Coriobacteriia > Coriobacteriales > Coriobacteriaceae > Collinsella. The sequence goes on from CAJMSL010000078.1 coordinate 7,116, forward strand.
ACGAAAAACGTCCAAGCGTTATCGCCGACCCAACCGTCGACAACGGCTCCCGTATCGATGGAGATGATATCGCCATCGCGCAGGATCATGTCGGGGTTGGGAATACCGTGGACCACGGCATCGTTGATCGATGCGCAAATGGTCCCCGGGAACCCGCCGTAGCCCTTAAAGGCCGGGGTGCCGCCATGCATGCGGATAATCTGCTCCGCGAGCTGATCGAGCTCAAAAGTCGAAACGCCGGGGCGCACCATGGCTCCAACGTGGCGGAGCGCCATCTTAGATAGCGCTCCTGCCTTCTTCATCTGCTCGATTTGCGTTGCAGACTTAATCTTGATCATAGACCGAGAGCCTCTTTGACATCCCCGTACACGGTCTCGCGAGCCTGGTCACCGTTGACCGACTTGAGCAGACCCTGGCCACGATAGTAGTCGACGAGCGGGCTCGTGGACTTCTCGTAGACGTCGAGACGGTTCTTGATGGTCTCGGGCTTGTCGTCGTCGCGCTGATACATCTCGCCGCCACACTTGGGGCAGGTAGCATCGGCAGCGGTGCCGGTGTAACCGCAGGCGCGGCAGGTGCGACGCGAAGACAGACGATCGATAATGACCTCGGGGGCCACATCGACCAGAAGGGCGCAGTCGATCTCGCGACCCATGGCGGAGAGCTCGGAATCGAGCGTCACGGCCTGGGCGGTGTTGCGCGGGAAGCCGTCGAGGATGAAGCCCTGCTGGGCGTCATCGGCAGCAAGGCGCTCCTTGACAAGGTCGATCACGAGCTGGTCGGGAACGAGCTCGCCAGCGTCCATGTACTTCTTAGCCTGAATACCAAGCTCGGTGCCACCCTTGACGGCAGCACGCAGCAGGTCGCCCGTGGAAATGTGGGCGACGCCAAACTCGGCGACGAGCTCCTGTGCGCCGGTGCCCTTACCGGCACCCGGAGCTCCGAGCAATACGAGGTTCATGAGCAATCCTCCTCTAGCCTATTTAAAGAATCCATCGTAATCATACATCTTGATCTGGCCTTCGAGCTTATCGACCGTGTCGAGCACGACGCCGACCATGATGAGGATGGACGTGCCGCCAAATGCTTGAATCAGCTGGTTACCCGTGAAGGAGAAGATGATCGAAGGCACGATGGCGATGAGCGCCAAAAAGACAGCGCTGGGAAGCGTAATCTTGTTGAGCGCGTTCTTGATGTAGGCCGCGGTAGCCCTACCCGGACGCACGCCCGGAATAAAGCCGCCCTGCTTCTTAAGGTTGTCGGCCGTATCATCGGGGTTGAACACCATGGAGGTGTAGAAGTACGCGAAAAACACGATGAGGACAACGTTAAGCACCCAGTTGAGCCAGCCGCGCGAAAGCGCAGAGGCAACTGCCTGGATCCAGCCGATGCCGGGGAAGAACACGGCAATCTGAGCCGGGAAGTACAGCAGCGCCGAAGCGAAGATGATCGGCACGACACCCGCGGTGTTGACCTTGATGGGCAGGTAGGTGGTCTGGCCACCCATCATGCGACGACCCACGACGCGCTTAGCGTAGGAGACCGGGATGCGGCGCTGTCCGCGCTCAAGGAAAACAATCAGCGGGATAACCAGCAGGATGATGGCGCAGATGATCACCATGGTGATGATGCCACCGGCATTGCCCTCGGTGCTGGAGAAGATGGCCTGCGGCAGACCGGCCATGATGTTCGCGAAGATGATCAGCGACATGCCATTGCCGATACCGCGCTGGGTGATGAGCTCACCAATCCACATGATCAGCATAGCGCCCGCGGTGAGCGTACCGACGATCATGAGGTCGAAGATGATCTCGGGCGCGCCGGCGCCATTAAA
>CAJMSL010000079.1 GCA_905216045.1 uncultured bacterium
AGAACTACTATCGGGGAATGTTGCAATAAGAATATTTTTTGAAGTTAACAATATAGAAACTATTGTGAGAAGTGCGACGATGGGATATCGGCGCACTTTTTTATATTATATGTCCGCTTCCTTCGTACGATATTAGTATATAATCGTTCTATTTTTATATTTGTGATAGTCTCTTCTCGCTATTTTTGCTATAAGTTGGCGCAAGATGGAAAGGAGGTTGTCTTAGTTAAATCGGCTGTTTTATTGGATATACCTCGGGAATAATTCATAAGTTTGTTTTTCGTATTAAAGGAAGTCTGTTATATGTATAAAAAATATCTTACTTTTCTCTTCTGTTTCTTCTCTTTTTCTCCATACTTCCCCCCCCCCCCCCCCCCTTTGGCCCCCAGACCGGTGGGATAGACCGGTTCAGATGGGGCTTTGATGCATGGGTGGTCTGTTGTTGTGCAAATGGGTATCATATTTTGGTTATTGCATCGACTCCGTGATGCATGTTTGTACGTTCCCGACGGTCGGTTTGCCAGAAGCGCCCCGTCGGTTGTTCCAGACCCGTTTCGAAGAAAGGAAACCACACTCACCTATGGCAGCTAAAAAATCATCTCCCTTGAAGATCATTCCGCTCGGCGGCCTTGACGGTATCGGCAAGAACATGACGGTCTTCGAGTGCGGCGACGACATGGTGCTCGTCGACGCTGGCCTCATGTTCCCTGACGATTCTCAGCCCGGTATCGACCTGGTGCTTCCCGACTACACGTATGTTCTGGAGAACGAGGAGAAACTCCGCGGTATCGTCGTCACCCACGGACACGAGGATCACACCGGCTCGCTTCCGTACCTGCTGCAGGACCTCAACAATAAGGTGCCCATCTTCTCGAGCAAGCTCACGCTCGGCTTTATCGAGGGCAAGCTCTCCGAGTTCCGCATCCGCGCGCCCAAGTTCCGTGAGGTCAAGGGCGGCAGCCACGTCAATCTGGGTGGCATCTCGCTCGACTTCTTCTCGATGACGCACTCCATTCCCGGCGCTCTGGGCGTGTTCATTCGCACCAACCAAGGCACCGTTATGCACACCGGCGACTTTAAGCTCGATCAGACGCCCATCGATGGTGTCACGCCTGACTATGCCGCCATCAGCCGCTTTGCCAAACAGGGTATCGACCTGCTGCTGTCCGATTCCACCAACGCCACGGTTCCGGGCTTTACCAAGTCCGAGGCCGAGGTCGGTCCCAGCTTGCTGCATGCCATCAAGAATGCTCCGGGCCGCGTGTTCGTCGCGTCGTTCTCGAGCCATATTCATCGTCTGCAGCAGATCTGCGACGCTGCCCGCAAGTGCGGTCGCAAGGTCGTCGTGACCGGCCGCTCCATGCTCACCAACACCCGCGTGGCGCGTGAGCTGGGCTACCTCAACATCGACGACGCCGATATTATCGATGCCTTCGATATCGATAACCTGCCCGATGACAAAATTGTCGTCATGTGCACCGGCTCTCAAGGCGAGCCGCTGTCGGCCCACTCCCGCATGGCCAACGGCGAGCACAAGACGCTCTCCATCCACGAGGGCGATACCGTCATTCTCTCGGCAACTCCCGTTCCTGGCAACGAGAAGGCCGTGCAGCAGGTCGTCAACAGCCTGGCCAAGCTTGGCTGCGACGTGTGGGATAAGAATCGCGCACTCGTCCACGTCTCGGGTCACGGCAGCCAGGAGGAGCTCAAGCTCCTGATGGCCATGGCCAAGCCCACGTACTTTATGCCGGTTCACGGTGAGGCCGTGCATCTGCGCGCCCATGCCCAGCTGGCCCGCAAGATGGGCATCAAGGACGATCATATCTATATCCTCGATAACGGCGACACGCTCGAGATGCGCGGCGGTATCGTCAAGCGCGGTACGCCCGTCGAGTCCGGCGTCGTCTACGTCGACGGCCTGCGTATCGGCGATACCGACCCCATCGTCCTGCGCGATCGTCAGAAGCTCGCCAACGACGGTATGGTTACCGCTGTTGCCATCGTCTCGCTCAAGCACAAGAAGATCGAGGCCATCGAGTTCTCGGGCCGCGGCGTCTCGTTTGCCATCGACGACCAGTTCTCCGAGGATGCCTCCGCGTCCATTATGAAGACGATCGAGAAGGGCAAGTTCAGCTTTACGAGCAGCGGTTCCGATGCCATTCGCAAGGCCGTGCGCGATTCGCTCTCTAACTTTATCTGGAGCCGTACGCGCACCCGTCCGATGATCATCCCGGTCGTCATGGAGGTTTAGTTTGGCGCGTGGATCTGCACAAAACGCCAAAGGCAATAAGGCCAATAACCAACCGGCATCTGCTAAGGGTGCCGGTTCCCATCTGCGTGCCAATAAGGGCCACGAGGCGGTCTTCGACGATTTTGAGCCCTTGGTCGAGCCCTCAGCAAATCGCGATATCGCCGGCGTGGTCATCGCCGTTTTGGCGATTGCGTCCTTTATTGCCGTGATTTCGCCGGCGACTGCACCCGTTACAGCTGCGGTTGCCGGTTTCTACCACCTGGGCTTTGGTCTGGGTGCCTACGTGTTGCCGATTGTCATTTTGCTGTTTCGCCGTCGTTTCTATTCTTTCGCTGATGGTGCCGGGTACGAGCGACTCGTGCGACCTTATGTTCACGCCGCAAAATCTGTCCGCCTCGGGTGGCTACATCGGTGCGTTTATTGCGAGTGCGCTGCAGAATGCCCTGGGTAAGCCTATCGCGATGGTGGTCCTGTTGGGCCTTGTCGTCGTGGGCCTGGTCATCATCGGCTTTTCGGTTGGTGGCGTTTTGCGCTCTGCTCGCGACCGTGCGGCAGATTTTGCCGAGCGCCGTCGTGCCGATGTCAACTCCAGCCCGTGGGGTGACGACGAAGCCCTGTCGGTGCCCGGCGTTGCCCGTCCGCACCTGAGCATTCTTCGTCAAAAGGGCTCCGATGCTGCCGTGACCACGGTCATGGGCAACGATGTGGACCCGGTTTTGGATGATGACGACGAGGACGATGATCCGTTTGTCGACGTGTCCGATGCCGTGGAGGCCGAGCGGGCCAAGACAACGCTGTTGCCGCGCCGCCATGCCAAGAAGGGCAAGGCTGCGCCCAAACTCAATACGAGCGAGCCCGACCCGTCTTGGTCCGAGAGCGAGATTGAGCTCACCGAGGGCGATGACGAGGACGACGAGGCTCCGATTGAGACCGCAAAGACAACTTTGCTGCCGCGCCGCCATGCAAAGCGCGACCAGGTAACCGGTCAGCTTTCGATGGAAGACGACCCCGATAAGATCGACGAGTCCGAGCCGCCTTATGCCGTGAATCCTGTCTCGGCAGCTCCGCAGATCCCCGATTTCCTGAAGCATCCCAAGGTTGCCGATGCGCCTGCCTCGAGTGCTGTCGAATCGGCCGCGGCTAGCGATGGGGGAGCAGACAATGCTTCCGCAGATAACGAGGGCGAAGAAGAGGACGGCCTCAAGCTTCCGCCGCTCGAAATCCTGCATGCCAACCCGCAGTCGGCGTCCTCCGCGTCTTCTGACAAGGAGCTGGAACAGACTGCCGAGTCGCTTCAGTCCACGTTGTTGGAGTTTGGTCGTAGTGCCCGCGTGGTCGGCTGGATCGCCGGCCCCACGGTGACGACCTTTAAGCTGCAACCTGGCGAGGGCGAGCGCGTGAGCAAGAGTTCGAGCCTCGAGGACGATATCGCGCTATCGCTCGCTGCCCAGTCGGTGCGTATCTTTGCCCCGATCCCCGGCACCTCGCTTGTGGGTATCGAGATCCCCAATCGCAAGCGCCAGAACGTCAACCTGGGCGACGTGCTTCCCTATGTGAAGGGCGGTCCGCTCGAGCTGGCCATCGGTCGAGATGCCGAGGGTACGCCGGTCGTCGCCGACCTTGCCAAGATGCCCCACCTGCTGATCGCCGGTACCACGGGTTCCGGTAAGTCGGTCATGATCAACTCCATCATCACGACTCTGCTCATGCGCGCTCTTCCCGAGGACGTTCGCCTGATCATGGTCGACCCCAAGCGCGTCGAGCTTGCGGGCTATAACGGTCTGCCGCATCTTTACGTGCCTGTAGTGACCGAGCCCAAGCAGGCCGCGAGCGCTCTGCAGTGGCGGTGTCCGAGATGGAGCGTCGCCTGAAGGTCTTCGAGCGTCTCAACGTGCGTAAGATCTCGACCTACAACGAAAAGCAGGCCGCCGGCGAGTTTGAGCATTACGATAACCCGCCGCAAAAGATGCCCTACCTGGTCATCATCATCGCCGAGCTCTCGGACCTGATGAAGGTCGCCGGTAAGGATGTCGAGGCCTCGATCGTGCGTATTGCTCAGCTGGGCCGTGCCGCCGGTATCCACCTTATCGTGGCCACGCAGCGCCCGAGCTCCAACGTGGTGACGGGCCTCATCAAGGCCAACATCACCAACCGCATCGCCTTTAACGTCGCCACGGGCATCGACTCGCGCGTCATCATCGACCAGATGGGTGCCGAAAAGCTCACCGGTTTGGGCGACATGCTGTTCTCTAAGGTCGACTGGGGCAAGCCCCGCCGTATCCAGGGCTGCTTTGTCTCGGATGATGAAATCAACGAGATCGTCGAGTTCGTCAAGTCGCAGAGCGAGCCCGACTACCACGAGGAGATCCTGTCTGCCGTGTCGCCCGCTTCCATGTCCATGGCGGGTGGCGGCGGCATTGTCCGTACCGGAGTCGCCGAGCCGCAAGACGATGATCCGCTCATTTGGGAAGCCGCCCATATTGTGGTGGAATCGCAGCTTGGCTCCACATCTGGCCTGCAACGTCGTCTGAAGGTTGGCTATGCGCGTGCCGGGCGTATTATGGACATGCTGGAAGAAAAGGGTGTCGTCGGCCCGCCCGACGGTTCCAAGCCGCGCGAGGTCCTGTTGGACGAGGAGGGGCTTGCCGCGCTGGAATCTGTCGACGCCGAGATGGCACGTGAAGATCGTGAGTTTGGAGGATTCTGATGGCTGCACGCTTTGGTGACATGCTGCTCGAGCAGCGTCGCCGAATGGGCCTTTCCATTCAGCAAGTCGCCAACACCATCAAAATCAGGCCGCAGATCATCGAGTTTTTCGAGACCGGTAACTTTGCTTCGATGCCGCCGCGCGGCTATGCGCAGGGCATGATTTCGAGCTATGCTCGCTTTTTGGGCCTCAATCCGCGCGAGGTCGTCAATGCCTACTTTGACGATCTGATGGCATACGAACGCGAGACGTCGCAGCAGGGCGGTCGTTTTCAGGACGCCGCCGGCTACGTCAATTCGCGTTCCTCGGTCGATAACGGGCGCTTCCTGATGGTTCAGGGCGGTCGTTCGACCCGCTATGGACAGCGTCCTCAGCAGGCCGGTTATATTACCGAGACGGGTTCGGGCGAGGAGATTCGCTCACAGCGTGACCGGTTCCGCAGTACGCCGATGCCCGAGGACCGTGCACTTCCCGCTGCCCGCGGCGTGGCGCGTGACCCTCGTGCCGGCTACGGCGACGGCGGTTATTCCGACCGCGGTTACCGTGGTGCCTCTACGGGACGCTCTCGCGGTGGCTATGCGGATGCCGATACCACGCAGGTGACGCCGCGTCTTCGCTCTCAATCACAGCCGTATGGCCAGCGCTCTTCGGCTCCGCGTTCGGGCCAGCGTGGCTATCAAGGCCGCGGTGAACTTGCGCCCCGCTCGGGTCAGCGCAGCCTTCAGGGCCAGGGTGGCTATCGCGGCCGTTCCGATAGCAACCGTGGTCGTATGCCTCAGGGAGGCGGCCGCAGCAGTTCCAGTCGTGGACGCGGCGGATCACGTACTCCTCAAAATAACGGGCTCGATCCGCGTATCGTCTACGCCGGCATCGGCGCCGTTGCGCTGCTGTTGATTGTGCTCATCGTGGTGCTTCTGCGCGGCAGCGCAACATCGGCGCCCGCGAACACGCCCGAGACGCCCACTGCTACCAAGACGACGACCAAGAAGTCTTCTAAGAAGACCGAAACGGTCGACGAGGACGAAGATACCGATGAGGCGACGGATGAGTCGACCGATTCGGACGCCACCAAGACGGCCAAGAAGGAAGAGAACGAGGTCACGAAGGTCAAGGTCTCCGTTGCCAAGGGAAAGACCGCGTGGATTGAGGTCAAGGTCGACGGCAAGTCGGTCTATGGCGCCCAGGCGACTGGCCCCTTTGAGCAGGAGTACACGCCCGAGTCCTCGATCGAGATCACCACGTCCAAGCCTTCCGATGTCACCGTTACCAAGAACGGTGAAAAGGTCCGTTACGATACCAAGACCTCGGGCGTGGCGCGTGTGACGATCACCGTTCCCAAGAAGGAGACGACTGATTCCGCGAATGGTGAAAGTTCTGATGGTACCGACACCACCGATGGTACCGACACCTCCGATGGTACCGACACCTCCGATGGTACCGATTCCCAGTCCACGGATGGCACCGATACCGCAACTGACGGTCAGACGCCCACCGATTCTACCGACTATTCGTACGATAGCTACTAAGCCGCTCGTACGCGAAAGGAAACATCAAGGCTAAAGATTACAGCTTCGACGTCGAGTCCTAGGACAACATGCAAGAGGTCGACAACGCCTTCCAGCAGACCACGCGCGAGATTTCCCAGCGCTATGACCTTAAGGATTCCGGCGCTACGGTTGAGCTTTCGAAGGGCGACAAGCTCTTTACGATCAACGCCCCGGCCGACTTTGTCTCCAAGCAGATTATCGATGTGTTGAGCTCCAAGCTCATCAAGCGCGGCATCGACCTCAAGGCTGTCTCGTGGGATGCTCCGCAGGCGACGTCGGGCGGCACCGTGCGCGTGCTCGGCCATATCGTCGAGGGTATCGACCAGGCGACCGCCAAGAAGATCAACAAGGACATCAAGGACCAAAAGCTCAAGGTTAAGGTGACCATCGAGGCCGACAAGCTGCGTGTTTCCTCTGCTTCGAAGGACGCGTTGCAGACCGTGATTCAGTTCCTGCGCGACCAGGACTACGGCCAGCCGCTACAGTTCACCAACTACCGCTAATTATCATTCGAAAGGACCGCTCTCCAACATGGATACACCGTTGGGCTCCGTGCTCTACATCACCCTCGGGTGCGCTAAGAACGAGGTTGACACCGACCGCATGCGTTCTCTTTTGAGCGCCGCAGGCTACGAGGAGGCATTCGATCCGCAGGATGCCGATATCGCCATCGTCAATACATGCTCGTTCCTCGCTTCCGCAACGTCCGAGAGCATCGAGACCACGCTCGAGCTCGCCAACGAGGTTCAGGACGGCGTTCGTTCTTGCCCCATCGTCATGTGCGGCTGCGTGCCGTCGCGCTATGGCGACGACCTGCCTGACGAGCTGCCCGAGGTCGCTGCCTTTGTGAAGGCCGACGAGGAGGACGGCATCGTGGCGGTCATCGATGGCGTGCTGGGTGTCGAGCGCGAGATTGCAGCCTATATCCCGCAGGTCAAGCGTACCGTCGAGGGCGCTGTCGCCTACGTCAAGATCTCCGATGGCTGCAACCGCTTCTGCAGCTTCTGCATGATCCCCTATATTCGCGGTCGCTATCATTCGCGCAATGCCGAGAGCATTATCTCCGAGGTGCGCGACCTGGTTGCCGGCGGTGTGCGCGAGATCGTGCTGATCGGCCAGGACACGGGTATTTGGGGCACCGACTTTGCTGACGAGGATGTCGCCGAGGGCTTGCCGCGCAATCTGGCGCAGCTGCTGCGTGCCGTCGCCGAGGCCGTGCGCCCGCACAACGTCTGGGTCCGCGTGCTTTATCTGCAGCCCGAGGGCATGACCGATGAGCTTATCGATACGATTCGCGATACGCCCGAGGTCCTGCCCTATATCGATATCCCCGTGCAGCACTGCGACGCGCGCATCCTCAAGGCTATGCGTCGCTCCGGTTCGCGCCTGGAGCTCGAGGACCTGTTCCGCGATCTGCGTGAGCGCATCCCCGGCATCGTGATTCGCTCCACGGCTATGGTCGGCTTTCCGACCGAGACCGACGACGAGTTCCGCGATCTTATCGACTTTATGGACACCGTCGGGTTTGACTATACGAGCGTCTTTGCCTACTCGCAGGAGGAGGGCAGCCTGGCCGCTAAGATGGAGGGCCAGGTCGACGAAGAGGTTAAGCTCGAGCGCGCCCAGGAGGCCATGGACCTGGCCGAGTCGCTCGGTTTTGCCGCTACCGCCGCACATGTGGGCGAGCGCGCCCAGGTGATCGTCGACGGTATCGAAGAAACCGAGGACGGCGCCGAGCTGATCGGCCATGCCTGGTTCCAGGCGCCCGATTCCGATGGCGCGGTGCATCTGGACGCCAGCGAGGCGTCCGTGGGCGATATTCTGACTGTCGAGTTTACCGATAGCTTCTGCTATGAGCTTATCGGTCATGTTGTGGAGTAGGAGAGCGTCGTGGCTAACGAGAGCAATAAGGAACTGACGAGTGTCTGGACGCCCGCCAACATCGTGACGTGCGGTCGCATCGTCTGTATCCCGGTGTTCATGATCGTGTCGGCGCTTTCTCACACGAGTGTTGCCGGTACGGATTGGAGCACCTTCGCCGGCCCGCTCGCCGCCGCTGCCTTCATTCTGTATGAGATCCTGTCGTGCACCGATAAGGTCGACGGTTATCTGGCGCGTTCGCGCAACGAGATCACCGACTTCGGTAAATTCTTGGACCCCATCGCCGATAAGCTGCTCGTGTTCTCGGCCCTGCTGCTGTTCTTGGATTTTGGCGCGGTGACCGTGTGGTCCGTGTTCATTATCCTGTTCCGCGAGCTGCTGGTGAGCGCCCTTCGCATGGTCGCGAGTGCGGCCGGTGTGGTCGTTGCGGCCGATAAGCTCGGCAAGTACAAGACGGCAACCACGATGGTATCCATATGCGGTTACCTGTGCGTAATTGCTAAGGC
>CAJMSL010000080.1 GCA_905216045.1 uncultured bacterium
TGCTGGCTTCGCCATGACGAGGACCGGCTTGCGTTTACGGTCGTTTTCGAGCTCGATGCGCAGGGTCGCGTGCGGCATTTCGATCCGTATCCCAGCGTGATTCGCTCGCGTGTGCGTATGGACTATGACGGCGCCGAGGCGCTGCTGGTGCGTGCCGGCGCGGTTGAGTATTCGGTGCTGGAGGGTGCAGCCGAGGATGTTGCGGCTGCCGAGGCCTCGCGCGAGGAAGCGCTTGAGCGCGGTCTTGCGTGCGAGGAGGCCGCCCGCGGCTACAACGTCGACCTCGGCGATTTCCTTGTCGCCGCCAACGAACTCGCCGAACTTCGCCGTCGCATTCGTCGCGCCCGCGGCTCAGTCGATTTTGACACGGCCGAGATTCGCGCTCTATTGGATGAGGACGGAGTGCCCGTGCAGATTGTGGCGCGTGAACGTTCGTGTGCCACGTCGCTTATCGAGGAAGCTATGCTGCTCGCCAACGAGTGCGTTGCAGAGTGGCTGGCAGACCGTGATATCGAGGCCTGCTATCGCGTGCATGAGGATCCGAGCCCCGATAGCCTGCACGGTGCTGCCGTTGCGCTGGCGCAGCTAGGCATCATCGACGATCGCCGTGCTGCCGGTATTGCCCTGGGGAGCCCCGATGAGCTGCAGGCTGCAGTCGATGCTGCCGCCGGTACGGCCAACGCACCGCTCGTCAACACGCTGCTTCTGCGCAGCATGCAGCGCGCGCTGTACAAGCCGCGCAACGAGGGCCACTTTGCGCTCGCCGCGCCGTGCTACTGTCACTTTACGAGTCCCATCCGTCGCTACCCCGATCTGGTGGTGCACCGCGTGCTCAAACTGCAGTTGGCCTATGAGCAGCTCGGCGGCAAGGACGCCTTGGTCCGTACGCCGTGGCTGATCGGCAAGGGGCGCGAGTCGCTGCCGCGCATTCTGCCGCAGATCTGCCGCGCATGTAGCGATGCCGAGCGCGCGGCAGATGCCGCCAGCCATGCGACGCAAAAGATCAAGATTGCCCAGTACTATGAGGACCGTCTGGGTGAGCGCTATGCCGGAACCGTCTCGTGGGTTAGCAGCATGGGCCTCTTTGTGCGCTTGGACCTAACACAGGTCGAGGGCCTGGTTTCAATTAAGAGCCTGGGCAACGAGTGGTTCGAGTTCGACGAGGACGCGCTTACGCTGACGGGCGCCGACACGGGGACTCGCTATGAACTGGGCCAGCGCGTGATTATCGAGGTCTCGCGCGTCAATACCACGCGTGGACACTTGGACTTTAAGCTTATCCATTAGCTAAATCCCGACTCGTGGGAGAGAGCGGAGGGCGGTCTTTCGGGGCCGCCCTCCGCATTTGAATAGTGGCTACCTTGCCGTCTGCTCGGCCGCCCGCTTACCTGCTATTTGGGAGGTAAAACCTACCAAAATAAACCTGTCCCTTTTGGCAGGTTTACAAGAAAGCGGGGATGAGATGGCGACGGTGTACGGGTATGCGCGGGTGAGTTCGCGCGATCAGAATCTGAATCGGCAGCTGGATGCGCTGGGCGCCTATGGCGTGGGCTCAGCGAATATTTATGCCGACCATGCGAGCGGCAAGGACTTCGATCGACCGCATTATCGCGAGCTGTTGCACGTCCTGGGAGACGGGGACGTGCTGGTGGTGCTTTCTATCGACCGACTTGGTCGTAATTACTCCGAGATTCTTGAGGAATGGCGACGCATTACCAAGGAGCTCGGGGTTGCCATTGTGGTGTTGGACATGCCATTGCTTGACACGCGCGTCAGGGCCAGCGGCGCGCCGGATGTGACCAACGTCCTGATTGCCGATATTGTGCTGCAACTGCTGAGCTACGTGGCGCAGGTGGAGCGCGAGAATATCCATCGGCGCCAGGCGGAGGGGATTGCAGCGGCGCGAGCGCGAGGGGTCCGTTTCGGTCGACCTCGCAAGCCATGCCCTCCTCAGTTTGAGCTGGTGCGCGATAGCTATGAGGCGGGCGATATTACCCGCAGCCAGGCAGCAAAGTGCCTGGGCGTGTGCGTGGGGACGTTCGATCGCTGGATGCGCGAGGCGGGGTAGGGTTTTGCGTCGCTTTGTCGCTTCCTGTTGCGATTCAAATTTTGATACGGTGACGATGCCATTTGGGGCTACACTCGCTGATATTCAAAAAAGGAGGTTGACCCTTGGCGCGCGTAAAACAAATAATCGGATGGACCGCGATCGTTCTGTTCGCTGCAACGCTGGCGGGCATCTGGGTGCTGATGGAGCAAAATGCGGTGGAGACGTCGTTGCTGAGCGAGTCCACCGCGCGTGTGGTGGAGGGTCAGGCTACGGGCGTTCAGGCTGTCGATGCCACGGGTGAAGCTCAGGCGGAGAACGGAATGACCGGGGGCACCGATTCGGCTGCCTCGAATGTCCGGTCTGGCCGACTTGCTTCCATTCGCATGTGGGTGGGCACGAACGTCCGTCGCGTTGCCCATACCGTAGAGTTTTTCTTCGTCGGATTGTTCGCCTCGGTGGTCGTGGTTTGCTTTTCCAGGCGTCCGTGGAGCGTATGCTCCCGTTGCGTGCCCGTATTGCTCTTTTGCGCCGCCTGCTCCGTTGGCGATCAGGTACATAAGATCTTTGTTCCCGGCAGGCATTTCGACGTTATCGATTTAGGATTCGATGCTGCGGGCTATGTTATCGCCATGCTGTTGGTATTGCTGACGGCGGCGTTGGTGCGCCATGCGACTCGGCCGATCGGCGCCCATGCGAGGCGCTAGCCGGTAACAAACCCGTTTCTGATAATGCGACCTTGTTGAATTATTTTGTGTCGTGCGTATTTCCGAGCGGTCGGATTTGAGGGGCGAGCGGTAGAACGCTCGCCCTTTGTGCGCCACGATGCGGCACAATGTACCGCAAAAGCTGTTTGTATCCGGTACGAATCGTTCGTTGGTCTTTAATTCTTCTCAACGGAGGTGTTTGAGATGGCAAACGGATTGCTTTTGCGGCTTCGCGAGCGTGAGCTCAGCGCGAGCCCGGCGGAACGCAATGTCATCGCATATGTAAGCGCTCATCCGCACGAGGTGGTCGGGCTGTCCGTCCGCGGTCTTGCCGATGTCACGTTCTCCTCGCCCTCGAGCATTTTGCGCTTTTGCAAGCGTTTGGGTTTTGCGGGCTACAAGGAGTTCCAGCGCGAACTGATTGCCGAGCTGGCGCTCTTAGGTGACAAGAAAGACATAGCCCTCGAGGACATCTCCATGGATGACAGCGTCGAACGTATCGTGGGGAAGGTGATGAAAAGCAACGTGCGCACAATCGAGGCGACGGCGCGAACGCTCGATTACACCGTCTTGGAGCGATGCGCGGCCCGTCTTAAGCGGGCACGCGCGGTCAATCTGTTCGGTATTGGTGCCTCTCGTTTGGTCGCGCACGACCTGGCGCAAAAGCTCATGCGTGTCGACAAAGAGTGCCATCTGTACGACGACTGGCATGATCAGCTCTTATGTGCCAAGAACATGCATGAGGGCGATATGGCAATCGCCTTTAGCTACTCGGGCTTGACGCAAGAGGTGCTGGACTGCACCGCCGAGGCTCAACGTCACAACTGTCCCGTTGTGGCCGTTACCAAAGTAGATGGATCATCCAAGCTTGCCACCATGGCCGATGCCGTGCTCGGCGTCGCTGCGAGTGAACCCTTGGTCCGCAGCGGTGCCATGGCTTCGCGTATGGCCCAGCTTATGGTTGTCGATGCCCTGTACGCTGCTTACGTTGCCAGCGACTACGAACGGGCGACGCATGTCATAAAGCAAAACTACATCGAGAAACAGGAAAGATGAGGTGAATGAAATGCTCGATTTAACAAAATTCACGACCGAACAGCGTAATCAAAGGTCAATGGACCTCGATACGATGACATCGCTGCAAATCGTCACGACGATGAACGATGAGGATCTCCGTGCCGTCCAGTCGGTCACGAAAGTGTTGCAACAGGTTGCCACGGCAATCGACTGGGCTGCCGAGGCGCTTGAGCGCGGCGGTCGCGTCTTTTACATGGGCGCGGGCACTAGTGGTCGTTTGGGCGTGCTTGACGCTTCGGAGTGCCCGCCTACGTTTGGCGTATCGCCCGATCTGGTCGTCGGGCTCATTGCTGGGGGCGAGACGGCGTTTATCAAGGCTGTCGAAGGTGCCGAAGACAGCGAGGAGCTTGGCGCGAGCGACCTGCGGGAGCGTGGACTCTCGGACAAGGATCTTGTCGTTGGCCTGGCGGCAAGCGGTCGTACTCCCTATGTGGTGGGCGGCCTTGTGTACGCCAAGGCAACTGGGTGCAAGACCATTGCAATTGCCTGTAACCAAGGGTCGAAGATCGGGGAGAGCGCAGATCTTGCCATTGAGCCCGTGCCCGGTCCCGAGGTGCTGACCGGCTCAACGAGACTCAAGGCGGGAACGGTTCAAAAGCTCATTCTCAACATGATTTCGACCGGTGCCATGGTCAAGATTGGCAAGGTGTACCAAAACCTGATGGTCGATGTGCAGCAGACGAACGAGAAGTTGGTGGTGCGCAGCCAGAACATCGTGATGGAAGCGACCGACTGCACGCGCGAGCGCGCTGTTCAGGCGCTTGCGGATGCCGGCGGCCACGTAAAAACCGCTATTGTCTCGGTGCTGTTGGACTGCGATGCCGAGCAGGCTGCGGTAGCTCTTGAACGGGCGCACGGCCATGTCCGTACTGCGGTGAGTGGCCATGAGAAGAGAAATGCCGACGCCCAATAGGTGCGCGGCGTGAGCTGATATGACATCCAGACGAGATACCCAATACAAGGAGGAGTTATGACGAACAAAGAGCTGGCCCAAAAGCTGTTGGACCTTTTGGGCGGTAAAGACAACGTGCTCGCAAACGCGGCGTGCATGACGCGCCTGCGCGTGACCGTCAAAGATACGGTCAACGTCGACACGGAGGGTATTAAGGCACTCGACGGCGTGATGGGCCTGGTCGAGGACGACACGATGCAGATCGTGCTGGGTCCGGGCAAGGTGAATAAGGTGCTCGAGGAGTTCTCCAAGCTCACCGGCCTTGCGAAAGGCGTTGCTGACGAGAGCGTGGTTGACGCTGCGGCCACAAACAAGGCCGCGCAGAAGGCCAAGTACGAGTCTAAGCCGGTTCAGGCCTTCCTCAAGAAGATTTCCAATGTCTTCGTCGCCCTGCTTCCCGGCATCATTGCGGCTGGCCTCATCAACGGTATCTGCAACGTCATTAACGTCTCGACGGCAGGCGCGCTTGCAGGCGAGTGGTGGTACCAGGGCATTCGTTCCATGGGCTGGGCCCTGTTTGCCTATCTGCCCATCTTGGTGGGCTATAACGCGGCTCGTGAGTTTGGTGGCTCCGCTGCGCTGGGCGGCATCGCCGGCATGATGTGTATCGCCAACAGCGCCATGCCCCTGCTTGCGCCTGGCGCGGCTGATCCTGCCGCTGCCATTCTGCTGCCGCTCACCAGTGCGCAGTACAACCCTGCAGCGGGCGGCATGATCGCGGCTCTCATCGCTGGCGCATTTTTTGCCTGGATGGAGCGTCAGATTCGCAAGGTTATGCCCAACGCACTCGACACGTTCTTGTCCCCGCTGCTGGTGCTCATCATCGGCGCCTTTGCTCTGATGCTCGTCATCCAGCCGGTTGGCGCATGGCTGACGACTGCCATCTTTAGCGTTTTGACCTTTATCTTCGAGAAGCTGGGCGTCCTGGGCGGCTATATCCTGTCGGCAGGCTTCTTGCCGCTGGTGTCCGTCGGCCTGCATCAGGCGCTCACGCCGATCCACGCTATGCTCAACGATCCCGACGGCGCTACCAAGGGTATCAATTACCTGCTTCCCATCCTTATGATGGCTGGCGGCGGCCAGGTCGGTGCCGGTTTGGCGCTGTACTTTAAGACCAAGAACGCCAAGCTCAAGAAGTACGTCGCAGAGTCCATCCCCGTTGGAATCCTGGGTGTGGGCGAGCCTCTGATGTATGCTGTTACGCTGCCGCTCGTTCGTCCGTTTGTGACGGCCTGCCTGGGTGCCGGATTTGGCGGCGCGCTCGCGGCGCTGCTTCACATCGGCACGGTTTCTCAGGGCGTTTCCGGTCTGTTTGGCCTGCTGATCGTCGTTCCTGGCCAGCAGCTCGGCTACGTTGCCGCTATGCTGCTTGCCTATGCCGCCGGCTTTGTCCTGACGTGGTTCTTCGGTGTCGACGAGCAGAAGATCAACGAGTTCTTTGGCGAGTAGTTTGATATCGCGAGCCGTGTTGCTCGGGGTTCGCGGCGCGCGGCAGATTTCTTGATGTTATGGTTGTGCCGGCGGGGCTAGCTGCTCCGCCGGCCTTTTTTAAAGGAGCGTTGAAGCGTGAAAACGGGTATTTCGATTTATCTTTCCAGCCCTCTGCAGGATATTGAGCGGACGATTGAACATGGTGCCGCGGCGGGTGCGCGCTATGCGTTCACCTCGCTGCATATTCCCGAGGATGGGGGAGCGGCGTATGCCGATAAGGTCCGTCATGTGCTGTCGCTGCTTTCCGCCCGCGGCATTGCGCTCATTGCCGATGTGGGGCCTCGCACGTGCGATTTGCTCGGGCTTGAGCGCATCGAGGACCTGCGCGATCTGGGGGTGGAATACCTTCGTTTGGACTATGGCTTTAGCGCCCAGCGGGTCGCGGAGCTGTCCGGTGTATTTCACATTGTGGTCAATGCATCGACGGTGAGTTCTGATGAAATCGCATCGTGGCGTGAGGCCGGTGCCGATGTGACTCGTTTTGACGCCTGCCACAATTTTTACCCCAAGCCTTATACCGGTTTAGCTCTGGAGGACATTGCTCGGGTGAATCTTCGTCTTGCGGCGCTTGGATTCGAAATCATGGCTTTTGTGCCGGGTGATGCTAACGTTCGCGGGCCGGTATTCGAGAGACTGCCGACGGTCGAGGCGCAGCGCGGTCGCGCGTCAAAGGATGCTCTCAATATGCTTGAGCTTGCACATGGCGCCGATTGCGACATTGTGGTGGTCGGCGACCCCGATCTATCCGATGCTGGCTGGGCGCAGTTTGCTCAAGTTTCCGCCGGATACGTGGACCTGCAATGCGAGCTTGAGCCCGGTTATGCCTATGTGCGCGGGCAGATTCATCACGACCGGCCCGACTCGAGCGTCCTCATCTTTAGGTCTCAGGAGTCACGTACGACGCATAAGCCGGATTCCGTGCCGACGGATGCCGGAGCCGGCCTGCCGCGAAAGGCGGGGTCGATCGCTGTGAGCAATAGCGGATATGGGCGCTACGAAGGCGAGCTTGAGATTGCGCGGGTCGATCTTCCCGGTGACGAGCGCATGAACGTTGCGGGCCATATCACGCCCGAGGCAATGGAGCTGCTGCCGTTCATCAAACGCGGATTCGGGGTACGGTTCGTTTAGTGTGTGACCCGTGGGCTACAATTGGCCCATCATACGAAGGCGCCTCGTGTGGCGTGTGCCTGCGTTGGCTGATCTATATTCGGAGGATTCCCATGACCGTACTGTTTGTTGAATATCCCAAGTGCTCGACCTGTAAGAAGGCCAAGGCATGGCTGGACGAACATGGGGTAGAGTATATCGATCGCGATATCGTTTTGGACAATCCCACGGCTGATGAGCTTGCGACCTGGATTGCTCGTTCGGGGCTGCCGGTGCGGCGCCTCTTTAATTCGTCGGGCATGAAATATCGAGAGCTGGGCCTGAAGGCGCGTCTGGATGCGGGCATGACGGATCGGGAGTGCTACGAGCTGCTGGCGACCGACGGCATGCTGGTCAAGCGTCCGCTGCTGGTGGGCGACGACTTTGCGATTCCCGGCTTTAGGGAAGCGGCTTGGGCCGAGGCGTTGCTGTAGCGGCTGCGGAAAGTGCGACCCGGAATTCGCTTCCAGAATGGGATGCACTTTCCCAAAGTGGCCGGTTGCGGAAAGCACGTCCCATTCTGAGCTTCGATTGTGGGATACGGTTTCCGGTTGAGGGCTCGACGGGAAAGTGGGGACCAGTTTGAGCTTGAAATCTGGGACGCACTTTCCGTCGGCGGGCCTGCCCCAGTCAGTCCGCCAGCTGTGCCCATTCGTGCGGATCGTAGACCTTTACGTGTTTGTTGGGCTTGCCGCTCCAGTACTCCTCGTCCATAAAGGGCAGATATGCCTGAACGCCGGGGCAGATAAAGGGAATCCGCTGCTGTTGCAGTCGCTCGCGCTGGCGCTGCTCCAGGTGCGCCTCGGATATGACGGTCGGCATACCGGACAACTCGACGAGGCTTGCCTGGATTCGCTTAAGGTCGGGGAGTCCCGCGTGCCATGACATCCGCATGATCAAAAAGGATGCACGGCGGTATTTTGCCTGCACCACAGTAATGGCGGGGCGTAACGTGGGGTGAATTTTGTCCCGTTCGGGCCAAAGGTCGGCAGTGATCTCGAGGCCCAGGGTCTCCCATAGGTAATCAAGCTCTTCGTCCATGGTACCTCGATATCTACGCGATCATTGATACTTCGATTGTGTTGCCTGGTGCTATCGTTTTCGCGGTAGAATCTGCCAACGGTTGACGGCTACCGCTCGCGGCGTTTTGCCCCTCGTGTACAGCGGTCGGCTTCACAGGTCCTTCACGGGTTGGACTAAATTAGGCCAATTTGACTGAATTTCAAAAAAGTCAAAATTGGGGCTTGCGTCACGGCGAGACTTCCCGTATATTTCTTTCTTGCGCAAAGGCACAGCCGAGCGCAGCGATGCAGTCATTGGGATGTCGTCTAATGGCAGGACAGCGGATTCTGGTTCCGTCAATGGGGGTTCGACTCCCACCATCCCAGCCATTGCATTTGCTACATATGGCCCGTTCGTCTAGCGGTTTAGGACGCCGCC
>CAJMSL010000081.1 GCA_905216045.1 uncultured bacterium
TGTGCAACCGCTACAACTAGAAGTTCTTCATCGCGGCAGACCGCGCCCCCATTGACGAGAGCATCGACGATCTTCTGTCCAGCCTCTTCACCGCCGGAATGCTCTGCCTGGTCGCAGAGCCCAGCTACGAGATGAAATACAAGATCTTGCAGCGCTATTACGAGAACACTATCGTCGCCGCTCCCGAGGCAGGCGACGACTCGCTGCTGGCGGCCTATGGGGGCGACGGCGGGCACCTGACCGACGAGCACTTTAAACACATGGCCGAGGTCTCGGGCACCAACATCCGCGAACTCGAGAGCTTTTGCGAGCGCTGCGCCGGCGAGGCGGGCGACCGCGAACGCGAGGGCGGGGAGCTCACCTTTGACGATATCGATGCCATCGCCAGCCAGTACTTCGACACATCGGCCAAAAAGATCAACGTCCAGACGGTTCAGTCCGTCATCGAAGAGCAGTACGGCGTGACGCACGAGGAGCTCATCGGCCCGCGTCGCAACGCCAATATCGCCAAAGCACGCCATATCGCTATCTACCTGGCCATCGAGATGTGCGAGATGACGACCACGGCGGTGGGCGCCGAATTTGGCAACCGCAACCACTCGACCGTCAGCACGAGCTACAAAAAGGTCCAGAAGATGATCCAGGAAGACCGCACCGTCACCGAAGACCTTAAGTCGCTGCGCGATAAAATTACACTGCGCTCGTAGGGAAATAGAGACACCTGTTGAAAACTTGTCGAAACCACGGACATAAGGTGTTTAAAACCCAACCCGCGGTGATGAAAAGTTTTGCGAAGGTTTTGAACGTGGAAAACCACCCCCGTTGCACACAGGTTGCTGTCGATTCTCTTTCTGGGTCTGACCTGCGTCTTTGGGAGTAATCAACAGTTTCGTCAGTGCTATTACTATTATTAAGATATTTATATCTATAGAAAGGTATTAAAAGATGAAGTTCACCGTCAGCCAGAGCTCGCTCACACAAGCCATCGGCGTCGTTATGAAGGGTGTCGCTTCGGCATCCACCCTTCCCATCCTGTCGGGCGTGCTCGTCAAGGCGCAAGACGGCATCTTGGAATTCCAGACCTCTAACTACACCATCTCGATCCGTCATCGCATCGCGGCGCATGTCGAAGAAGAGGGCGAGATGGTTATCCCCTGTAAGATGCTCTCCAATATCACCAAGACCCTCCCCGATGCCCCGGTCACCTTTGAGCTGTCCGAGCGCCAGGTGCTGATTGGTTGCGAGAAGAGCTCTTTCCGACTGAACACGCTTGATTCTAATGACTTCCCCGAGTTTCCGGCCTATGCCATCGAGAGCGCCGTGGAACTGCCGACCGATATCTTGTCCGAAATGGTCGGCCGCGTGTGGCGCGTCACCTCGACCGACAAGGCCCGCCCCATCCTGGGTGGCGTGCACATGAAGGTCGAGAACAACACCGTGCGCCTGGTGGCGACCGATTCCTTCCGTTTGGCCGTGTGCGATACGCAGGTTGAGACCTCGACCCTCGAGGGTTCCTTTGAGCTCAACGTTCCGGCCGACGCCTTTAACGACGCGCTGAACATCATGGCCAGCCAGGCGACCATCATGATCGGGGCTACCGACACCCAGGTCGTCTTTGAGGCCGGCAACACCACCTACGTGTCGCGCCGCATCGAGGGCGTGTACCCCAACTACAAGCAGCTCATCCCCGATTCGTGCGTGACGAGCGTCAAGATCGACGTCGCCGCCTTTAACGCCGCCCTCAAGCGCGTGGCCGTTATCGCGAGCGCCAACCCCGCCGTCAAGTTCGAGATCGATGTCGAGAACGGGCAGATGGGCCTGTCCTCCATTTCCAATGACCAGGACCTTGCGCAGGAGACGATCGATGTCGAGGCCGAGGGCGAGTCGGGCACCATCGCCTTCAACTACCACTACATCTTCGGCTGCCTCAATGCCCTATCCAAGGAGAAGGAGATCACGCTGGAGCTCAAGAGCTACTCGCAGGCGGGCATCTTCAAGTCCTACGACAAGATCAACTACCTGTACCTGGTCATGCCGGTCCGCATCTAGCGTTGCGCCATGACCATGTTCGCCCGCGATCTTTCCGTCGCGCACTACCGCAGCTTCGATAGCTATCGCCTTGCCCTAGACGACGGCGTGACGATACTTGCGGGACCCAACGCGGCGGGAAAGACCAATCTCATAGAGGCGCTGCAGCTGCTGACGAGCGGCGCCTCGTTTAGGCATCCGACCGCAGCCGAGCTCGTTCATGACGGCGTGGGCTCGTGCAGGGTCGAGCTGAGGCTCGAGGGCGACGGCCGCGTGCTTGATATGGGATTGAGCGCGGAGGACGGTAAGCGCTCGTTTAGCCGCAACGGCAAGAGATGTTCTGCCGCCGGTGTGCGCGGGGTTCTGCCGAGCGTGCTGTTTTGCCCCGACCATCTGGACATGGTTAAGCGGGGCGCCAGTGTGCGCCGCGCCGCCCTCGATGACTTTGGCATGCAACTGAGCGCACGCTATGCCGATCTTGCGAGCGCCTATGGGCGCTGCGTGACCCAGCGCAACGCCTTGCTCAAGGAGACCTGGTGCTGCCGTGAGATGCTCGGCGCGTGGAACGATTCGATTGCCCGCGCGGGCGCGGCTCTGCTCGTGCACCGGTTGGCCCTGCTCGACCGGCTGGCGGGCCATGTGCGTACTGCCTACGGGCAAGTGGCGTCCGGTGAAGCCGCCAACGTGTCCTATGCGTCCACGCTGGGGGATTTGCCCCAGGTCGAGGATCGCGAAGAGCTGAAGGGCTGGGCGTACGAGCGCATGCTGGCCGCCCTTGATGAGCACGCCGGCGAGGAAATTCGCCGCGGCGTGACGTTGGTGGGGCCGCATCGCGACGAGATTGAATTTACCGTGGCGGGTCGCTCCGCTCGTTCATTTGCCAGCCAAGGACAGCAGCGAACGTTGGTACTGTCCTGGAAGGTGGCCGAGGTGGCCGTGGCTCGCGATGTTCTGGGTACTGCTCCGCTGTTGCTTCTGGACGACGTGATGAGCGAGCTCGACGGCGAGCGCCGCGGTGCTTTTCTGCGGCTGATCGGCGATGATATCCAAACGGTCATAACCACGACCAACCTGGGATACTTTACCGATGACCTGCTTGATCGAGCCAAGGTGGTGAGCATGGGTGAGACGTGCTAATTACGAGCGCGAGAGCGAGACGGTCGCCTTCAGTGGGTTTTTGAACGCAGAGCGCCAGCGCATCCTGGCGTCGGTGACGCCTGAGCGCCGTGCGCAGATGGAGGCTGCCGAGGAGTCGCGCGCGGTCTATCGCGCGTGGAACGCGGTGTGCTCGGGCACACGCGAGGGGCGGCATGTGACGGGTCTGCGCTACCTGCCCGAGTCCAATGAGCTGCTGGTATATCTCGATTCGCCCTCGTGGACGCAGGAAATGACGCTGTTGCGTGAGATCATCCGCGCGCGCATGGAGCGCGCCGGTGCGCATGTGGACGGCCTGGTGTTCAAAACCACCGCACCCGGTCACACGCCGCCCGCCGCCAAGGAGCGCCTGCGCCCGGCGACGACCGAGCGCCCGCCGGCCCCGCACGCCGACCTAAGTGAGGCCGAGCGCACCGAGATTGAGCGCCAAGTGGCACCCATCGAAGACCAAAAACTGCGCGAGGCCCTCGAGAATGCCATGAGAGCCAGTGCCGAGTGGGCCAAGGGCGTGCAAAGCAAAAAAGAGCCTTAAATCGCATCTGGTGGCCTTGTAGAGCCAAATACCCTCGTTCCCGAGGGTATTTTTTTACGATAAACTAGTAAGGCTGTACACATTTTCTTGACTGAAGGAGGACGTGTGGCAAACGAAAACGATTACGATGGCGGCGAGATTAAGATTCTCGAAGGTCTCGAGGCCGTTCGTAAGCGCCCGGGCATGTATATCGGCTCGACGAGCGCCAGCGGTCTGCATCACCTGGTGTGGGAGATCGTTGACAACTCCGTCGACGAGGCCATGGCCGGTTTCTGCACCGAGATCCAGGTGACGGTCCACGCCGACAACTCCATCACGGTCGTCGACAACGGGCGCGGCATCCCCGTCGACGAGCACCCTGTTAAAAAGATCCCGACGCTCGAGGTCGTCATGACGATCTTGCACGCCGGCGGTAAGTTCGATAACTCGGCCTATAAGGTCTCGGGCGGCCTGCACGGCGTTGGCATCTCCGTCGTCAACGCACTGTCCAAGCGCGTGGTCGTTCAGGTTCGTCGCGACGGCAACACCTACGAGATGGAGTTCTCGCGCGGCAAGACCGTCAAGAAGATGGAGGTCGTGGACACCTCGGATTCGACGGGCACCACCGTCACCTTCTGGCCCGACGACGAGATCTTCGAGACCTGCATTTACGATTTCGATACGCTGCACAACCGTCTGCAGGAGACGGCGTTCCTCAATAAGAACCTCAAAATCGTGCTGACTGACGAGCGCGAGTCTACTCCCCACGTGGAGGAGTTTTGCTACGCGGGCGGCATCATCGACTTCGTCAAGTTCCTTAACGAGGGCAAAGACGTCCCCGAGGCCTTTAAGGAGCCTATCTACATCGAGGGCAAATCGGACCCGGACGCACCTGTGGCCAAGATGGGCGAGGTTGAGGTTTCCCTGCAGTGGAATAGCGGCTACGGCGAGAACGTCATGTCGTTTGCCAACGACATCTACACCCCCGAGGGCGGCATGCACCTTGAGGGCTTCCGCACCGCGCTCACCCGCGTGATCAACGACTATGCGCGCAAGCAGAACCTGCTCAAGGAAAAAGACGCCAATCTGACCGGCGACGATGTGCGCGAGGGCCTTTCGGCCGTTATCTCGGTCAAGCTGCCCGATCCGCAGTTTGAGGGCCAGACCAAGGCCAAGCTCGGCAGCTCCTATATGCGCGCGCTGACGCTCAAGATCGTGACCGACGGCCTTGCCGATTACCTCGAGGAGCACCCTAAGCCCGCTCGCGAGATCGTCAAGAAGGCGCAACAGGCCTGCAAGGCGCGCAATGCCGCCCGCAAGGCGCGCGAGGCGACCCGCCGCAAGAGCCTGCTCGAGACGGCGTCCCTGCCCGGTAAGCTCGCCGACTGCTCGGTGCGCGATGCCGAGCTGACCGAGCTCTTCATCGTAGAGGGCGACTCGGCAGGCGGTTCGGCCAAGGACGGCCGTCGCCGAGACATCCAGGCGATTCTGCCCCTGCGCGGCAAGATTTTGAACGTCGAACGCGTTGGTGACCATCGCGCGTTCTCGAGTGACACCATCCAGTCGCTGATTACCGCGATCGGCTGCGGCGTCACGACGAGTGCCGGCGACGGCGGCGATTTCGATATCACCAAGGCGCGCTACCACAAGATCATCATCATGACCGATGCAGACGTCGACGGTGCGCATATCCGCATCCTGCTGCTGACGTTCTTCTACAAGTACATGCGTCCGCTGATCGATGCCGGCTACGTCTATGTTGCCTGCCCGCCCATCTTTGGCATTAAGGTGCGCAACAAGATCCACTACGTGTATCCCAACGGCCGCCAGTCCGAAGACGAGATCCTGCGCGACACCATCCAGAGCCTGGGCCTGAACCCCGACGATAACGACGAGGACGGCAAGGCCAAGGACGGCAAGATCACCAAAAAGCGCAAGGGCTATACCGTCCAGCGCTACAAGGGCCTGGGCGAGATGGACCCCAAGCAGCTCGCCTCGACGACGATGGACCCCAAGACCCGCATCCTGCAGCGTGTGTCGATCGAAGACGCCGTGGTGGCGGACCGCGCCGTGCGCGAGCTGATGGGTTCCGAGGTCGGCTATCGCCGCGAGTACATTGAAAAACACGCACATGATGCACGATTCCTTGATGCTTAAGAGGAGGTAACGTGGCAGACGATATCAACAATAGCGAGGGTATGGACGAGGCCGGCGATGCCGGTATGCCCGATGATCTGAAGCGCCTGCTTGCCCGTGCTGAGCAGGGCGAGGACGGCGATCCGGACGCCTATAACCCCGATGCCGATGATGACGAGGAAGAGGACGACGACGGTGAGCTCGAGGAGAGCTTTGGCGAAGTCGATCGTGGCGCCTCGGCCGGCGAGGACATCAACGGCGGCCAGCTCCAGATTTCGGAGTTCGGTCGCGAGATGAAGCAGTCGTTCATCGAGTATTCGATGTCGGTTATCACGGCGCGCGCCCTGCCGGACGTGCGCGACGGCTTAAAGCCGGTACACCGCCGCATCCTGTACGCGATGAACGAGAGCGGCATCTACCCCAACCGCCCACATAAGAAGTCGGCCTGGACGGTCGGCGAAGTTATCGGTAAGTACCATCCGCACGGTGACTCCGCGGTCTACGAGGCCATGGTTCGCCTGGCGCAGTGGTTCTCCATGCGCACGCCGCTCATCGATGGTCACGGCAACTTCGGTAACATCGACGGCGACGGCGCGGCGGCCATGCGTTACACCGAGAGCCGCCTGGCAAAGCCCGCCATGGAACTGCTGCGCGACCTGCAGAAGGATACCGTCGACTGGCAGCCCAACTACGACGAATCGCTCGCCGAGCCCGTGGCGCTGCCTGCGCGCTTCCCCAACCTGCTGGTCAACGGCAGCCAGGGCATCGCCGTCGGCATGGCCACCAACATCGCCCCGCATAACCTCACCGAGGCGATCGAGGCCACCTGCTACCTGATCGACAACCCCGACGCCACCGTCGACGCGCTCATGCAGCTCATGCCCGGTCCGGACTTCCCCCCCCGTGCCATCATCATGGGCAGCGCCGGCATTAAGCAGAGCTACGAGACCGGTCGCGGCTCCATTACCGTGCGTGCCAAGGCACACGTGGAGTCCACCAAGACCGGCCGCAGCCGCTTGGTCTTTACCGAGATTCCCTACATGGTCAACAAGGGCACCCTGCAGGAGAAGATCGCCCAGCTCGTCAACGACAAGCGCATCGAGGGCATCTCGGATATGCGCGATGAGTCCAACCAGAAGGGCATCCGTCTGGTCATCGAGCTCAAGAAGGGCGTCATTCCGCAGGTCGTGCTCAACAATCTGTATAAGTACACCTCGCTGCAGACGACCTTTGGCGCCAACAACCTGGCACTCGTCAACGGCGTTCCCAAATGCCTGAGCCTGCGCGAGATGCTGCAGCACTACATCGACCACCAGGTCGACGTCGTCACCCGCCGCACCCGCTTCGACCTTAAGAAGGCCCAGGCCCGCGCGCATATCCTCGAGGGCTACCTGATGGCCCTTGACCATATCGACGAGGTCATCAGCATCATCCGCTCCTCGCAGACCGACTCCGAGGCCAGCAGCCGACTGATCGAACGCTTTGGCTTTACGCCCGAGCAGACCACGGCCATCCTCGAGATGAAGCTGCGCCGCCTGACCGGCCTGGAGCGCGACAAGATCCAAGAAGAGTTGGACGGCCTGCGCCGCGCCATCGCCTACTACGAGGACCTGCTGGCGCACGAGGAGAAGATTCTGGGCGTCATCAAGGAAGAGATGCGCGAGATCTCCAAGAAGTTTGGCGACAAGCGCCGTACCGAAATCAGCCAGGTTGAGAAGGACCTGGATGTCGAGGACCTCATCGCCGACGAGGATATGGTCGTGACCATCACCCACACCGGCTACGTTAAGCGTATCCCAGTGGCTGCCTACCGTGCCCAGAAGCGCGGTGGCAAGGGCGTGTCGGGCGTCAACCTCAAAGAGGACGACGTTATCGATGAGATGTTCATCGCGTCCACGCACGAGTACGTGCTGTTCTTCTCGAGCAAGGGCAAGGTCTATCGCCTGAAGGTGCACGAGCTGCCGGTGGGTACGCGCCAGGCGCGCGGTACCGCGATCGTCAACCTGCTGCCCTTCGAGGAAGGCGAGAAGATCGCGAGCGTCATCAGCTGCCGCGAGTTCCCGGCCGACGAGTACCTGATGTTTGCCACCAAGAGCGGCATGGTCAAAAAGACCGTGATGAGCGCATATGACCGCAGCCGTCGCGACGGCCTGATCGCTATCAACCTGCGTGACGACGACGCGCTGCTGAACGTGCGCCGCGTGCGCGAGGGCGACAAGATTATCCTGGCCACCACCGCGGGCAAGGCGATCATGTTCTCCGAGGAGCAGGTGCGCGCCACCGGCCGCGATACCAGCGGCGTTCGCGGTATCGGTCTGAAGGACGGCGTGAGCGTTCTGGGCATGGAAGTCACTAACGGCAACGGCGATCTATTCGTCATCACCGAGCGCGGCTACGGCAAGCGCACGCCGGTCGCGGACTACCCGGAGCAGAATCGCGGCGGCCAGGGCGTCTACACCATTCAAATGACCGAACGTAAGGGTAACCTCGCGGCCATGAAGACGGTGGGCCCGCAGCACGAGCTGTTCTTCGTGACGGAGGGCGCGACGGTCATTCGCGTCAAGACCGACGAGATCAGCCAGACCGGCCGCGCCACCCAGGGCGTCAAGATGATGACCGTCGACGACAACGACCGCATCTGCGCTGTGGCCCGCATGACGGCCGCCAAAGAGAGGCCCGAAGGCGAAGCCACAGAAAACGGCTCCGCCCCCGAAGAAACCCCAGTCGATCTAGGCGACGGCAACGACATGCCGGAAGATCTCCTTGACGAGTAAGAGGCCCTAACTGTTAGAAAATATGAGACCCCATATATCGGCGGTCGGCGCACTGCGCGCCGACCGCTTTTTTGAAAACCTTTGAACCCCGCGGCGGCCCCGGCGGCCCGGCGGCATGCGATGTCGATCGCGAGTTCCGCACGAGCCGGAGAGCACTTAATGTGCTCTCCGTGCGAGCAGGACTGTCCGAGCAGGCGAC
>CAJMSL010000082.1 GCA_905216045.1 uncultured bacterium
TGGGCTCAGGTCATCCCCATGGAGGATATCAACCTGCACTTTACCGGCGACTTCCACGCTATCGGTGCCGCCAATAACCTGCTGGCCGCCATGCTTGATAACCACATCCAGCAGGGCAATCAGCTCGGTATTGACGTTAAACGCATCACTTGGAAGCGCGTCGTCGATATGAATGACCGTCAACTGCGCCACGTCATTGACGGCATTGGCGGCAAGGCCCAGGGAGTGCCGCGCGAGGATGGCTTCGACATCACTGTTGCCTCCGAGGTCATGGCAATCCTGTGCCTGTCCACGAGTATCAACGACCTCAAGGAACGCCTGGGCGAGATTGTCGTCGGTTACAGCTTTGCCGGCGAGCCCGTCCGCGCCCGTGACCTTAAGGCTCAGGGTGCCATGGCGGCCCTGCTCAAGGACGCGCTCAAGCCCAACCTGGTGCAAACGCTCGAGGGCACGCCCGCGTTTGTCCACGGCGGTCCCTTCGCCAACATTGCCCACGGCTGCAACTCTATCATGGCCACCCGCATGGCCATGCGCTTTGGCGATGTCGCCATTACCGAGGCCGGCTTCGGTGCCGATCTGGGCGCTGAGAAATTCCTCGACATCAAGTGCCGCATGACGGGCGTTCGCCCCAGCGCCGTCGTGATTGTCGCCACCGCCCGTGCGCTTAAGTACAACGGCGGCGTCGCCAAGGCCGATCTCAACGAGGAGAACCTCGAAGCACTCAAGGCCGGTATGCCCAATCTGCTGCGTCACGTCGACAACATCCAGAACGTTTATGGTCTGCCCTGCGTGGTCGCCATCAACCGCTTCCCGACGGACACCGAGGCAGAGCTTGCGCTCATCGAGTCCGAGTGCCAGAAGCTCGGCGTCAACGTTAAGCTTTCCGAGGTCTGGGCCAAGGGCGGCGAGGGTGCGCTCGACCTGGCCGATGAGGTCATGCGCCTGATTGAGCAGCCGAGCGAGCTCAAGTTTGCCTACGAGGACGGCGCCGATGTTGCCGACGCTCTCGAGGCCGTTGCCACCAAGGTTTATCGCGCCGATGGCGTCGACTTTACGCCGGCTGCCAAGCGTCAGCTCGCTGAGCTGCGCGAGAACGGCTTTGGCAACCTGCCGGTGTGCGTCGCCAAGACGCAGTACAGCTTTAGCGACAACGCCAAGGCCCTGGGCGCTCCCGAGGGCTTCCGCATCACCGTGCGTGAGCTCAAGGTTTCCGCCGGTGCCCACTTTGTGGTCGCGCTGACCGGCAGCGTTCTGACCATGCCGGGTCTGCCCAAGGTGCCCGCGGCCGAGAACATCGACGTCGACAACGACGGCAACATCACCGGCCTGTTCTAAGTCTGCTGTCCATAGCTGCTTGTCCGCCCCGCCGTGCCCACAAGGCCCGGCGGGGCTTTTTGATCCTTAGGCCCGCGCATGTCTTGTAGATACCGACGGACTCTGCCCATCATAGGCTTTTGCGCGGGTAGAATGCATGGATAACTTGAGGCTCACGCGCGACGGAAAGGAATCGTTGCATGGATCAGGACAAGACAACCGTGATGGGCGGCTACGGTTCCGCGCAGGCTGGCGATAGCGCCGATGCGACCCGCGTTGTTCCCAACCCCGGTTATGCCGACCCCGCCGCGACGCAGCCTTCTGCCGAGCCCACCCGGGTTATGGGCTATGGCGACACGGCGCAGGATTCTTACGCTGCATCTTCGCAAGGCCCCTATGGCAACGCAGCTCCGGATCCGTTTGATTACACGCCGCAGGATTCTTATGCTGCCTCGACGCCGAATCCCTATGACAACCTGCCGCAGAATCCCATTCCGCAGCCTCAGCAGACGACGTATATGCCTCGCACGGCGCAGCCTCGCTACGAGTCGCGCGAGCCGTATCGCGAGTACCCCAAGTCGATTCCGCAATATAGCGAAGACGAGGAGAAGAGGCCGTCGCGTTCGTCGAGCGTGATCAAGAAGATCCTCATCGTGCTGGCGATCTTCTTTGCGCTGTCGGTTGTGTTTGCCATCGTGTCGGGCATGCTCAACAAGCGAGGGAGTTCAACGGCCGATGCCACTGCCGAGCAAACCGAGTCCGCCTCGTCTAACACCGTCGATCTTAGCGATATCCCGGGGCAGTACTGGTCCAACGCCAAGAAGATCCTCAAGTCGCGCGGCGCCGATCTTTCGAATGCCGTGGTCCTGACTGATGATGGCTCAACGCCCGTCGTCGATGCCAACTGGGTCGTTACTTCTGCCTACTATAACGACAACGGCAACCTCGAAATTCAACTCACGCACAAGAACAGCTCGGGCAACTCGTCCGGCGGCCAAAGCGGTACCGACAGCTCGAGCTCCAATACGCTGGAGGACTTGAGCAACAAGGCACAGGAGTTGGGAGACAAGGCGCAAGAGCTGGGCGACACGGCACAAAACCTGGGCGATACCGCGCAGAACTTGGGCGGCTTGGCGACGGATGCCTGGAACGCCCTGCAAAACGGCATCTCGGGCGCGCAGGGAAACTAGCTGTTAAGCAGACTACAGCTGCTCGGCCGGACGGTCGGGCGAGCTAAAGCCCGAGTCAAACGTAACGACGCATGAGGCATCGGGCCGGCGCTCGTGCACGATGCGCGTGCCGAGCTCCAGCAGCTCATCGTCGGATATGTCAAGGTCAAACGAAACGAACCCGTCGTGCTCGTGCAGGTCGTGGATGGAGAGCGCGGGATCGATCTGCATGACGCCGCGCTTGACCCAGCCGCGCAGGTCGTCGCTGGTGGTGGCGATGGGGTCGCAGTGCAGCGTGATATCGATGCCCATTTGGCGCTTGATGTCGTGCTCGATGGTGTCCAAAATCTCGTGGTGCTCAAATGCGTCGCCCTCGCCGGGCATCTCCACGTGGGCGCTGGCAAACTGACGACCGGGGCCGTAGTCGTGCACCATCAGGTCGTGTGTGCCCAAGACCTGCGGATAGGACATGATCTTATCGCGGATTGCCTGGACGAGCTTGGGGTCGGGCGCTTGCCCCAGCAACGGGCTGATGGCGTCGCGCACCAGGCCCAGGCCGCTGATGCAGATGAAGATGCCCACACCCAGGCCTGCCCAGCCATCGAGGTCAAAGCCGGTCGTCTGCGAAATAAGCGCCGCCACCAAGACCGAGCCCGAGGTGATGACGTCGTTTTTGGAGTCCTGCGCCGTGGCGATGAGCGTTTCGGAATCGATGCGGTTACCCAGCGTGCGGTTGAACGCGGCCATCCAGAGCTTTACGAGCATGGACGTAGCCAGTGCCGCAAGGGAAATGAACGTGTAAGCGGTGGGGGAAGGCTTGATGATCTTGGTGACCGACTCGAGGATCAGGTTGATGCCGACGGCGCAAACCAGGACGGCGACGAACAGGCCGGCTAGGTACTCATAGCGGCCGTGACCATAGGGGTGGCCTTCGTCTGCCGGGCGGCTGGCAAGGCGAAACCCGAGCAGGCTCACGATGTTGCTCGAGGCATCGGAGAGGTTGTTGAAAGCGTCGGCGATGAGGGAGACGGAACCGGCGAGCAGGCCCGCGATGCCCTTGGCCAGGCACAGGGTGATGTTGAGGCCAATGCAGATGAGGCTTGCGGCAAAGCCCGCGTTGGTGCGGCAAGATGCATCGACCGGCTCGTCCTCGCTGCCGGGAACAAGCGTATGTACCAGCCGATTTACTAATAGCATGGCGTATCTGCTCGCATTCTTGTTAAGGGGATAGTGTAGCTCGCGCGGGGGCGCCGTGCACCGATGCTCAGAAAATGCAGCAATAGTCTGCCGGCGCTAACGAGCGAGCCTTTTCGTCTGCCTGGGTGGTCCATTTTGGGCCACATGGGTATGGGCATGTGCCTGTTTGCTCGACATACTTAATGTCGACAGCCCCTGTGCTAAGGAGGACGTTTCCATGGACGAGATGTTTGCCATTAAATGTCAAAACTGCGGCGGTCCTATGTACTCGCACCAGGCTAAGCGCAGTTTTGAGTGCGCCTATTGCGGTGCGATCATTCCGTGGCAGGCGGACGCCGGAGAGCCCAAGAGCGCTTAGGGCAATCGCCATACGCCGTTGACGGAGGAGGATGGACTGCTCAAGCTCACGCATGTGTCGCAACTCGAGCGCCCGGAGGACCCGGACTGGTATTTCTTCAATTCGCACTGGCGCAATCAGTCGGTCCTGGAACATCTGCTGTGGGAGGATCGCGGCACGGCGCAGGAGTTCCAAGAGGCTACGCACGTGAGCATTCCGTGCCCCTTCTGTGGCGCGTCCTTTGAGGGCGAGTCGCCCCAGCGCGTGTTTGAGTGCCCGTCCTGCGGCAACAAGATCGGCATTGCCGACCTGCTCAAGCCCGGTACCTTCAGCAAGCGCCTGACCATGGGCGTTGGTGCGGAGTATGTGCCCGAGCAGGGTATTCCCTTCGAAATCTCGCCGCAGCAGGCACGTGCCAACGCGCTGCAGCTGGTGCGTCAGTGCCCCGACGCCTTTGCCGGGCACGACGTAGAAGACGCGATCCAAAACGACATGATGCTCTTCTACTTCCCCATGGCGCTCGCGGACCTGCGCATGATGGCGAGCTTCCCGGGCAAGGGCCTGAGCAAGGAGACCCTGGTGTACTACGAGGTGCTCGACTGGGCATACCCCAGGGCAAACTACCTGGACGTTCGCCTCATGGGCATTTTGGAGCCGTGGGACTTTGCCAAGGTTGGGCCTTTCGATCCCGCCATGCAGGAAGGCGACTTCCGCGTTGTCTCCGTCGATGCGTCTACCAAGGACCAGGTGGTCATTGATAAGTTGGCGCTCGACGTTGCGGGCAACGACGCCGAGGCTGTACTGGGGCTCAATAAAAAGAGCATTCGCATGTGGGCGCGCAAGGCCCGCAAACATAAGGACGGCCTGGTGATGGTGCCGGTCTACTTTGTCGATCGTCCGGCGACAGACGGCCGCGATGGCGAGCAGGTGCGCATTGCCGTAAACGGCCAGACGGGCCGCGCGGCCGCGGTGGTGTTTAGCGACAAGCGCGAAACGCATATCGTGGCGCCGCTCAGCCCGAGCCTGCATCTGTCCGGTGAGAGCACCGTGCACGCCACGCCCGTCGAGGTCAAATACGTTAAATCGCCCTTCCTGTACCAGATCGTGCGCCGTGGAGGCGGCGAGCAACCGCGCCAGGTTGCAGCCGCCGTCGAGGGTTCCTACCGAGAGGAGAAGCCCAAACGCCGCGGTCTGCTGGGTGCGCTATTTGGGAAGTAGGGGAGTAGCACCGGTTGTTGCCGTAAGGTGATGGCCGGGGGTGCGGGGCAGCTCTCAGGAGTGCGGGCTGCCGTCTGATTGTTTGAGGGTGCCAGATGTAAATAAACAGTGGAGCGGCTGCAAAAGAGCCTCCTCACTGGGTAAAATCAGGTTGTGCCGCGGAACCCGCTCCTCAGCTAGTCACACTTCGGAAGCGCGGGCAACGCAGGTATTATCGTCTAAAGGGCCGGCTGCAACCGGCCCTTTTCTGTGGCAGCCAATGGACCCACATCAGACGAAGGCCGCGTCTTTGCCTGTCAGGTCACGCTCGCCAGCCACGGCTAGAATGTCGTTGCCGGCGTCCATGACCGGTATTGTTTCGTAGCGTGCGTCGCAACCGCGAGTGCGCCTGCGACGGCTGCGGTGGCTTCGGTCGCAACGTGCTGCTACCCTTGCGTTTCGCCATTGGTCGCTTCGTTGATGGCGCGGTACTCGGCGCTTAGTTCGCGCGCCAGCTCTTCCTTGCTTGGAAGATACGGCAGGTATTTGGCGGCAAACACTTGGTCGTTGTCTTCGGGCAGCGTGTACTCGACAATCGAATCGCTTTTGTCCGCGCAGAGCACGATGCCTATGGGCGGATTGTCGCCTTCGTTCATGAGCTCGCGCGTGTAGTAGTTCACATACATTTGCATCTGGCCCAGGTCCTGATGCGTAAGGTCATCGGTCTTAAGGTCGATGAGCACGAAGCAGCGCATCAGATAGTTGTAAAAAACAAGGTCAATATAGAAATGGCGCCCATCAAAGGTGATGCGCTTTTGGCGCGCCTCGAAAGCGAAGCCACGACCAAGCTCCAGCAGGAACTTCTGAAGATGCGTGATGAGCGCCTGCTCCAGATCGCTCTCGCGAAACGTAGCATCGTCCGAGAAACCTAAAAACTCCAGTACATATGGGTCGCGGATGATATCCTCGGGGCGACGAGCCGGGGCGCTCTCTTGGATTTCCTGGGTGACGGCCTCTTTGTCCTTGCTGGTAAGTAGGCGCTCGCGGAACATGGTGTTGATCTGGCGTTCGAGCTGGCGCGTGCTCCAGCGAGAAACGGCGCATTCGTTCATGTACCATGTGCGAGCTTCGGGGTCAGGAATGCGTATTAACCTGCGGTAATGTGTCCAGCTCAATTCGGGACGCAGTGAGTCCCGAATTGGAAATGCAAGATAGAACTGACGCATTTTGCGCAGCTCTCTTGCTTCAAAACTTTTACCAAAATCCTTGGTAAGTCTGATTGCGAGGGCCTTGAGCAGCGCCTCTCCATACTTGGCGCGCCCCTCTCCGCCCTGTTCATCAACAATACTCTTGCCGATCTCCCAATATGCCTCAACCATCGCAAAGTTAACGGCGGTATAGGCCTTGTCGCGAGCGGCGTTGAGAATCGAGGAGACCTGCTTGTAAAAACCTTCGGGCACGATTGCCGATTCTCCACGGTTTACCAGTTCGCCCATCACTGTCGCCCCACTTTCCTTTTGTGGAATGCGTCTTTATCGCATTTAGTTTAAAGCCTCGCGCGGACACGAATTGCTGTGCTGTCTGACATCTTCGCTTGGGGCCTTGCGGTGACTAAAATGTGACCATAGAGGCAGTTTTAGCGAATCCCACGGGAGTGACGCGTATGGACAATAACACGCTGCTATTCCAGGACAAAGGTTCGGGTAGGTATAAAGACGTCAAGATCTACCCCAACCGTATTGAGGTGCTCAAGAAGGGCACTTTTGGTGGCAAGCACACCGAGATTGTCTATCTTAAGGACATTACGGGGGTCAACAGGATCAAGGGCCGCGATGTTTTTCTGCGTAACAGGCTGTTGACTGCTTGTGTTTTTAGCCTGAGCAGCCGTGCGAAGGCCCAGGAGTTTGTTAACGCGCTGAACATGGTGATGTAGCCTATGGCGGCGTTTGGGCCAAGGTAAAAATCGGGGGCACAGAACGGTGTCCTGCGCCCCCCATTGAGTCGATGTGTCTAAAAGGCCGGCTTGCCTATTCGCTACCGTCCCCAGCGTTTTCGCGGTCGTTGGCAAGCATTGCCGCGCCGGCGACCGTTGTCGCTACGGCGGCGGCAGCGAGCCCGGCGGCAATGCCGGAGCCGTCGCCCGTGTCGGCGAGTTTTCCGCCCGAGTTCTTGCCCTTGTTGCCCTTACCGTTCTTATCAGCGCTGCCTGCGTTGGAACCCGTGCCACCGTCGGTGCCGGTGCCGCCTGCACTGCTCGAGGCCGCTACGGTAAAGCTCGCGGCTCCGTCATTAGCAAGCTTGTAGTTTTGCGCCGCGTCGCCCAAAAGACCGTTCGCGCGCACCCAGTACGTTCCCGCGGTAAATGCCTCGCCCTCGTCCATTGCCGTGCCCGGAGCGCCGTCCGCGTCGTGCACAAACTCGAGCTGAGCCGTGCAGGCATCGTTTTCGAGTTTGCCCTCGAGCAGCGCCGCGACCTTTGTGCGCACATCCTCGCCGGCCTTAAGGCCTTCGAGCCCCTCAAAGTGGGGTGTCAGTGCGCGCGGATCGATATCGATGGGCACGGATCCCTGCAGCCCCGTAACGGTCTCGTTGCCCAAGGCGTCGACATCCACGTATTCGATGGTAAACGCATGGCCCGAAGCCGCCACGTTGAGTACGTTGCTGCTGTCGACAAGGCGGAAATGGCCCTCGCCAACGGTCTTGCCATCCTGGAGCGAGGCATCGCTCAGCGAGTCGCCGTACGTCATGCGCATGCGGGTCGGGAGGCAGCACGAAGCCGACTGCGTGTGCTTCGTATCGTAATTGTAATTGCGCTGGTAGATGCTCCGGGCCAGCGCCGCATCAACAAAGTCGGATGCGATGATGCCAATGTGCTTGAGGTAATCTGACTTTGTATCCTCGGTGCCGCTGGGATTGATGTACGGGCTCTTGTACAGATGCTCGTTGACTACTCGTGCCGAGGTAAAAGGATTGCCTCCGTGCGACAAGCCCGTGCAGCTGGTGTAGTTGATAGACCAGCAACGCTCCTGGACCTGCACCTCGGCCCCGGCATCGTCCACGACGTCCACCTTGTTGCACGTGCGCCCGGTCGTTTCCTTCAGCGCATTATCGACCCAGCTGAGCTTGTCGGTTCCCGTGAGTTTGTACTTGTCCTGGGCATATACCTTGGTGCAATAGGGCTCTTCATTGCCCGTTTCCCCTATGGCTTCAAATCCCCGCGCGTCTTGGACGAGACACATCGACTGCCCGGAATGCGCCTTGATCTTGTCATCCCATTGGGTGAGGTCGAGGCCCCACGTGTGGCCGCTTACGCTGTTGCCGGCGAGCCCAAATCGACGCAGCAGGACGATCTTTCCGCGCACCTCGCCCAGCGTGGGGACGTGGCTCGACGTGTAGAACAGGTTGGGGT
>CAJMSL010000083.1 GCA_905216045.1 uncultured bacterium
AATGGTAACGGTCGCTGGGACACGTTTTTGAAAGGACAATCATGTCAGAAGAACTTCGTTCCATCCCACCCCAACACGGGTCCTTCGTTTTTACGTCGGAGTCGGTGACCGAAGGTCATCCCGATAAGATCGCTGACCAGATCAGCGACGCCGTCCTCGACGCAATCCTCGCCAAAGAAATAGAGCTCCAGGAGCAGGGTTACATCGCCCCCAACGGCGTGCCTGCCAACGTGGAAAACGTCCGCTGCGCCTGCGAGACCCTCGTGACCACCGGCACTGTCATCGTCGCCGGCGAGATTCGCACCCAGGCCTACGTCGACGTACAGGAAATCGCCCGCGGCGTTATCCGCCGCATTGGCTACAACCGTGCCAAGTTCGGTTTTGACTGCGACACCTGCGGCGTTATGAGCCTCATCCACGAGCAGTCGCCCGATATCGCCCAGGGCGTTGACGAGTCCTTCGAGACCCAGACCGGCGCTACCACCGACCCGATCGACCTGATCGGTGCCGGCGACCAGGGCATGATGTTCGGTTATGCCTCCAACGAGACCAAGACCCTCATGCCCATGCCACACTACCTGGCAAGCCGCCTGGCCGAGCGCCTGGCCGCCGTGCGTCACGACGGTACCCTCGCCTATCTGCGTCCCGACGGCAAGACCCAGGTCACCGTGCGCTACGAGGAAGGCAAGCCCGTCGAGGTCACGACCATCGTCATCTCCACGCAGCACGCCGCCGAGATCGAGGACATGGGCAAGATCAAGGCCGACCTCATCGAGCACGTCATCACCCCGGTCATGGCCGCCGAGAACATGCCGTGGGACAACGCGGACATCTACGTGCACCCCACCGGTCGCTTTGTCGTGGGCGGCCCCATGGGCGACACGGGCCTCACCGGCCGCAAGATCATCGTCGACACCTACGGCGGCTACGGCCGTCACGGCGGCGGTGCCTTTAGCGGAAAGGACTGCACCAAGGTTGACCGCTCCGCCGCGTATGCCGCGCGCTGGGTCGCCAAGAACGTGGTCGCCGCCGGTCTGGCCGACCGCTGCGAGGTCGAGCTTGCCTACGCCATCGGCGTTTCCAAGCCCCTCTCAATCATGGTCGACACCTTCGGTACCGCGAATGTTGCCGAGGACAAGATCGTCGAGGCCGTAGAGAAGACGTTCGACCTGCGCCCGGGCGCAATCATCCGCGACCTAGACCTGCGTCGCCCTATCTACGAGAAGACGGCAGCCTACGGTCACTTTGGCCGAGAAGACGCCGACTTCACCTGGGAAAAAACCGACCGAGTCGAAGAACTCAAAGCAGCCTGCGGCCTGTAATTGGGAACCGCTAAGGTCATAACAACATATGCACTTTCAAAAGAAGTACCGGTCCCAAACGGTACTTCTTTTTTATTTAAAGGTAGTGAAGATGAGCCTACCTGGGACATGGAATAAATCACAGGCCGATAAATTTTGCAGCAGAGCGACTCCAACCATGTATCCTAAGTTCCGAGGGCTTTAGTATTTGGTCGATCGCGAGTTCCGCACGAGCCGGAGGCCACTTAATGTGGCCTCCGTGCGAGCAGGACTGTCCGAGCAGGCGACCAAATACTAAAGCCCTCAGAACGGCGGGACAGAGTATGCCCCGCCCCTCGGGACGACGGGATAAGGCAAAGGAGCACCCATGGCAGGCAAGCCGCAAACACTAGCTACGACCTCGGCATTCGAGATCTTGGGCCCCGTCATGGTCGGCCCCAGCTCATCGCACACCGCCGGCGCCCTGCGCTGCGCCCAAGTTGCCGCCAGCCTGCTGGAAGGCCGCATCACCAAAGTCACCTTTGGCCTGTGGAACTCCTTCGCCCACACCTACCGCGGCCACGGCACCGATCGTGCGCTCGTCGCGGGCATCCTGGGCCTCGACACCGATGACGAGAACATCAAACAAGCCTTCGACCTCGCGCGCGAGCAGGGCCTCGAATATCACTTTGACATCAAGGGCGACGACGCCTCCATCCACCCCAATACCGTCGACATCGACATGGTCGACGACACGGGCGCCACGGCACAGGTCCGCGGCGAGAGCCTGGGCGGTGGCAAGATGCGCATCAGCCGCATTAACGGCGTCGGCGGCGACATCTCGGGCATGTACTCCACGCTCTTCGTGGCGCACAAGGACGTCCCCGGTGTACTCGCCGCGCTCACCAACCTGCTCGCCTACGCCCACGTAAACATCGCCTTCTGCCGCACCTACCGCACCGAAGTGGGCGGCCAGGCCTACTCTGTCTTTGAGACCGACGGCGCGCCCGACGACACCGTCGTCCCCATGCTGCGCAAGCTCGACAATGTCGATTACGCAACGTTTATCGAGCTCCCCGGTTCTGCCTCGTCGCTCTCCCCCGGCGTCTCGGCAAAGGAGATCTTCGACGCCGGCGGGCAGCTGCTCGATGCGTGCGAGGAACTGGGGCTCAGCATTGGCGCCGTTATGGCCGTGCGAGAGGCGCGCCTGACCGGTGAGGCGCACGCCGTCGCCGCCATGCGCCGCGTGCTCGACGTCATGCGCGAGGAGACCACAGCCCCCATCGCCAATCCGCAGCGCTCGCTCGGCGGGCTTATCGGCGGCGAGGCCAAGCTTGTCGAAGCCACCGGCCGCAACGATTTGAGCGCAAGCCTGATGGGCCCCGTTCAGACCGATGCCGTGGCCCGCGCGATGGCCGTGCTCGAACGCTCCGCCACCATGGGCGTGAGCGTCGCCGCCCCCACGGCAGGCTCAGCGGGTGTTGTGCCCGGCTGCGTGCTTGCACTCGCCGATCGCCTGCAGCTCGACGACGAGCAGGTCATGGACGCGCTCTACTGCGCAGCCGCCATCGGCCTCAACCTCACCACGAGCGCCTGCGTCGCCGGCGCCGAGGGCGGATGCCAGGCCGAGGTGGGAAGCGCCGCCGCCATGGCAGCCGCCGCGCTGGTGCAGATGCTCGGCGGCACGCCCGAGCAGGCGCTCGACGCCAGTTCCATCGCGCTGAGTAACCTGCTGGGCCTCGTTTGTGACCCCGTCGGTGGCCTCGTGGAGGTGCCCTGCCAAAACCGCAACGCCATCGGCGTAGCAGCGGCCTTTAGCTCGGCACAACTCGCCCTCGCAGGCATTAAGAGCTTGGTGCCGTTTGACCAGATGGCACATGTAATGCTCTCGGTGGGCCACGCGTTGCCAGCCACGCTGCGCGAGACGGCAAAGGGCGGCATCGCGCAGGCTCCGGCCGCACTTTCGGCCTGTGCAAAATGCGGGGTGTGCGGATAGCGACTAAGAACGACTCAAAGGTGGGACATTTGTCCCAGCTCTTTCGAATGCCACCGTTTCCGTACCACAAACAGCAGGGCAATCGCTATAATGCAAGCCCAGTAAAAACACGATGAACCGCAAGGCGAAAATCGAAGGATATGCATACGATGTCGCAAAACGATCGAACTCAACTGATTCCCGATCCGCAGCAGTCGAGCAGGCACACCGGCGGCGTTCAGTCGCCGCGTCCTATCGCGCCGAGCCACGGTCAGCAGCGTAGTGCAGCAAACGCTTCCCAACGCCCGAACCAACAGCGACAGCAGCGTCAACAACGTCAGCAGCGCCAGGCAAACGGCAATGCGCCCAAGCAGCCCCACACGCACGCTCGAGGCGATCGTGGCCCCGCGCGCAAACCCGCCGAGAACAATAAGTCGGGCAAAAAGACGACGCTCTTTGTCGTCCTGGGTCTAATCGTCATTGTCTATATCGTAGGCGTCGTAGCATTTTCGCAGGTAGCCTACCCCAGCACGACCATCGCCGGCGTCGACGTCTCGTTCTCCAACGCTTCGTCTGCCGCCACCAAGGTCAATTCGGCATGGAAGCACTATAAGCTCGCCGTGACAGGCGATGACTTTAGCTGGACCTATCAGCCCGAGTCCGATGAACCCATCGTCGATGGCGAAGCTGCCGCAAAAGAGATCATCAACCACAACGAAGCCTTTATTTGGCCGGTCCGCCTTGTGGAATCCTTAAGCGGCAAGACCAAAACAACCGCTACCTCCAACGAAGTCGATCTTGATCAAGACGTCGACCTGTCCATGCTCTCCGACACCTTTGACCAAAAGAAGTTTGAGAAGGATCTGGGCGCCGCCATCAACGAGTTTAACGAGGGCCGTTCGGGCACGTTCGAGGCCAATAGCTCCTATGACGAGCAGGCCGGCAAGTTTACCGTCGAGAAGGCGCGCTCCAACGAAAAACTCAACCGCGAGCATGTCATTAAGTATGCCGAGCTCGAGCTTGCCTCGCTGGCCGAGTCCGTAGATCTTTCCAAGCTCGGCAACGATGCCTATGAGCCGCTCAATGGAACGCTGACCGATGATCAGATTCAGGCCGCATGCGATGCCGCCAACAACTTTCTGGGCGTCAACGTGACCCTCAAGCTCAACGGCGAGGATGGCGGCAAGGTTGATGGCAGCTCCGTATTGCAGTGGATCAGCTTTGCCGATCCCGCCAACCCAACGCTCGATACGTCGCAGATCAGCAACTGGGCAGCCGAACTCGCCAACGGCTTTAATACCGTGGGCTCCACTCGCTGGTGGACGCGCGCCGATGGCAAGCAGTGCGCCGTCGAAGGCGGCGACTTTGGTTGGTCCATCGACAGCAGTTCGCTCGCCAAGCAGGTCGAGGACGCCATTAACAACAAGCAGACCGGCGAGATCGAGATCAAGTACTCCCAGAAGGCCGACACCTTTACCGCAAAGGGAGAGCCCGACTGGAAGGCGTATATCGACGTCGACCTGTCCGAGCAGCACGCGCGCTACTATGACGAGAACGGTAATATCGTTTGGGAGGCCAACTTTATTTCCGGCAAACCGGGCGAAGACGCCACCCCCGAGGGCGTGTGGCAAATCAACAGCAACGACGGCGGCAGCACCCTGATCGGAGCCAAGGACCCCGAGACCGGTAAGCCCAAATACGAGAGTCCGGTGAGCTACTGGATGCCGTTTGAGGGCAACATGATCGGCTTCCATGATGCCACCTGGCAAAACGACAAGAGCTTCGATAACGCCGAGTCGTACAAATGGTGCGGCAGCCACGGCTGCATCAACCTGCGCCTGGCAGACGCCAAGGCACTTCACGACTGCATCAAAGTCGGCCTGTGTGTGGTTGTCCACTCGTAGTGCAACGCGCACATTCATACAACGTGGAACCGCTGCGACCAATCTAACAGTTCCGAAAGAAACCGTCCTATGCGCCCGCCCCAACCGGTGGGCGCATATAATTATCGAGGTTCTTTCTATAAAGGAGACGCTATGCCGAATGTCCACACGATCACCCCGGGCCCAGATGACACCGAGCGCACGCCCGAAGGTGCCACCGAAACGTTTCCTCTGATTACAACCGTACATGCCGACAAGCAGAGCGGACGCGCGAACGATACGGCCGAGATTTCCGATGAAGAGGCATATGCCAAGCTCAAGGCAAAGCGTGCCGAACGTCGACGCAAAAAGCTCATCCGACGCGGCATTGCGGCCGGCGTCGTGGCCGCCATTGTGCTCATCGCCATTGTCGTGACCTTAGCCATCAACGCACGGCCCGCAGGCAACAACGGGCCGGTGACTGACATGGTGACCGAGGGCACGTTTACCACAACGGTCGAGGCGAAAGGCCAGCTCAAACCCATTTCGTCCTCAGTGGTCTCCCCTTCTGTCGACGGCACGGTCGATTCTATCAACGTGCAGGCAGGCCAATCCGTCAACGAGGGCGAC
This sequence comes from uncultured bacterium, assembly GCA_905216045.1. GTDB lineage: Bacteria > Actinomycetota > Coriobacteriia > Coriobacteriales > Coriobacteriaceae > Collinsella. Next base: position 5,748 of record CAJMSL010000083.1, read on the forward strand.
GTGCTTATGACCATTAAAAACGACGAGCTCGATCGCAACGTTGCCGAGGCGCAGCGTGCAGTTGCTGCCGCTCAAGAAGACCTCGCCAACGCGCAGAAAGCCGCAGCTGCTGCGCAGGCCACCCCAACGACGGACGTCGAGGGAGCTTCCGCAGCGGCTGGCGTCTCCGCCGCATCAGTGGACACGAACGCCGTATCGGCCGCGCAGCGCAGCCTCGCATCAGCCCAGGCAAACCTCGACCAGGCGAACGCCAAGGCCTCCAGTCGCACGGTCACGGCCCCGAGCTCGGGTAGCATCGTGGAGCTCAATGCCAAAGTGGGCGCCACGGTTACAGGCGGCATGATCATGGGCGAAAGCGATACGAGCGGCGGCAAGCAGTGCATGCAGATCGCCGACCTGTCCAAGATGAAGGTGACCGTGCAGGTGGGCGAAAAGGACATCGCCAAGATCGCCGTTGGGCAGAGCGCCAACGTCACGTATCCCGCGTTTCCCGATATCGTGAGCCAGGGCACCGTCACGGCTATCGCGTCGGTGGCAAACTCCGACGCCACCAACGGTGGCGGCGGTAGCGTAACCTTTATTGTCGTCATCTTCTTCGAGGCGCCCGACGCGCGCCTGAAGCCGGGCATGACGGCCGAGGTCTCGGTGGTGGCCGAGCGGCTCGACGACGTAGTGATGGTTCCGACGATGGCGCTCATGACCGAAGACGGCGAACACTATTACGTCAACGTGGCGACTGATGAAGAGGGCAAGCAAACCCGTCGCGTGAAGGTGACCGTCGTGACGCAAAACGACAACGAAGCCGTAGTCGGTAAGAGGCAGGTCAAGCGCGACGACCAGGGCAACGAGATCAACCCCAACGTGCCGGTTACCAAGCTGCGCGATGGCGACACCCTCGTCATGGACACCGGAGCTGACGCAACAGCTGACGGCGGCCACAACGCGGATTCGGGCAGTATGTCTGACGATGAGGGCATGTAATGCGTCCCGTTATCGACATCCGGAACGTGCACCGCATCTTTGAGAGCGAGGCGGGGTGCGTCCACATCCTGCACAACGTGAGCTTGGCGGTAAATCCCGGCGAATTCGTCGCTATCACTGGCCCATCGGGCTCGGGCAAATCAACGCTCATGAACATCCTGGGCTGCCTGGATAAGCCAACGGCAGGCGACTACTACCTGCAAGGGCTCAACGTGGCCGAGCTCGATGATGACGAGCTCACCGAAGTTCGCGCCCTGGGCATTGGCTTTGTCTTTCAGAGCTTCAACCTGCTGCCGCGCCTGTCGGTAATCGAAAACGTCATGCTGCCGCTGGCCTACACCAATGTGCCCCGTAGCCAGCGCGAAATGCGCGCCGTGCACGCGCTGCAGGCTGTCACGCTGCCCGTCGACCACTGGGACCACCGCATATCCGAGCTCTCGGGCGGCCAGATGCAGCGCGTCGCAATCGCACGCGCCCTCGTCAATGACCCGCCCATCATCCTGGCCGATGAGCCGACGGGAAACCTGGACTCCGCCACTGGAGCGCTTGTGATGGAGACCTTCCATAAGCTCCAGAAGCGCGGCAAAACCATCGTGCTTATCACACACGACCCCGGCATCGCCGCCGAGGCCGACCGTGCCGTGACCATCCGCGACGGTCGCATTCACGACGGCGCGTATATTCCACATGCACCGCGGACCCTGCGCAGCGCCGTAGATAGCCTGCCCATGATTTCCGCCTCCGCCAACCCGCCGAAAGGAGAGATGGCATGAGCGCCCGCGATCTCATCCAGGAAGCCCTTCACTCGCTCGAGGCCAACAAGGGGCGCAGCCTGCTCACCATCCTGGGCATTGTCATCGGCATCGCCTCGGTTATCGCCATGACTTCGCTCATCGGCGGCATCCAAAACAGCCTGGTCAACAGTCTGGGCCTCAATGCGGCACGCATGGTGCAAATCTATTCGTCGCAAGAACTAACCGAGTCCGACATCGAGAAGCTTCAAAAACTGGTGCCGCAGATAGAGCAGATCGGCATTGTCGACAGCGCGTATACCGAGTACAAGACCGGCGATAAAAGCTATACCGTCATGGCACAGGGTGTCGATAGCGACATGCTCGACGCCGTGGGGGCCAGAAAGCTCGTTGCGGGGCGCACCTATTCCCAGGCCGAGTCCCAATCAGGCTCGCGCGTGGCGCTCATCAGCCGCGGCGGCGCCGATCAGCTGTACGGCAACGAACAGGATGCGCTGGGGAAAACCATCAAGGTGTCCAACGGCGAGGTGCAGATTGTCGGCGTGATTGATGGCGGCAGCGACTCCATGGGCTCGCTCACGCTGTATATGCCACGCGAAACCATCTCCGGGCTGTTTGGCGACGAGAATCCTTCATTCCCCAGCGTGACGGCACTCGCCGCCGAGGGTACGGACATGGATGAGCTTTGTAAGACCATCGAGTCCAAGGTGCGCGCGATGAAGGGCATCGCGGAGGATGATGAGTACGACAGTGTATCGGCGACCTCCATGAAAAGCGCTATCGATGCACTCAACTCCTTTATGAGCGCGTTCTCGCTCATCATGGGTGCTGTCGCCAGCATCTCGCTGCTTGTCGGCGGTATCGGCATTATGAATATGATGCTCACCAACGTGACTGAGCGCATCCGCGAGATCGGTATTCGCCGTGCCCTGGGCGCCAGTCGTCGCGATATCACCGCGCAGTTTTTGGCCGAGTCCTCGGCGCTGTGCGTCACCGGCGGACTGTTGGGTGTCCTGATTGGCTATCTGCTGGCCTGGGGACTCACGTTCTTTGCCGCAAGCTCGGGCATCATGAGCGAGTTTGGAGCCACCGGGACGATCACGCCAAGCTTCT
>CAJMSL010000084.1 GCA_905216045.1 uncultured bacterium
CGCAAAGTCGAGCAGGCCACGCTCCAAACGCTCCTCCACTGCATCGGCGTTACCGGTATAGAGTTCAATCGTCACTCCGGGATAATTCCGATGCAGCTCCGCAAAGGCATCGAGCACCAGCCGCATCGATTTGGTTTCGCCGGCGCCAATGCGAATAACGCCCGCAATGCCGAGCTCCCGATCCGCCAACTCTAGCTCGGTCTGTTCCACCAGCAAGACAATCTCCTCGGCACGCTGGCGCAAGCGCATGCCATCGCTCGTGAGCACGCACGATCGATTGGTGCGCTCGAACAGCTCCACACCCAGCTCGCGTTCCAAATCGGCTATCTGGCGCGAGAGCGTGGGCTGCGTCACATGTAGCACGTTGGCAGCTTCGGTCATGTTTTCCTCACGGGCCACAGCAAGAAAATAACGCAGCGTTCGCAGTTCCATGCTTGCTCCTTCGTGCACAACGGAGAACCCCATTCGGTCCAATTCGTTTCGCATACATATTACGTATATCTATCTAGTTGTTATAGGCAATATACATTATCAAATCTCGAAACTATCGTTACAGAAGAGAACCATCGAGAAAGGAAGCGCATGGAATACATCACGCTCAATAACGGCATCAAAATCCCCCAGCTAGGACTTGGCACGTATCTGCTTAAACCCGACGATGCCCAATCGTCGGTTACCTCCGCACTCGGCATGGGGTATGAGCTCATCGACACTGCCAATGCATACGTGAATGAGCGAGCAGTGGGTCGTGGCGTGCGCGAATCAGACTTGCCGCGCGAAAACGTGTTTCTCGAAACCAAGCTCTGGCCCTATTTTTACAACAGCGACACCGCCGTCGACGAAACGCTCGAGCGTCTGAACACACCTTACATCGACCTCATGATTCTGCACCAACCCGCAGGCGACTACTTGGCGGGCTATGAGAAGCTTGAGATCGCGTACAAGGAAGGCAAGCTCCGCTCCATCGGAATCTCCAATTTCGACGAGAACGGAATCGAGAAGCTTCTCGCAAATTGCGAGATCGTTCCATCCCTTATTCAGGTCGAGTGCCATCCGTATTTCCCGCAGACCGAACTGAAGAAGCTACTCGCCCAGCACGACATTGCGTTGCAGGCGTGGTACCCGCTCGGCGGGCGCGGTAACAGCAGCATCATGGACGAGCCCGTCGTGCGCGACCTCGCTGTCAAGTATGGCAAAACGCCTGCTCAAATCATTATGCGCTGGCATATCCAAGAGGGAAATATCGTCATCCCCGGCTCCAAGAACCCAACGCACATCGCCGACAACATCGATGTCTTCGACTTCGAGCTCACAGATAGCGACATGGCCGCCATGGCAACCCTCGATCGCGGGAAACGCTTCTATGAGCGCACGCCCGAGAAGCTTGCGCAATATGCCGCCTGGAAGCCCGACGTTGAGAACCAGAAATAGAAGCATCATGCAGTACACAACCCTTGGCCATTCCGGCATCAAAGTCTCTAAACTCTGCCTGGGAGGCATGAGCTTTGGCGAGGCCAGCCCCGACTTCCACCAGTGGACCATCGGGCCCGACGACACACGCGCCGTCATCAAACGCGCACTCGACACCGGAATCAACTTTATCGATACCGCGAACTGCTACAGCTTTGGCACGAGCGAAGAATACATAGGCGCCGCCCTGCGCAATCTGGGAATCGCTCGCGAGAGCGTCGTGCTGGCCAGCAAGGTTCACTTCAACGAAGGCGGCCTTTCCGCCGACGCCATCAAACGCGAGATCGAAGGCTCGCTCAAGCGCTTGGGCACCGATTACCTAGACCTCTACATTATCCACCGCTTCGATTACGACGTTCCCATGGAAGAGACCATGGAGGCGCTCAACGACTTGGTGCGCGAGGGCAAGGTTCGCACACTCGGCGCCAGCGCCATGTATGCTTACCAGCTGCACAACCTGCAGATCGTCGCGCGCGACCACGGATGGGCGCCCTTTACGAGCATGCAGTGCCACTACAACCTGCTGTACCGAGAGGACGAGCGGGAGATGATTCCGGTGTGCCGCCAGTTTGACATGGCCCTTACGCCATACAGCCCCCTGGCGTCGGGACACCTCTGCCGCCCCACGTGGGAAAGTTCGAGCACACGTGGCACCACCGACACGACCATGGCCAACAAGTACGACCATGACCGCGCCATCGACATGCCCGTCGTTGAGCGCGTGGCCAAAGTTGCCGCCGATCACGACGTACCGATGCCGCTGATTGCGCTGGCGTGGCACTGGGCGCGTGGGGTCGAGGCGCCCATCGTGGGTTGCTCCAAGCCCGAGCGAGTCGACGACGCCGTTGCTGCGCTCGACATAACGCTCTCCCCCGCCGAGATCGACTTCCTCGAGGAGCTTTATCAACCTCACGCGCTCGTTGGTCCCAAGGCCCGTCCCGGCGAAAAGCCGCTTGCCGGCACCACCAAAGTCAAAACCGCAAAGTGACGACATGGACGACAACATCATCGACGGCCTACACGACGCCGGCTGCAGCGAAGATCTCATCGAGCTGTACGGCTCGGCCACCAGCGACTGCGCGCGCATTTGTCTGCTAAAACGGTATCGTCGCGAATTGCTCGACGATATTCACTCGGGGCAGCAGAAACTCGAGCGCCTTGACTATCTCATTTACCGGCTACGCAACGCCTCAACCGAATGCAGGACAAACCGCACAGCATCGCGGTCATGAGACAGCGCCAAATGCACCTCAGCATAAGGCCCAACCGCAGCAACGAAAGGAACTCCATTGGCTAAAACACTCGTGACATATTTCAGCGCAACGGGAACCACGAAGGACGTTGCATGTCGCCTGGCTCGTGTGGCGGACAGCGACCTGTTCGCCATTGTACCCGCCAATCCATACACAAGCGCCGACCTTGACTGGCGCGACAAACAGAGCCGTAGCACACTCGAGGCGGCCGACCCCTCCTGCCGTCCTGCCATAACCTCCAGAGTCGAGCACATCGAAGACTACGACATCATCTTTTTGGGATTTCCCATCTGGTGGTACGTGGCGCCGGCGATTGTCAACACGTTCCTCGAGTCTTACGACCTGACAGGCAAAACAATCGTCCTGTTTGCCACCTCGGGCGGGAGCGAAATGGGCAAGACGGCGTCGACCCTTAGGGCAAGCGCTCTGGGCGCAAAGATTGTCGACGGCGGTATTCTCAACAACGCATGCGACACCGAACTCGAGAAGTTCGCGGCAAGATACCTCTAACGCGACAAAGACCGACAAATCGACGGGAAAACCATTCACCTTCGATTTGCTGGCGCTCACAAACAGTGAGAGGCTGTCCCACGACAGCCCCCTTGCGCGTCATTCGCCCCATGACAGCGGCTCCATGCTCCAAAAACGACGTTCATGATCACGACGACCGCCAACACCACGCTGTTGACCGCCATGTCTGAACAACAGACACCCTCCACTCATCTATACTCAAGAGCGTGTGCACATCGCCCCCGAAAAACGATAAGAGTCGAGGCCCCATGCAGCAGCTCACCGAGCAAGAAAAGAAACGCATCCAGCGGTACTGCACATACCCCAAAATCGCAGCGACCGCACTCGTCATGTCGTTCGTAGCATGCCTGTTGATGTTGCCGCTCCAAATGGTCAACGATATCGCGTTTCACCAAAAGGAATTCCAACCCGCGGGCATATATACCGCCATCGCACTCACCGTAATCGAACTCGCCATCTTTTGCTATTGCGCTCTTGCTCCGCGCTTTGGAATGCAGGGCAAACAGTGGAAGGAACTGCAGAGCAGGCTTGCGGTGGCCCAGACCAACAAGGACCATTCCGCGGAGGTCGCCGGCGTGCTTGCCACGCAAGCTGCCGGCCGCCTGCTCAAGAACAGCGATAACGATCTCGCGCGCAACCTGGGCGGTGCCGCCGAGGTTGCCAGCGCCGTAGGGGCAGTCGCCACGGCGGCAGACGTGCTGGCCGAGACCTCGAGCAATGCCGAGGCCATGGCAAACGCATACGGCGTGACGATTCCAAACGTCAAGAAGCAGATCATAGCTCTCGCGGTATTGCCCGCCATTGTGCTGCTTGGTGTCTACATCCCGCAGTTTGTCCAGGGAAATAACGAGCTTCAGGCAAGAAAGGCTGCAGCCGCCGAGCAGCTCGCCATCGCGCAGGATGCCTTGGAGCCCGTGTGCGAACGCGTCGCAGCAGACGACCCATACGAATCGTATCACGACTACGGCTACCGCATTATCGGCTATCTGCGCGATAATGACCTCGGCGCTCAAGCAGCCTATGTCTACCTTTCTTTTGATGCAGACGGCATGCTCACGGACGTCGATTACACCAGTCAGATCGACCCCGAGGCAAGCCTTGCAGACAACCTCTCCCGCGCCGAGCAGGATATCGCGACGCTCTGCGCCCCGCTCAACGGGTTGGACATTTCCGTTGCCACGCCGGGCCTCCTCACGCCATGCAGCCTGTCGGATGAATTTAAACAGGCATTTTTAGGCGGATCCTTATACGAGGAGATCAGCATCAAGACGGAGGACGAATCCATCAAGTCGTACTACGCCTTTGACACCGAGTCCAAGGAAGAGTTCGACGAATACACCCATCCGGAAATTAGGCTTATGCTCTCTGCAAAGAAGAGCTAGAAGCTTGCGTTCTGATTTCCGCTCGCAAACGCCGTCTATATCTCGAGGTCTAATACTTTTCCCAGAAGTGAACGGCTGTATTTGGACCCCCGAAGCATCGACATTTTTTGACGCCAAAACCGCAGGATTTGACTGGCAAAACCGCAGGAAATTGCCTCTCAAAAGTGTCGATGCTTCGGGGGTTCATTTTGACTCGTTCACTTCTCGGAAAAGTATTAGACCCTGATTTCGCAAGGGTCTCAATGAGACAAAATGACCGTCCCTTGTCACATTATTCGGAGCGCAAGGCCTCCACGGGATCCTTCCTGGACGCGCTGCGGGCGGGCAGCAGGCCGGCAACAACCGTCAACAGCACCGAAATCGCGATGAGCACCAGCGCATCCTGCACGGGCAGACTCATCAGGTTGGGGACCTGTTTGGCCGCAAGCGCCCAGGCATTAACCGGAAAGCTCACAGCCACCACGACGACGATGGCAAAGACGCCGGCGATGAGGCCCTCGATAAAGGTCTCGGCATTGAATACGTTGGCCACGTTGCGCTTCGACGCACCGATCGCGCGCAGGATGCCAATCTCCTTCTTGCGCTCCAGTACGCTGATGTAGGTGATAATGCCGATCATGATGGAGCTCACCACCAAGCTGATACTCACGAATGCGATGAGCACCAAGCTGATGGTGTTCACGATGTCGGTCACCGACCCCATGATGATACCCATGTAGTCGGTGTACGAGATTGCCTGCTCATCGTGGCCGGCGGCTTTGACCTGCTTGTTGTACGCGTCGATGTGATCGAGCACGCGCTCCTTGGCCTCAAAGTCGCGCGGGAAAATCTTGACCGAGATGGGGTCGGCCTCGTCCGCATAGCCCAGTGTGGTCAGATTGTTGTCATAGGTGAGCTTCGACGCCTTCGCGTAACTCATCATGAGCGAGCTCAGGTCCTCGGCGTCCATGTTGAAATGGATGGCATGAGCAAAGGCACTCGCATCCACGTGCATGGCGCTCGCCAGGTTGGCAAAACTCGAAGACATCTGCGTCGCCATCTGGTCCATGAGCCCTGCCGCGCCCGCCTTGAGCTGGGACGATACCGTCGACGCTATCTGCTCGCCAATCGCCTTCATCACCTGATCCATAGCCTGCTGCAGATACGGAGCCAGCTGCTTTTGCACATAGTCGGTCATCGCCTGCTGCAGGCGCTCGGCCAGGGCATCGCCGCCGAGCGCTTTGAGTTGGGCCAGGATTTGCTGGGCTGCCGTATCACTCTCAAGATACGCCGAGAATGCGGAAGCAAGCTTTGACGCGTACTTAAGATCTTCGGGCGACAGCGCCTTAAACTGATCAGACCGCAAAAAGCCCTCAAACAGCCGGTTGGCAAGCGTTCCCGCCTGCTGCATTTGCTCGGGCGTGAGGTCCAGACCGTCAAAGATACCCGAGAAATCTGGGGTTGGCGTTTTGGCCATGATGTCGCTGAAGTCGATGTCCTTACCAACGCCCGAAAGGTCAATGTCCAGCCCGGACAAGTCAAGACCAGACAGGTCCATACCGCCGGCCGCACCCGAGAGCGCAGACGCATCGAACGAGAACGCGCTCTTCAGCGCTGCCTCGTCCACACTGAACATGCTGCCCAGGTCCACGCCCTGTTTGGCCTCGCCTTGCAGCTCATCGAAAGACTTGCCCGTAAAGACATCCGTCTCGGGATGGGCGAGTTGCTCCTGCACAATCTGAGAATCGGCGGCGCGCTCCATAAGCCGGCGAGTCAGCGCATGCGTATAGGCAATGCCCGGAGACAACGCACTCGCGTTGGCCGTCTCGTTAGGTCGCACCACGCCCACAATGTGCACGTCAATACCGTTGGCAACCTTGGCCGTCATAAAATCGGCGTCGCCAGACATGTCAGTCCACATGCCGGTCTCTTCGTTTTTGCGATAGGCATCGGCCGGCGACAACACCTTAAACGTCGTGGACAGCGCATCGTCGTAGGTAAAGTCGGCGCCGGTCTCGGGCGTCTCGACCCCACCGTCAGCCGTCATGGCGCTGTTAACCAGATCGTTGAGTTCATTGATATCCAACGCACCGATGCTGTAGAGCGTGTAGTCGCCCACCGTGCCGCGACTCGAAAGCACCATCACGGCTTCGTTAGCAGACGTAGGCCAATGCCCCGCCACGACGTCGTATTGGCTGTCGAGCAGGCTCTGGTCGTCAATCATTTCGTTGAAGACCGAGGTTCCCATGGACTCCATGCTCACCGTTGCTGCCGAGCTCGCGCCGCCGCTCATGGCCTCGGTCATGGCATTGGGCACCAGACGCACGGGCTTCTCGTCTCCCTTGCCCGCGCGATAGACAACCGGCGTTACGCCATAGCCGTACTGAATAGCGTTGACCTCTTTGTCGATGCCGTCGCCACCGGCATCGAGCCATGCCTTAAAGCTCGTCATGTCGTTGGACTTAACACTTGCAAACATATCCTTTACGGCCGTGACCACGGGAATCTTATCGGTTCCCTGAGCCTTGCCGTCGGTACCGTCGTCGGACGAATCCTCGCCGTTGGACGCCTTGTCATCTGTGGCCCCCTGTCCGCCCATCATGGAGGACAGGTCGTAATCCTGCTTGGAAATGGTGAGCGGGTAGCTCGAGAGCGTATCCTCCTCGACCTTTTTGATGTAGCCGTTTACGCCATTGGACAGCGCCAGAATCGCCGCGATACCAATAATGCCAATCGAGCCCGCAAAGGCAGTCATGGCCGTGCGGCCCTTCTTGGTCATGAGGTTTCGGGCAGAAAGCCCCAGCGCCGTCACAAAGCTCATCGAGGTTTTGCGCGTAGGCTTTGCCTCGCGACGCGCGGCCTTGGCAGCATCGAAGGGATCGGAATCGTCGGTGATCTTGCCGTCCGCCAGATTGACGATACGCGTGGCATATTGGTACGCCAGCTCGGGATTGTGCGTGACCATGATGACCAGGCGGTCGCGCGCCACGTCCTTGAGCAAATCCATGACCTGTACGGATGTCGTTGAATCCAAAGCGCCGGTCGGCTCGTCGGCAAGCACAATCTCGGGATCATTAATCAGGGCGCGGGCGATGGCCACGCGCTGCATCTGTCCGCCCGATAGCTGGCCTGGGCGCTTGTTAACGTGCTCGCCCAGGCCGACTTTCTCCAACGCCTCGCGCGCACGCTGGCGGCGCTCGGCATGCCCCACGCCCGTGAGCGTGAGCGCCAGCTCCACGTTTTCCAAAATGGTCTGATGCGGAATGAGGTTATAGCTTTGGAACACAAAGCCGATGCGGTTGTTGCGGTAGGCATCCCAATCGCGGTCGCGGAAGTCCTTGGTCGAGATGCCGTCAATCAGCAGGTCGCCAGAATCAAAGTGGTCGAGTCCGCCGATAACGTTGAGCATCGTGGTTTTGCCCGAACCCGAGGGACCCAGAATGGCCACGAACTCGTTATCGCGAAAAGACAGGCTCACGCTGTCGAGCGCCACCTGCGTAAACGACTGCGTAACGTACCTTTTGCAAATACCTTTGAGCTCCAGCATGGACGGCAACCTCTCCTGCGCAGGCACCCTGCCCGCTCTCCTCCGCCGTTCGTATTCGACGCGTTTGTCCTACTCTATCCCCATTTTTTGCCGACGCCAGTGAGGAATGTAACAACCCGCGCCAAAAAACGAACGGGACGGCGCCCAAAAGAAGAGGTCCCGAGCGGGACCTCTATATGGTGGAGCTTATCTTGAAAGGTAGCGGACTACTTCGTACAGCGGCGCACGATCATCGCCATGCTTTACGCGTTTTCTACTGCTCGCTATTCGCAATCGCCTGGTCGATAAGCTTGTCGAGCGCTGCGCGCTGCTCAGCGGAGCTGATGGCGCCCACGATGGGCTCCCCTACGATGTTGCCATTCTGCTCGATGACATACGTTGTCGGGAACGAGAACAAATTT
>CAJMSL010000085.1 GCA_905216045.1 uncultured bacterium
TAGGCCGTGAGCCCGGCCGGGACCGTGGCCGAGAGGCGCCAGTACAGGTCGTCGGCGACCGTGGCGTCGGCGGCCTTCTGCCAGGCGGCGGTGCCGTCCTCCAGCACATGCTTTTGGACCTTGGGGGTCGCCGCCTTGGGCTTGACGGTAACGGCGCTGCCGCCGACCAGGGCCATGATCGGCGCGGTGCCGGCCTCGCCCTGGTCGATGGCGTCGTCTTTGGCGACGATGAGCCAGTAGCCGCAGGACAGCTCGGCCGCCGTGCCCGCGTTAAGGGGAACAGAAGCGGCACCTGCATTGCAAATCGCACAGGCGAGCCTTGCCGCCAGAGCGGTCGACATATGTCCGTCGGCATTCAGCCACTCGGCAGCCTCTTGCGCCGTCGATGCCGAGCTATCAAACCCCGCATCATAAAGAACGGGAAGGACAGCCTGACGAGCTGCATCGCTCGCCCACGCCAAGTCCGTCGCGACCTTTTGATCGGAGCCGGCTTTATCGGTAACAGTTGCCGAAAAGAGCTGGTATGCATCGTATTGCGTCGCGACGTCGCCGCCAATCGTGATGGCTCCGGCATCGGCAGCACGGGCCGTCTCGGGCGACGCTGCAAAAGCGAGGATAGTCGTCATGGCCACCATCATGACGGTCAACAAGCGGCGGTGCAGTTTACTCACGGCGACCATCTCGATCAAGACCACGGTGGCGACGAGCATGCATCCACGTCGCGGCAAAACACAACAGCGAAGCGCCGGCAAGATATGTCATAGTCAAGCCAGCCCCGCCCGCCTCAGGTAGCGTAGTCGAGTACTTGTTGGTAAAGGTCGGCGGATTCTGAGAGCCATCGTTATAGGTAACTAGGGCGTCGAGCTGGTCCGTGCCATTAGTTACCTTAACCGTGACGTTGTACACGGTCCTGTCATAGGTGATGTGATCTTTAACATGGTCGACGGCGCCCTCGGGCGCGACCTCGGAGATGGTGTAGGTATAGGTTCCCGCCTTGTTGTACTTGACGTCAAAGGAGACATTTCCCTTGTCATTATTAGTCACCGTCTGGAGCACCTTGCCCTCGGCGTCCTTGAGCACGAACGAGAACTGCCCCGCCTTGAAAGTGCCACCTTCAAGCACTTTCTTTGCTTTAATAACCGCAGAGCCCGTTAGGCGATTGTCGTAGATCCAGATCTCGTCCTTTTTGTCATCGCCGATGATTTCGGAGTCTTTGACGATGCTCTTCGCTTTATTGAGCTCAGTTTGATACTCCTCATCGTCAGCATTACCCTTAAGCATGATCCACGTGGGCGCCGCCGCGGCATAGCCGTCAGGCGCTTTCGTCTCCACGAGCTGGTAAAGCACGCAATTTACCATCGCCTTGTCTTCTGCGCCAAACGAGATTTTGCCGTTGGCGTCGGTGGGGGCGGCTTCAAACTTAGTCCTTGCATTCTCGATACCCACCGTTGCAACCTGGTCCATATTCACGCTGTAGAGCGTAAACTCCGCACGCTCGAGCGTCGCACCGACCTGCTGGGCGTCATACTTGGTCATCGTGATGCCGTAGCCGTTGCCACCTGCGCTGGCAGAAGCTTTTTTAATTTCCCATGTTTGATCATCAGTCGCAGAACCGTCCTTCACACCCGTAAGCATGGCGGTATTGGATAGAGGAACCTTGTTGCCAGGGATTCCGGTCGGGATAACCTCATACTCGACCTGGAGGTATTTCTTGTCGGGTACCTTAAGCGTCAACTTTGTACGCGAGCCAGTTTCATCCTTGACCTGCTCCACCTTCGACGAATAGTCCTTATCAGCCAGCGGTGACCAGGCACCATACACCCACTCATAGACCTTAAGCGTCGACGGCACCAGCGTGCACTTGGCATCCATGGTATCGACGAGCTCAAGGAAGTCGGTGCCGTTTTTAAGGGCAACGGCAGACTCGTTAACAAGAATGGTGTACTTAATGCGGTTGCTACTACTGACCTGTTCACCAGTCTTTTTGATAACGTTGTTCTTGATGGTGACGGTGCCACTGCCGGATTCGAACTTCTTGCTTCCCGACTCGGCGCTGGCCTTGTTGGCGAACTTCACCTCGTTTGTGGAGGTATCGAGCTCACCGCGCTTGACCGCCGTCTTGTACGTGAGCTTTGCGTAGCCGGCATAGCTTTCAAGCTCAGTCGTGGGGATGGAGAAGGTGACCGTATTGCCGTTGCGGCTGACGTTGTCGGCGGCGAGCGTCCGACCCGTAACGACCTCCTTGGCCTCGCCTCCGCGATGAAGCCCCGTATGTTTATCATAGGGGTTCTGCACGAGCGTATACTTTGCGGAATTCGCAACATAGCTCATACCATCCGGAAGGCTATCAACGATATTCAGCGGTTTCCCGCCCAGCTTTCCAGCTCCATAGTATTCGAACTCGCCATTTGCGCCCTTATTACCCTTTTGGCGGTTTGCATACACCGTCCAGTCGACGATCCAGGCGCCCTTCTCATCCGAGCCGTCAACGGTATGCCAATCGAAGTTCTCGACCCAAGACACCTTCGACTCCGTTTCCGGCTTCTCGACCGCGGGCGCCGTTTCTTGGTTGACAACGTACTTGACGGGTTCGGTGAACGGCCACTGTAGTCTCAGGCCCGGTGCTTCGACCGCTGCGAAGTTTGAGTACCAGCCCGACAGCGCTTCTGATGTGGTGTCGTAGGTGATAACGGCGTAGTCCTCGTTCTCGAGAGCGGCTTTCACGTTGTCGGTAACGATGATTTTGAGGTCGTAGTTTTTCTTTGTTTCATTACCCGGATAGCTGGTCGTTGGTCTCCAGTCGGTGCCCGGAACCAGCTTGGTATTGCCGATTTTAATGGTAATGGAGCTTTCGTCGACACCAAGCTTCTGCGACCATGCCGACTGAAACGTGTCCTTCACCGTCACCTCGCCTGGATGGGCCGCATTGACGATCGCCTTCAGCGCGACCTTCGTCTCCCACGTCGCCCTGCCCGTCGTCGCCGCCTCATCGTATCTCACGAGCCTCTTGGCGATCGGCACAACACCCGTCAGCTGCGGCGTGAAACTGCCATCATCGCTACCGGAAACGGAGCCTCCGCGCTCGATGGCCGCGCTGTTGCGCACAGTGTCGTACGAGCTCGTGTCGTTCATCTTGGTGTGATAAACGATGCAGTAGGTGGCGTACTTATCCTCAAGGTTGTTCGGGAACGTATAGGAACAGGAATTATCCTTAGGTTCAAGTTTTCTTTCACAAATCTTGACTCCGCTCGCCTCCGAGTCGCCTTTGTAAACCGTAAAGTTGCCCGTATACGTCTGTTTTCCGTCCAGATTATCAGTGAACATGTAGCCGCTCATGTCGGCCTTGAGCTTGCCTTGGTTGAGCTTGACCGTCCACTTGATGTCCGACGGCGTGCCTGAGCCATTGGACTTCTTGATCATGTCATAGCCGAATGTAACAGGCTCAGCCGTAGCTGTTCTGTTATCGCTGTCGCTTGAGCCAGCCCAATTCCACGTTGCCGTATTCTCAGCTTTGATCAAATCGCCGCCGTTCGCGGCAACGCCGCTCTTCAGCACCGTATCGTACGTGATCGTGTGGTTGCCCTGGGAAAGGTTGCCCAGGCTGTCGAGGGTTACGACCTGGCCGTCGATCATCGGCTGGGAGTCAAGCTTCTTGCCGTCGAGCTTGAAACTGTCGTTCACAAAGCCGAAGTTGTCGCCCAGCGTATCAGTGAAGCTAACGTCCGTAGCATACGACTCTACGGTAAGCGTAACAGTCCAGGTAACCTTGGCCACGCCATCTGCGCCCTGGGAGAAGGTCCCCGACTTCGTCCCCGTGACTTTGCCGTCCTTGGTAGGGATTTTGATCGTTCCCACACCAGGGAACACGACAGATGCGCTGCTGCCTGAGCCGGTGCCCTTGCCTGCAAGCTCGAACGAGAAATTGGCTCCGACATAAATCTCCGCAGGGTTTGACGCAAGCCAGTTTTTGTCAAACGCAAAGATGACCTTATTGTCCTTAATCTTCCACGTGCCAGCCTTGGCGGCAGTGGCTTCCGGACCCTCCATGAGGTCGCCGCCGTCGTTGTCGTCAACGACAATGGTGTCGGGCAGCTTATAGACAGCGATGTTCTTCTCGGGCGTAGGCGCCTTGCCGCCTTTGAATTGTGCCGAGAAAGCTCCATAGGGCGTCGAAGTGGACGTTACGGGATCCTCGAGCTTTTGAGTGTGGTGCTCATCGGTATACAGCCTGACATCAACCGTCGCCGTATCCCCATCGATCGCAATCGGATCGGGCTTCGCAACGTCATCGGCGCGCACGGGGGATGCGCCGTGAAAAACTGCGGCGGTGAGGCTAATCAAAATGAAGATCAGGGCCGCCATACCAAGCGACCGCGAGCGGTGTGCGTCCATAGTTGTCCCTTAATTCCTACAACACAGTGTGGAATACGGCGAATCGTCGGATCGAACACAAGCCCCAACATCTACGAGAACCTACCTAGCGCATTGCAAGAACCCATTGGGGGCAACTTCTAAGACGGTTCGTCTATGCCACAATGCATAAAATACAATATAGATAACAGTCATGTAAACCGCTGGTAAAGAGGTCTTTTAATGTAATACCAGTTGATATTTATCTGTTAACGGTTTTGTATCAAAGCGGTTATATCCTGTGGAATTATGTATATGTTTAAACAACTTTACTTTGGCTGGAAAGCCGCTCGGGGGATAACCTCCTCCACCGTGGTGCAAAGTAACCTGTCCCCTTGCACCAAAAAGGGCGCCGACCATTGCGGTCGACGCCCTTTCTTATTGGCGGTTATAAGCCCCAGCGCTTATTTGTTGACCTGGCCGGCGCGGACGGCAGCCTTCTTGCGGTCGGTGGCGTTGAGCAGACGCTTGCGCAGACGGATGTTCTTGGGAGTAATCTCGACCAGCTCGTCGTCGGCGATGTACTCCAGCGCCTCCTCCAGCGAGAAGGTGCGGGGCGGCACCAGCTGGACGGAGATATCGGAGGTCGAGGAACGCTGGTTGCCCAGGTTCTTGGTACGCGCGATGTTGACGACCATGTCGCCGGCCTTGCTGCGCTCGCCCACGATCATGCCCTCGTAGCACTCGGTGCCCGGCTCAACAAACAGCTGGCCGCGCTCCTGCAGCGTACCCAGAGCATAGGCAACGGCCTTCTCGGTGGTCATAGAGATCATTGCGCCGTTCTGACGGTTGCCGATCTCTCCGTCGTAAGTACTATACTCCAGGAAGGTGTGGTAGAACACGCCCTCGCCGTGGGTGACGTTCATGATGCGGTTCTTAAGACCCATGATGCCGCGGGTCGGGATTTTGAACTCGAGGTGCGTCACGATGCCCGAGGTGTCCATGCTCGTCATGATGCCGCCGGAGGTGCCGAAGACCTCAACGACCTTGCCTGAGTACTCGTCCGGGCACTCGACGACAGCCTGCTCGACGGGCTCCATCTTGTTGCCGTTCTCGTCCTTCTTAAACAGAACGCGGGGACGGCCGACCTGGAACTCAAAGCCCTCGCGGCGCATGGACTCCATCAGAACGGACAGGTGCAGAATGCCGCGGCCCGAGACCTCGACGCCGCTCTTGTCCTCGAGCTCCTCGATCTTCATGGTCACGTTGTTCTCGGCCTCGTTGAACAGGCGCTCCTTAAGCTGACGGGCGCCCACGATGTCACCGTCACGGCCGACGAGCGGGGAGGTCGAAGCCTCAAAGACGATGGACAGGGTCGGCGGGTCGATCTCGATGGGCTCGAGCTCGACGGGGTTCTCGGGATCGGTGTAGACATCGCCGATATCGGTGCGGTCAATACCCACGACAGCAGCGATATCGCCGGCGCCGACTTCCTGGCACTCGGTGCGGCCCAGATAGTCGAAGGTAAAGAGCTGCTTGACGGTGGCGGTAGCGCTGGAGCCGTCGTTCTTGACAACTAGGATCTGATCGCCCTGGTGAATGGTGCCAGAGTACACGCGGCCGATGCCGATACGGCCAACGAAGTTGGAGTGATCGATGGTCACGCACTGCATGGCCAGCGGGGCGTTCTCGTCAACCTCGGGCGCGGGCATGTCGTCGATGATCATATCGAGCAGCGGATACATGTCCATGTTGCCGTCGTTGGGGTCAAGGCGGGCAAAGCCATTCATGGCGCTGGCGTAGACCACGTGCTCCATGGCGAACTCAAGCTGGTCGTCGGTAGCGCCCAGGTCGGCCATAAGGTCGAGGCAGTCGTTGTAGGCCTTCTCGGGGTTGGCACCCGGACGGTCGATCTTGTTGATGACGATCATGATCTTAAGGCCGGTGTCGATAGCGTGACGCAGCACGAAGCGGGTCTGGGGCATGGGGCCCTCAAAAGCGTCGACCAGTAGCAGGGCGCCGTCGGCCATACGCAGCACACGCTCGACCTCGCCGCCGAAGTCGGCGTGGCCCGGGGTGTCGATGACGTTGATCTTAACGTCCTTGTACTCGATAGAGATGTTCTTGGCGAGAATCGTGATGCCGCGCTCGCGCTCCTGGTCGTTAGAATCCAGGACGCGGTCCTCGACCTGCTGGTTGGCACGGAAGGCGTCCGTGGCACGCAGGAGCTTGTCGACCATCGTCGTCTTGCCGTGGTCGACGTGGGCGATGATGGCGATGTTCCTCAGATTGTCTACGCGCATGTAGTTCCCCTATCTTCTATCCATATACAAACGGCACGCGTATGCGACCCGCCCAGCAGCACAACGCTCAGCGGGAATATTGAGCCTTTTACCGAAAACTCGTTTATTTTAGCGATTTTAGATGAGAGGGGTTTCCTCACCTGCAGGTTCAGGGTCGCTCCACATAAAACCATCGCCGGCGCCCATGCCCTCATACAGCACATATGCCGAAAAACCACTCTCGAGCGTGGTTTCGAAGAAGCTCACGAGCAGAGCATCGTGATAGCCGCCGTCAATCTCGACGCAGCCGGTGTAGCCGATGGCATAGCGGGCGATACGGCCCAGGCCCTCGTCCTTAAGACCCATCTTGTGCTCGGAGATAAAGTTGGTGGCCGCCTCGAGGCACGCCTCTTCGCCATCCTCATCGAGCGCCGCCAGATAACGGTTGGAAGCGGCGTCCTCAATTGCCACGACCACGCCAGGGTTTTCACCGGCGGCAAGGTCGTCCAAGAACGCGCCGATCAGATCGCACACCATGGCGTCGAGCTCGGCGGAAACGTTACCGGCGTCCTGCATATCCTGTGCCATCTTTAGACCTTCCCATCGAGTCTGACGTCGTTACAGTTCTTGTGCCTCAGCAGCGATCTTAGCGGCAGCGTCGCGGGCGCGCATCATATCCATCGCGCGCTTGTCGAGTACCTTGATCTGACTGGTCAGCATTACCGCATCGACCACGCCCCAGATCACCAGGCCCGTAGAGATCGAAAACCCAAGCGCACCAACTGTACCACGAAGGCGCGAGCAGATTGCCGCAACAAGGGCGGAGATGACAACCATCTTGATAAACGAGCCGCGGCGTTCGCGAAGCGTGCGGGCCTGCGTCACATAGGCAATGCGAGCCGCCTCAGAAGCCTCCGAGCGCATCTGGGCCTCGCGCGCAATGGCCGCCGCCTCAGCCGACATACCGCCGGCCATCAGCGAACGCTCCGCAGCCTGGCCGCCCCACATTTAGAAGTCATCGGGGGAGAGCGTATGGACGAACTCGTCGAACTTCTCGAACTCCCGCTCGTCGTCAACTTCCTCGGCATGGGCAGAAACGGTGCCCAGGCGATTCATGATGTCGTCCTCCACAAACATGGGGGCATTGCTGCGCACGGCAAGGGCAATGGCATCACTGGGACGCGCATCGATCTTATGCTCGTTGCCATCGGCCAACACGACAACCGTCGCGTAAAACACGGGCGGCTCGGCGCGAACGATTTCGATGCGTTCGAGCTTGGCACCCAGGGCGCCAACAGTATCGAGCAACAGGTCATGGGTAATCGGGCGCTCGGCGCGGCCGCTATCGATGCCGCGGCTGATGGCAGCGGCTTCAAACGAACCAGTTTGAATGGAAAGGGAACGCAGTGGCGCGGGCGAGTCCGATTTGCCGCAGCGCTCGCGAAGCACGATAAGCGATGGCACGGGACCGGCGGCCATGACGATGGTCTCTATGTCGACACGAACCATGGAACACCTCCGGTACGTAGCGGTTAACACGCGGCAAGGTCGCCGCATTGAATAGCTATACTACCCAATCTTTCGCACAGCACACAAAACCAAAATGAGATTTATCGCAGACAAGAAAAAAGCCCCGAGGCAACGCCCCAAGGCTCTTCACAGTTTTGATGGTGGACCTGACAAGATTCGAACTTGTGACCTCCCGGTTATCAGCCGGACGCTCTAACCAACTGAGCTACAGGTCCATCGCGCAAGGGATATATTAGACGAGTCGTTACGCGCGCGTCAACAACTTTTTTGAAAATCTTTGAGGGGTGTCGGCCCCGGCTGGCCGGCGGCATGCGAAGTCGCCTGCTCGGACAGTCCTGCTCGCACGGAGAGCACATTAAGTGCTCTCCGGCTCGTGCGGAACTCGCGATCGAC
>CAJMSL010000086.1 GCA_905216045.1 uncultured bacterium
GTGGGGGACGATACCGCCACCGTTGACGACAAGCGCGACTATGCCATGACCATGGATGTGCGCGAGATGATGCGCCGTTCGTCCAACGTGGGCTTTGTCCTGGTGGGGCGCAAGATCGGTGCGGACGACTTTGCCGCCTATGTGGACAAGTGGGGCATCGGTCACAGCTCCGGTGTCGATTTTCCGGGTGAGAGCCTGGGCATCGTCAAGGAGCGTGACCAGTATGACGGCGCCACGCTGGGATCGATGAGCTTTGGACAGGCGCTGTCTGTCTCGCCGATTGAGGTCGCACGTGCCGTGGGCGGCATCGCCAACGGCGGCGTGATGATGACCCCGCACTTCTATAAGTCCAGCAAAGGCGACGAGAAGGACTGGGGCGAAGGCGAGCGCGCGATTTCGGAGGACGCCGCATCCCAGGTGACATCGTGCATGCAGACGGCCGTGTCCGAGGGAACTGGCGTGGGCGGCGCTGTTGACGGCTATGACGTGGCGGGTAAGACCGGTACGGCCGAACGAGCCGACGAGAACGGCGGCTACCTCAAGGAGAACTACATGTCGTCCTTTATGGGCTTTGCGCCGGCACAATCGCCCAAGGTGCTGTGCTATATCACGCTCGACGGAACGCCGAGCGGCTCAGATGCCGCTGCGGTGCCGTTCCAGTCCATTATGGCCAACGCGCTCGACGTGCTGGGTATCCCGCACACGAAGTAGGGGGTTACAATCTTTGGGGCGTGGTTTGTTGTCCCATATGAGGGGTGTTCACATGCCCTGCACCACGCATGCGCGGCGCTGGGATACAATACGCCGATAGCATTATTAGGTTTACAGGGGAGCTGCAATGATAGAGATCGCCGTCAACAACCTCGCGGCCGCAACAGGGGCCCGAACCGTGACGGGAGAAGCCGATCGGGTATGCCGCGGGTGCGTTATCGACTCGCGCCAGGTCGAGGAAGGGACGATTTTCGTCGCCTTTCCCGGTGAAAACGTCGACGGCAATGATTTTGCTTCCCGTGCCGTCCAGTCGGGTGCCGGCGCCGTCGTGATGACGCGTGAGCCCGAGGCCGAGCTGGTCTCGCTGGCGCAGGACAAGGGCTGTGCCATCTTGCTGACCGATGATCCCGAGGAGTTTCTGCTGCGTTTGGCGCACGCGTATCGCCTGGAGCTTGGCTGCCTGGTCGTTGGTATTACCGGTTCCATCGGCAAGACGACGACCAAGGACGTGCTCGCCGCCGTGCTCGCCAAGCGCTATCGTGTCTGGGCCACCAAGGGCAATTTCAATAACCTGATCGGCATGCCGCTCACGGTGCTTTCCGCTCCGGCCGATACCGAGGTCCTGGTGCTCGAGATGGGCATGAACCATTTCCACGAGATTGAGCGCCTGTCCCAGTCCGCCAATCCCAACCTTGCCATCGTGAGCAAGATTGGTACCTCTCACATCGGCATTTTGGGCAGCCGCGAGAACATCGCCCGCGCTAAGGCCGAGATTGTCCAGGGTATGTGCGCCGCCGGCGACTTCTTGCCGCTGCTGGTTTTGGGCGGTGAGGACGACTTTACGACGTTCATTCGCGATACGTTCGCCCAGCCTGCTGGTATCGATGTGATGCTGGCCGGCGGCTCGGACGATGATGAGGTCCGTGCCCGCGACATTCGTGTTGATGACGAGGGCCGTCCGGTCTTTACGCTCGATTTTGGCCAGGGTGAGACGACCGCTACCATGCTTGCCATCCCCGGCGTGCAGTCCGTCCCAAATGCCGTTAAGGCCGCCGCAGTTGCCTATCGCCTGGGCGTGACGCCCGAGCAGATCGATGCTGCCTTTAGGGGCCTCACGATCACCGGGCACCGCCAGGAGATCAAGCGCGCCAAGAGCGGTGCCCGCGTCATCGACGATTCCTATAACGCCAGCGCCGAATCCATGGCTGCTGGGCTCGATCTGCTGTGCTCGCTTTCGTGCACGGGGGCTCGCATGGCGATCCTGGGCGAGATGGGCGAGATGGGCGATGAGGCTCCTCGCATGCATGAGCTCGTGGGCGCCTATGCCGCCGCCAAGAAGCTCGACATGCTGGCGTGCGTGGGTGGTGAGCTGGCCCAGCTTATGGCCGATGCCGCGCGCATGATGGGCATGGACGAGGACCGCATCCAGGTGTTCTCCGATTATCAGCAGGTGCTCGACCGCATGGGCGGCGCGCTTGAAAAACATGATGTTGTACTGGTCAAGGGTTCCCGCTTTGTTGAGCTCGACCGCTTTGTGGAAGGTGTGTGCTAGCCCATGTTCGGCAATCCCTCGTATCCAACGTATCAGGCTTTTTTGGGGCTTGGCATCGCCGCTGCCATTGCGCTGCTGCTCATGCCGTGGTGGATCAAGCTACTTAAGGTCGAGGGTATCGGCCAGCAGGTTCGTGCCGACGGCCCCAAGCGTCATTTGGTTAAGCAGGGAACGCCCACCATGGGTGGCGTTGTCATTCTCGTCGCGATTTCGCTGACCTGCCTGCTGATGGGCAAGCTCGCCACCGAGCTCGTGCTCGTGCTGCTCGCCACGCTGGCGACCGGCGTGCTGGGCCTGATCGACGACCTGACCTCCGTTACGCATGGGCGCTCGCTCGGTCTGACGCCTCATGCCAAGATGATCGGCCTAACCATTATCTGTGTCACCTTTACGGTACTTGCCGTTAACTGGTGCGGCGTCGCCCCCGAGATTCGTTTTCCCGGCGGCCTGACGATTGACCTTGGCGTGCTTTCGACCACCATCTGCGGCCTTTCGTTCCCGTGGCTCTACATTGTCTTTTGCTGGCTGATGATCGCCGGTCTTTCTAATGCCGTGAACCTGACCGATGGCCTTGACGGTCTTGCTGGCGGCACCTCCATGATTGCCATGCTCGCCATGGCTGCCATGGCGTTTTTGCACGGAGACGTGAACCTGTCCATCTTCTGCACCGCGTGTGCCGGTGCCTGCTTGGGCTTTCTGTGGTTCAACTGCTATCCGGCGAGCATCTTTATGGGCGATACCGGCTCGCTTGCCCTAGGCGCCGCGTTTGCCTGCACGTCCATCATGACCAACACCGAGGTCGTCTCCCTCATCATCGGCGGCCTGTTTATCGTTGAGACCCTGTCGGTCATGATTCAGGTTGTCTACTTCCACTTTACGCACAAGCGCGTCTTCCTTATGGCGCCCATCCATCATCATTTCGAAAAGAAGGGCTGGGCCGAGACCAAGGTCGTCATCCGTTTTTGGATTATCGCTGCTGCCTTTGGTGCCGTTGGCCTTGCCCTGTTCTTCCAGTTGGGATAGTGGTCTTTCATGCCTCT
Organism: uncultured bacterium; assembly: GCA_905216045.1. Classification (GTDB taxonomy): domain Bacteria; phylum Actinomycetota; class Coriobacteriia; order Coriobacteriales; family Coriobacteriaceae; genus Collinsella. The sequence continues at coordinate 3,304 of CAJMSL010000086.1, forward strand.
TGCTGATGTCTTTAGCCTGCTCGTTTTGGGTCAGGGCAAATCCGGTCTCGATGTCGCCCGCTGGGCGCTGGCACATCCCGAGCGCGTAAGTGCCGTTACCGTGTATGGCGGTGGCACCTCTGAGCCCAATGACGCCACGCGTGCGCTCGAGGCTGCTGGTGCGTCGTTTGTCTATGGGACCGAACAGGTCGAGGGCGCCTATGACGTATGCGTGACGTGCCCGGGCATCTCGGAGTTCTCGGGCTTCTTTAAGGCCGGGCGCGAGCATGCCGCCCAGATTATGGGTGAGCCCGAGTTTGCCTATCGCCTGTCGCCCGATAACTGGATTGCCATCACGGGCACCAACGGCAAGACGACCACCACGTCGCTGGCTGATTATCTGCTTAAGGCTGCCGGCGAGGCCAGCGTTGCTGTCGGCAACATCGGCGAGCCGCCGGTCAACGAGATTGACGGCCGAGCCCACAACGAGTGGTTTGTGGCTGAGCTCTCGAGCTATCAGATTGCTACGACAACCGAGCTCCACCCCCGCGTGGCGGTGCTGCTCAACATCACTCCCGACCACTTGGGCTGGCATAAGAGCCATAAGAACTACGCGCTTGCCAAGATCAAACTGTTTGACAATATGGTCGATGACGATCTGGCGGTTGTCGACGTCGAAGACGCCGGCATTCACGAGTTCGATGAGTACATCTACACGCCGGGTCGTCGCATCTGCAAGGTTGCCTTTGACGAGCCTGAGGGCGAGGATGCCGCCTTTGTGCGCGACGGCAAGATGGTCGTGCGCCTGAAGGGCGTCGAGACCCCGCTCATCGCTACATCCGAGCTCAAGATCTCGGGCCATCACAATGTTATCAATGCCCTGTGCGCCGCCACGGCTGCCTTGGCGGTCGGTGCCGATGTCGATGGCGTCTGCCGCGGTCTTGCCTCGTTCCAGCCGCTCGAGCACCGCGTGGAGCCGTGTGGCGAGATTGACGGCGTGCGCTACGTCAACGATTCCAAGGCGACTAACACCGATGCGGTCGAGAAGGCACTGACGGCATTTCCCGATGACGACGTGATCTTGCTGCTCGGCGGCCACGATAAGGGCACTCCGCTCACGGACTTCGCGCGCGTCGTTATGGACAACGTGCGCTCGGTCGTCTGCTTTGGCGATGCGCGCGAGCGCTTCACCGCCGCTATGGACGAGGCTGATGTCGATGGCGATGTGGATATCGCCCAGGCGGATGACCTGCGCGACGCCGTGGACGTTGCCCGTTCGCTTTCGAGCCGTGGTGACGTGATCTTACTTTCTCCTGCCTGCTCTTCGTTCGATGAGTTCTCGGGCTATGAGGAGCGCGGCCGCGTGTATAAGGACTACGTGGCTCAGCTTGCCGCTACAGCGAAATCACAAATGGAATAGGGGTTGCGGTGAGAGAGGAGAGCCCCCGACAAGGTATGAGGAGGCCCGACTCGGACCGTGCTTCCTCACGTCGCACCACACCGCGTTCCAGCCGCGGCGGGCAGTCGTTTAGCGAACGCTATATTGCCGGCGTTCCCGCCCGTATCATGCGCCCCCGTTTGATATTCATGGCCTGCTTGTTTACCTTGGTATGCTTTGGCCTGCTGATGGTGTACTCGGCGTCTTCGGTCGAGGCGCTGCACGAGAATGGCTCGGCGACGTTTTTTCTGGGTCGACAGGCCGCGTTTGCCGTGGTCGGTGTTCTGGCGCTGATTGCCATCGTGCGCGTTTTGCCGGACAGCTGGTTTGGGGAGGATGTGCTCAGGATCTTCCTTATCGGCATGATAGGGCTACTGCTTCTGGTGTTCTTGGTGGGCAGCGGCAGCCGTGGCGCCACGCGCTGGCTTAACATCGCCGGTATTCAGTTCCAGCCTTCCGAGTTTTTAAAGCCATTTGCCATTGCGTATTCGGCCATCATGCTCGACCGCTTCTTTTCGCCCGGTGGCAACATCAACGAATTCCTTCGCAAGATGGGCATCTACCTGGGCATTTCGCTCTTTCTGATCTTTATCCAGCCCGATTTCGGTACTGTCCTGATCATCCTGTTGACCCTCATGTGCATGGCGTTGTTTGCGGGTCTCGACCCCAGATTTATCATCGGCGTGCTAATCTTCGGCATTCTCGTGATCGTGATTGCGCTTGTCGCAGAGCCGTACCGTATGGTGCGTATTCAGGTTGCCTTGAACCCTTGGGCCGACGAGTATGGTGACGGCTATCAGGCCACGCTTGCCATTATGGCCTTTGCCTCGGGCGGTCTGTTCGGCCGTGGCATCGGCAACTCAACCATGAAGTACTCGTATCTGCCCGAGGCGCACAATGACTACATCCTGGCCATCATTGGCGAGGAAGTCGGTTTTGTCGGAACCGTGCTGTTCTTCTTGGTGTTTGCGATGCTGATCTACTCGGCGTTTCGCATTGCCGAGCAGGCGACCGATCGCCGGGGCGTGCTTATGGCGTCTGGCTCCGCGGTCATTCTCGCAGTGCAGTTTTTGATTAACGCGCTGGGCATCCTCAACGTGTTTCCCATGACGGGCAAACCGTTGCCGTTTATTAGCTACGGCGGTTCGTCGATTATTGTGTCGCTCATGCTTGCCGGGTTGATCCTGCGCGTTTCGTACGAGAGCGCCCGCCGCGATGAGTATGACCGCCGCCGCGAGAGCTTTGCCGTTATGGATGAGAGTACCGCCGGCGTGCCCCACGTGCGCGGCGAGCGATCTTCGCGTAACGGTTTTACCGTCCTGGATGGCTCTGCGACCGAGCCGGCAGCCCGCCCGCGTCAGCGAACGGCGCCGCAAGGTCGTCCTCAGCGCCCCAGCCCTCGCAACGCGGGCGGCGGATATAATCGAATCGATTTGAACTCGGACCCGTCGGCGCGTCTGCGTACCGACGACCAGGGACCGCGTGTACGAAGGGACTACCATGACCGATAAAATGACCGTTGCTATTGCAGCCGGCGGCACGGCCGGGCACATCAACCCCGCGCTCGCCTTGGCCGAAGAGCTGCGTGACCGTGGCCACCACGTTGTGTTCGTGGGCCAGTCGCGCAAGCTCGAGGGTCGTCTGGTCCCCGAGGCTGGGTTTGATTTTGTGCCCATTACGGTCACGGGCTTCGACCGCTCCCGTCCTTGGACGGCGCTGACCTCGCTGTGGCGTGTCAACAAAGCCAAGCGTGCGCTCGCCAGTCATTTCTCAAAGGTCGGCAAGCCCGATGCCGCCATTGGTTTTGGTGCCTATGTCGAGGTTCCGCTGCTGGGGTGGTGCAAGGGCGCGGGCGTTCCGTATCTGCTGCATGAGCAGAACTCTGTTCCGGGTCTGGCCAACAAGATGATGAACTCCCACGCCGCCCGCGTGTGCATCTCGGTGCCGGCAGCGCGTTCGGTCTTTGAGCGCGAAGGTGACCCTGACCACGTGCTCATGACCGGCAACCCCGTACGTCGCTCGGTGATCGAGGGCGATCGCGCTCGCGGCCGCAAGGCACTTGGCGTTCCCGAGGACGCTACGCTGCTGCTCGTCTTTGGCGGTTCACTTGGCGCCCAGCACCTCAACGAGCGTGTGGCTTCGCTCAAAAACGAGCTGCTTTCGCGCAAGAACCTCTATGTGTTGCATTCGACGGGTGCCGACGGCTTTGAGGAGACCGAGCGCGCTTTGGCGCTGACGCCCGAGGAGGCGAAGCGTTACCGCGTCCAGCCTTACATCGACAACATGGGCGATATGCTGGCTGCTGCCGATTTGGTGCTCTCGCGTTCGGGCGCATCGAGCGTGGCCGAGATCGCTGCACTCGCCGTGCCTTCGGTGCTCGTGCCGTACCCGCATGCGACGGCCGACCACCAAACCACCAATGCCCGTTATCTGGTCGACGCTGGGGCCGGCGTGCTCTGCGCCGATGCCGATATCGACGGTTCTGCCTTTGCCGATGAACTGCTGCACCTGGTCGATGACGCGGCGGCGCGCGACGCCATGCGTCAGGCGGCGCGTGGTCTGGCCCAGGATAGGGCCGCCGCTCTTCTGGCGGATGCGGTAGAGGGTTTGCGTTAGTTAGACGGGATATCGTCGGTCGCCCTCGCGCTGATGCGGTAGGTGCGGTACAGTTAACGGGTTACAGGCAGTGTTTACGCAAGGAGTACACGAGCACATGGCTGATTCCCAGACTGCAACCTCCGCGCCCGAGTTTAAGAGCGCCCACTTTATCGGTATCGGCGGCGCCGGCATGAGCGGCATCGCCCTCGTTCTGCACGAGCGCGGTTATGCCGTTACCGGCTCCGACCTTAAGACGTCACGTTATATCCGCCAGCTTACCCGCGCTGGTGTGAAGGTGCATGTGGGCCATGAGGCCGCCACGATCGACGAGGTCAAGCCCGACGTGGTTGTTGTCTCCACCGCTATTCCGGAGTCCAACCCTGAACTCGTGCGCGCTCGCGAGCTTGGTATTCCCGTGTGGCCCCGTGCTAAGATGCTCTCTGCTTTGGGCCACGGCTACACCACCGTCGCTGTTGCCGGCACGCATGGCAAGACCACCACGTCTTCGATGTGCGCCACCATGCTCGACCGCATGGGTCTGGATCCGAGCTTCTTGATCGGTGGCATCGTCGAGGGCTATGACACGAACGGCAAGAACGGCTCGGGCGACTACTTTGTCGCCGAGGCCGACGAGTCCGACAGCTCCTTCCTGTTCCTGAACCCCAACGTGGTCATTGTGACCAACGTCGAGGCCGACCACCTCGATCACTACTCGGGTATCGAGGAGATCGAGGCAACTTTCGCCAAATTCATGAGCCTGGTGGGCGAGGACGGCACCGTCATCGTCTGCGGTGAGGACTCGCATCTGGTCGAGCTCGCCAAGTCGACGGGCCGTCACGTGCTTTCCTACGGCTTTGCCGAGAGCAACGACATCGTCTGCATGCACCCGGATGTCAAGGGCATCCAGAGCGACTTTATCGTTCGCTTTGAGGACGGCACTGAGCACGCTGTGGAGATCAAGAGCAATCCCGGTCGCCACAACATGCTCAACGCCACGGCGGTGCTCACCGTCGCCCATGTCCTGGGCCTTGACATCGACGCCGCCGCCAAGGCGCTCTCGAGCTTTGAGGGCGTCCGCCGTCGCTTTTCCCACGTGGGCGATATCGATGGCATCACCGTGGTCGATGATTACGTCCAGCACCCCACCGAGATCAAGGCGACGCTTGCTGCCGCTTCGTCGCTGGGCTACAAGCATGTCG
>CAJMSL010000087.1 GCA_905216045.1 uncultured bacterium
CAGCGGCTTCCTTCTTGGTGATGGCGACCTCAAGCTCGCGAGGATTATCCAGGAACTCATGAAGCGGCGGATCGAGCAGGCGAACGACCACATCGCGACCGGACATGGTCTTAAACATCGCCAGGAAGTCCTCGGTCTGAACCTTGAGCAGGTCGGCCAGGGCCTGCTGCTTCACGGCCTCATCGTCAGACAGGATAAAGCTCTGGATGATGTTCTTGCGGTCGCCCAGGAACATGTGCTCGGTGCGGCACAGGCCGATGGCCTCGGCGCCAAACTCGAGCGCAAGCTCGGCATCCTCGGGATTGTCGGCGTTGACGCGCACATGGTTGGCATGACCACAGGTCTCGTCCAGGCGAATCTCGTCGGCCCAGGACAGGATAGTGTCCAGGTCGCCGGTAAGCTCGGCGGAGACCAGGTCGACGGGACCGTCGACGACGATGCCCTGGGTGCCGTCGATGGAGATGACACCGCCCTCGTGCAATACGCGGTCGCTGCCCTCGATGCGCACGACCTTCTCAGCCGCGTCAATGTGGAAGCGCTCGACGCCGCAGACGCAGGGCGTGCCCATGCCGCGGGCGATAACGGCGGCATGGCTCGTCTTGCCACCGTGGCTGGTCAGGATACCCTCGGCGGCAACCATGCCCTTCAGGTCATCGGGGTTGGTCTCCCAGCGAACCAGGATAACCTTGTGACCCTCGTTGGCGCGCGCGACGGCGTCATCGCTCGAGAACACGACCTCGCCCACGGCGGCACCGGGGCTGGCGTTAAGACCGCTGGCCAGCGCCTCGTACTTCTTGGAGGCGTCAAACTGCGGGTGCAGAAGCTGGTCGAGCTGCGCGGGATCGATGCGGCTCACGGCCTCCTCGCGAGTGATCAGGCCCTCCTCGACCATTTCGATGGCGATGCGCAGGGCGGCGGTGGCAGTGCGCTTGCCCACGCGAGTCTGGAGCATCCAGAGCTTACCCTGCTCGATGGTGAACTCGATGTCGCACATGTCGCGATAGTGATCCTCGAGCGTCAGGAACACGCGCTCGAGCTCCTCACCTGCGGACTCGAGGCCCGGGGTGGCCTTGAGGTCGGCGATGGGCTCGGTGTTGCGGATGCCGGCGACAACGTCCTCGCCCTGGGCGTTAACCAAAAAGTCACCGTAGAACTCCTTGGTGCCGTCGGCCGGATTACGCGTAAAGGCGACGCCAGTCGCAGAGGTCTCGCCCTTGTTGCCAAAGGCCATGGCCTGCACGTTGACGGCGGTGCCGAGGTCGTCGGAAATGCCATGCTGCTTGCGGTAGATGCAGGCACGCTCGTTCATCCAGCTGCCAAAGACGGCCTGGATGGCAAGACGCAGCTGAAGCTCAGGATCGTGCGGGAAGACGGGCTTGCCGTCGGCGACCTCGAGCTCGGGATACAGGGCGGCCTCGACGTTCTCGGAGAAGATGCCCTTGAAGGTCTCGACGAGCTCCTGCAAATCCTCGGCCGAAAGCTCGGAGTCGACGCGGACTCCAGCGACCAGGCGGGCCTGGGTCAGGGCATTCTCGAATAGGTCGGCGTCAACGCCCATGACAACGTTGGAGAACATCTGGATAAAGCGACGGTAGCTATCCCAGGCAAAGCGCGGGTTCTGCGTCTGCGCGATGAGACCCTGAACGGAGTCGTCGTTGAGGCCCAAGTTGAGAACCGTGTCCATCATGCCGGGCATGGAAAACGGAGCACCCGAGCGAACCGACACGAGCAGCGGATCATTGTCGTCACCGAGCTTCTTGCCACAGCGGGCCTCGAGGTCGGCCTCGGCGGCAACGATCTCATCGAGTGCGCCTTCGGGCCAGACGTTGCCGGCACCGGAGTACTCGACGCAAGTCTGGCAGGTAATGGTAAAGCCACCGGGAACCGGCAGGCCGATGCGGCTCATCTCGGCAAGGTTTGCGCCCTTGCCGCCAAGCACGAAGTTCATGGACTTGTCGCCCTCAGTGACACAGGTGCCCTGGGCGTCGGTTCCAAAACGGTAAACCCTCTTGCAATCGCTCACGATACTCCCCTTCCATGCGCTTACGCGCACGACCGTGGTAACGAATCGACCCGCCGGATGCGGGCCGTGAGGGAACTATACGGCCGGATTTGAACGGGCTTGAGCAGAGGATACGCGGTTTGGTAAACGTGCTAAAACTGGCGGTAAACGGTAGGTAAAGTTGGTTACCTTATGAAGATACCACTACAATAAAAAAGCAGGTCAGATGCGATATTTTTGCTAAATCGCTTTATCAAAATGCTACTACTATTAGGCGCGGCGGGTGGCTCGGCGGGCGCGAGCTTCTTGGATTTCCTCCAAGTGGCTAATGATCTCGGCAGCGCTTTCCTCGATGGCCTTGCCGTCGGTACGCACCACAAAGCAGCCTAGGCGCTTCATGAGGGCACGAGCTTCCTCGAGCTCGCTGCGCACGCTCTCGGGCTCGGCATAGGAGCCGGCAACGGCACGGGCGTAGTCATCGCCCAAGCGGCTATCGCGAATCTCGGAAATAACGTCGACGGTCGAAATCAGGCCAAACAAACGCATCGGGTCGACCTCGTAAATTGACTTGGGCGGCTCCATGCCATGGGCCAACGGAACATTGGCAACCTTGTAACCTTGAAAGGCCAAAAACATCGACAGCGGCGTCTTGGACGTGCGCGATACGCCCAGCAGCACGATATCGGCACCCGATAGATCGTCGCAGCCGCGCCCGTCATCGTGCTCAACGAAATACTCCATGGCCTCGATACGATGGAAATAGCGGTCATCGGTCCTGTGAATCACGCCCGCGACGCCCTTGGGCGGTACACCGATGAGCGACGACAGCACGGCGAGCGTCGGGCCGATCAGGTCGACCGAGCGAATATGCAGCATGCCCAGGTAATCGAGCACACGAGCACGTAGCGCCGGGTCGACGATGGTATGGAACACGGCGATATCGCGATGGTCGGCATCGACGCGCGGCCCCACAAATGACTTGACCTGCTCCACAGAAGTCACCTTAGGCAGGCGCAAAACACAAAAAGCCCCTTCATCAAATTGCCCGGACGCCGCAAGCACCACCTCACAAGCGGTATCACCGAGCGAGTCGGAGATAACGATAACGGTGGGACGAGCGGTGACCGGGCAATCCATGCGGGGCTCCTTTTGCGCTTACGCGCAGGCTGGCTTACTTTTTGCGGGCAAGCTCACCGATGTTGGCAATGCCGGAGAAAACGGCCTCGAAGCGGTTGAGCAGCTTAAGGCGATTATCGCGGAGCTGCTCGTCCTTGTCCATGACCATGACCTCGTCGAAGAAGCGGTCGATGGGGGCGCGCAGGGCGGCAAGGGCGACAAATGCGGCCGGGTAATCCTCGGCAGCAAGGGTGGCGTCGACAGCGGTCTGAGCAGCCTCGGAGGCTTCGGCAAGCGCGAGCTCGACCTCGCCCATCAGGGCGCGGTCGTACTCCGCGCCCAGCTCGGGCTTGGAGATGTGCGCGGCGCGGGCATAGGCGGTCGCCAGGTTATCGAACGTCTCAGCGTCGTTCTTGCGGGCCTCGTCGAGGGCGGCGCAGCGGGCGAAGAAGACGGACGGGGCGATGATGTGCACCGCGGAGACGGCGGCAACGGTATCGGCCGGGATCTTTTCGTCGCGGGCCATGCTCACCAGACGGCCGTGGAAGAAGTCGCGAACCTGCTGAGCGACCTCGGCGGCGTCGAACTCGATACCCTGCTCGCTATAGAGCTCAAGGGCAAAGTCGATAAGCGACGTGGGGTCGCTCGGCAGGCGGTCGCGCAGGCTCGCCAATGGCAAAGATACCGGCGATGGTATCGAGCTTGTCGGCGCAGGCCACGATGCAGCCAGCGGTGCCCTCGGGCAGCTCGTCACCGGCAAAGCGGGGACGATAATGATCGCGAATGGCGTGGGCGACCTCGTCGTTCTCCCCCATCGCGGTGGCGTAGTAACCGCCCATCACGCCCTGCTGGCTCGTGAACTCGACGACGGCGTTGGATACCAAGTCGGCCTTGCACAGGTGCGCGGCGCGAGCGGCATCGGCGGCCAGGTGGGCGCCCAGATGGGCCTCGCGAGCGATGGCAAGCGCGAGTTGCTCAATGCGCTCGGACTTGGCGAGCACGCTGCCGAGCTTCTCCTGGAAGGCGACCTTGGCCAGACGCTCGCGGAACTCGTCGAGGGAGATCTTCAGGTCCTCCTCGTAGAAGAACTTGGCATCGTCCAGACGGGCACGCACACCGCGCTCGTTGCCGTCGATCACGAGCTCGGCGTTCTCGGGCTTGCTGTAGGAGACGACCACGAACTCACGCGTGAGCGTGCCCGCGCCGGCATAGATCGGGAAGTAGCGCTGGTTGGTGAGCATGGACTCGCAGATGATCTCGTGCGGGACCTTGAGGAACTCCTCATCGAAGGTACCGACGAGCACCGTCGGCCACTCGCAGAGGTTGATGACCTCCTCAAAGACCTTCTTGGGCGTATCGACATGGCAGCCGGGACGGGCAGCCTCGACCTCGGCGATACCGGCAAGGATGACCTCACGACGACGCTCGGCAGAAAGCACACCGGCGTCCTCGAGCACCTGCTCGTAAACAGCGGGGCTGGCAACCACATAGTCGCCAGGGCCAAGTACGCGATGACCGCGCGTGGTGTTGCCGCTCGTCACGTCGGCAAACGACACGGGCACAACATCCTCGCCCAAAAGGCAGCAGATCCAGCGGACCGGACGAACAAAGGTCGCATGCTCGTGACCCCAGCGCTGGCTGCGGTAGTTGGGCCACTGCAGGCCGGCGATGGTCTTCTCGCACAGAGCGGTCAGAATCGGCGTAGCCGGTGCGGAAGGAATGTTCTTCTCGGCGAACACATACTCGCGACCGTCAGTGTCCTCGCGACGGACCAGGTCCTCGGCAGCCACACCGCACTTGCGGGCAAAGCCCTGGGCGGCCTTGGTGGCGTTACCGTCAGCGTCGAAGGCAATGTTGGCCGCGGGGCCACGCTTGACCTCGTGAACCTCATCGGTCGCGGTGGCGACGTTGGCAACGAGTGCAGCCAGACGACGCGGGCTCGAGATCACGCGGACCTCGCCGTGGGCCAGACCGGCCTCATCGAGACCCTTGGCGATCATGGTGCCAAGCTGCTTGACGGCATTGTTCAGCGGCGCGGAGGGCATTTCCTCCGTACCGATCTCAAACAGGAAATCCTTAGCGTCTGCCATGGCTTACGCCACCTCGCCTTCCTGATCGGCATTCTCGTTGACTCCGGCGACCTCGGCCATATAGGCCTCGCAGCACGCCTTGGCGACGGCGCGGACGCGCAGGATGTAGTTGGCACGCTCGACTGCGGACAAGGCGCCGCGGGCATCGAGCAGATTGAAAGCGTGGCTGCACTTCATGACACAGTCGTACGCCGGCAGCGGCAGCTTGCGCTCCAGACAGGAGTGGCACTCGGCCTCGTAGTCGTCAAACTTCTGACGCATCATCTCGACGTTGGCGACCTCAAAGTTGTAGGCGCTGAACTCGCGCTCGTTCTCGAGGAACACGTCGCCATAGGTCATGGGCGTGCCGTCGGGCAGGTAGCTCCACACCAAGTCGTAGACGGAATTGACGCCCTGCGCATACATGGCGATGCGCTCCAGGCCATAGGTGATCTCGACGGGCACGGGGTCGACCTCGATACCGCCCACCTGCTGGAAGTACGTAAACTGCGTGACCTCCATGCCATTGAGCCAGACCTCCCAGCCAAGGCCCCAGGCGCCGAGCGTCGGGCTCTCCCAGTCGTCCTCGACAAAGCGGACGTCATGGTCGTTGGGGTCCAGACCGATAGCGGCAAGAGACCCCAGGTAAAGCTCCTGGGCGTTGACCGGAGAGGGCTTGATGAGCACCTGGAACTGATAGTAGTGCTGCATGCGGTTGGGGTTCTCGCCGTAGCGGCCGTCGGCGGGACGGCGGCAAGGCTGCGCATAGCAGGTGCGCCACTCGGCGGGACCGAGCGAGCGCAGCGTGGTCGCGGTATGGAAGGTACCGGCACCGACCTCAGAGTCATAGGGCTGCATAATGACGCAGCCCTGCTCGCCCCAGTACTGCTGGAGACGCAAGATGATGTCTTGGAAGGAAAGCGATGAAGCGTTCATGCCTCTAATATCCCCTCGTCGAAACGATTACACGGTTAGGTACTGTACTATAGCGGTTTTTAGTCGATAGCGCCGATGCGGTTGAGCGGCCAGTAGCGCACAAGCGCCACAGCGATCAAATCAGAGCGATCGACGGGACCAAAGTAGCGTGAGTCGGCAGAGTTTTCGCGGTTGTCGCCCATCACCCACACGCACCCGTCGGGAACGGTGTAGGGATAGCTTACCTGAGCGCCGGGCGCTTGGACCGAAAGTGGCCAGCTCATGCCCGTCGTATAGTCCTCGTCGAGCGCTTGGCCGTCAACGACCACCTTGCCATCCTGCAGGTCGACCGTCTGGCCGGCCGTGGCAATAACACGCTTGACAAGAACATCATGCTCGGAGGTGCCATCGGGGTTGTGAAACACCACGATATCACCCTGCTTGACGGGCTGACCGAGCTCGAGGCTCACCTTTTGTGCCAGGATCTGGTCGCCAATCTCGATCGTGGACTCCATGGAGCCGGTGGGCACCACAAAGGGCTCGACCACAAACGAGCGAATCAAGAAGGTGGCCACGAGCGCGATCGCGATGACCGCGATCCACTCAAAAGCGCCCCTCAACGCGGAATGCTGCGATGGAACCATTCTCACTCCTCGCTCTGCGAATACGCAGCGTCCAAAATCTCCTGCGCGTAAGCGCGCTCCTGGGGCGTAAGGCGCGCCGTCTCGATCAGATCGGGACGCCAGCGGCAGGTGCGCTCGATGGCGTTCTTGCGACGCCAGGCATCGACCTTGGCATGATCGCCACTCACGAGCACCGGCGGCACGCCCTCGCCGTTGAACTCGGCAGGACGGGTGTACTGCGCGTACTCGAGCAGTCCTCCGTCCTCGGCGGTCGAGAACGACTCGTCGACGTTGCTCATCTCGTCGCCCAGGGCGCCGGGAATCAGGCGTACGACGGCATCGGCAACGACCATAGCGGGAAGCTCGCCGCCCGTAAGCACGTAGTCGCCGATCGACAGACGCTCATCGGCATACGCATACGCGCGCTCGTCGACGCCCTCGTAGCGACTGCACACAAACAGCAGGCGCTCACTTTTGAGCAGGCGCTCGGCCACATGCTGCGTAAAGGGCTCGCCACAGGGGGTAAAGAACACCACAGTGGGCTTGGGACCCTCTGCGCTAATGGCCTCGATGGCCTCGGCGATAGGCTCGACCTTCATGAGCATGCCCTGCCCGCCGCCGTACGGCTCGTCATCGACGGTACGATGGCGGTCGTGCGTCCAGTCGCGCAGGTTATACGCCTTAAAATCAAAAAGGCCGGCCTTGCGGGCGCGGCCCAAGATCGATGTGGACATGACGGGCTCAAACATCTCGGGAAAGACCGAAAGGGTCTCGATCAGCATGTTGTCCTCCCTACTTGTCCATATCGATCAGGCCGTCCATAACGTGGACGGAAATTGTTCCTGTGTCGGGAAGATCGAGCACGACCTGCTCGATCACGGGAATCAGCACCTCGCCGTACCGATCACCCTCGACAACCCAAACATCGTTGGCGGGCGTCGACATGATCTCGACGATCGTACCGAGCGAACCGAAGCGCTCGTCGACCACCTCGCGACCCATCAGGTCGGTATAGGCAGCGTCGAGCGGATCGAGCTCAAAGTCGTCACGATTTGCCAGCACGTAGCATCCCGTGATGCCCTCGGCGGCCGTCAAGTCGTCAATGCCCTCAAACGAGACCAGATCGCCATCGCCCGTATCGGTGACGGACACGACCGTGCAAAAGCGGTCGCGCTTGAGCGCCGGCGGCGTCAGGGCGACGCGCATACCCGGCTCTAATACAGAAGGAAGCCCCCGCAGCGGCTGCGCGAGGACCTCCCCCTTCCTTCCGTGCGGCTTGACCACACGGGCGATGTTTTTGTACTGGGACCTCAAGGTCCTAGCCCAGAACCTCTACCTCGACAGCAGTGTCGAGGCGAGCGGCCAGTGCACGGGCGAGCGTGCGAATGGCCTTGATGGTACGGCCACGACGGCCGATGACCTTAGCGACATCATCCTCGGCGACCGAAACCTCAATCGTAGAGGCGTCGTCACCATCGATGACCTCAAGGCTCACGGAATCCGGGTCGTCGAAGATCTGAACAACGAGATAATCGCCGAGATCGGCGATGCGATCTGAGAGCATTGCCTCACCCTCGAGCTGTGCAGCGTCAACCTCAGGCACGATTTACTCCTCGGCACCCTCAGCGGCCTTAGCGGCCTCGGCCTCTTTGGCGAGCTTCTTCTTGGACTTCTTG
>CAJMSL010000088.1 GCA_905216045.1 uncultured bacterium
AGAGAGCGCTCAATTAGTTCGGTGTTGCTCTGGAGGTACAGCAGGTAGATCAGCGTCCTTATGGCTGCTCCCTCGGCAGAAAAATGCGCGGTCATGCGGTTATATCGGTTGCGGTCGACGATGGCCGCATGGGGTCTTGGAGTTTTCTGCCCTGTGGTCCCGGGCTTTTGCCGCGCCTGTGTATTGAGCTCGAAGTTGCAGCGCTTGAGGCCGTCCAACGGAAGGAACAGTGCGGTGCGCAGGGTGTTCCGCTTGCTTTCGAGTTCATGACGCTCGTCGGGTTCCCATTCGAGCTTGAGTTTCGTGTCGAGCGCCGTAAGCATATGGGCTAGGCAGCCTACGGTAAGAACGTACGAATCGTTGTCGCGTTTTGGGGCATAGGGGTCTGTCAGCTTGCGAATGTCGGGGTCGCCCATGATCTTTGTGCAGCGCTTCAGCAGTTGAGGGTGGTCGGCCAAGATCGTCGCGAGCGGTAGCGACGCGTAGTTCTTGATGGTCGCGGCGGCAAAGGCGGCGTCATATTCGTTTGCATATGCTCGCTCAATGCGGGCATCCAGAATGCTTTTCTTATCGCCGTCTTCAGCGTGGTGGTTTGTCATAGCTTCTCCAATCGGTTGATGTTCGTGCTGTTTGTTGATGTGTTGGTTGTCGTGAGTGATGTGCTTGCCGTGGGTGATGTGCTGACGTTGGGGTGCTATGCGGTTTTCAATGAGCCCGTGAGGCAGTTGCTGCAGGGGCGGGATGGAACGGCCCATGCAAGGCGGAAGGCATCGTGCTCAAAATCGAGACAGCAATGCCCTGGGTGCCTCACATGTGGCAGTTACCTCATTAAGTTGTCATTGCGTTTGGGGTTGTACTTTGCCGATCTTCTTTCTCTTACACGCTAAAAACTGAAATTTCATATGCTCGATCTTCTTAAAACCGCAACGGCGGTCTTTTATCAACTTATATGTCGGAACGCGTCTTTGCAAGTACTTTTTTGCGTTTGTTTCAAATGGGGTGGTTTTGCAACCGTCACGCGCCACGCTATGCGAACGCGCCCCTTTTCTGTTGTCGGTCGGATACGATGAGTCGCGTGACGTCGTCAGAGGTCGAATTCGACCGCTAACGACGTTGTGCAGCTCATCATTTCTGGTCGCAAACAGTAAAGGGGCATGAGGGTGTATTGAGGGGGGGGATGTCTTGCTGTCGGCATCCGCGTGCGGTGCCATTCGCTGTCTGTAAATATACGTTTACAGCTAATTTCATACCACTTGTCGGAATGCGGACGCTGTCCTTGTATGTCGGGCGTACATTGAACGTGGTTTTTCGCGTGAAACCACGAATTGGTTGTCAGTCCTGAACAAGGAGGCCCAGCATGACACTTGCCAAACCCATCAATAAATACATCGACTATATCGATGCCCCCGAGGACACGTTTGAGCAGTATGTCGAGAAGGCGTTAAAGTACAACTTTCGCTGCGTATTTGCGAACCTTCAGGAGTACGAGACGGGCCGCGCCATGCTCGAGGGCTCTGACATCATCCTTGCCGGCGCCATCGACTTTCCCCAGGGCACTATGACGCTTGAGGAGAAGCTTGCGAGGTTTGAGGAATACGCTGCGTGTGGCTTTACCGAGATTGACTACGTTTTGAATCAGGGGTCGATCGAGAACCGCGATTTTGATGCCATCGAGCGCGAGATGACTACCATTGCTGATTTTTGTCGCGCGCATGGCATCACTGACAAGGTAATCGTCGAGATGTGCAAGCTGGACGGCGACGACGCCGCCAAGCGCCGTGTATGCGAGATCGCGCTGGAGGCCAAGCCGGGATTCCTTAAGACATCGACCGGCAGAAGCTTTGGCGGTGCTAAGCTCGAGGACGTGCGGCTGATGCACGAGGTGCTCGGCGATGCCGTGGCAATCAAGGCGGCGGGCGGTATCCATAATTACGAAGAGGCTTGCGCATTCATCGAGGCCGGCGCCAGCGCGTTAGGCGCATCGGCGGGCATCGCAATCGTCGAGGGCGCACCGACGGATGAGCGTCGCTAGCAGACGTATTTGACCTGAGCGATAAAGCTTCACGACCACACGCCGTTCATGTTCGAGACAATATGACTTTTTGCCCGTTGTAAACGGAGTCGCGATGGGTGTTCTGTATGATGGCTCAGACAAGGTTGTTCAATGACAGGGAGGCATATATGGCAATCAAAGCCATCGCGATGGATATCGACGGTACGCTCACCAACGATCAGAAAGTGATTAGCCCGCGTACGCGCGAGAAGCTGCTCGCGGCGCAGGAGTCGGGCATTAAGCTCATCTTGGCTTCGGGCCGTCCCGCATGGGGACTGCACGCCTTAGCGCAGGAGCTCGACCTTCAAAACCATGACGGTCTGCTGGTTGCCTTTAATGGCGCGCATGTGGTCGACGCTCAGACCGATGAGGTCCTTTTTGACCAGGCTATGCCGGCTGACGAGCTGCACCGTCTGATTGATCACCTGCGTAATTTTGACGTGATCCCTATGATTTCGCTCGGTCGCGATTTGCATGTCGTGGATTCGTATCACTGCATGATCACGCTGCCTGACGGCTCGCAGAAAAACATCGTCAAATACGAGCGCGATGCGTGCGATCTTAAGATTCGCGAGGTGGAGAGCCTGCATGAGGTCGCTGATGCTTATCCCGTGGACAAGCTGCTGACGGCGGGCGATCCGGCCTACCTGCAGGCGCATTACGAGGAGATGTATGCGCCCTTTAAGCAGACGCTTTCGGGCATGTTTACGGCCGACTGGTACTTTGAGTACACGGCGCCCGGTATCGACAAGGCCCGCGCACTCGAGGGTGCCCTGCCCGAGCTCGGCATCGATGCCAGTGAGGTCGTATCGTTTGGCGACGGCCAGAACGACAAGTCCATGATTGAGTGGGCCGGCACCGGTGTTGCCATGGGTAACGCCGTCGAAGAGGTTAAGGCTGTAGCCCAGATGGTGACCGCCGATAACAACGAAGATGGCATTGCGGTGGCGCTGGATAATCTGCTGGGTTAGAATCGCCGATTAATGCATGGCTCGGGCGCCTGCTTGCGGGCGTCCTTTTGTTAGGGAGGGTGCCGTGTCCGCATTTCCGTTCGACGCCGTTATCTTTGACATGGACGGCGTCATTGTCGATACCGAGTATTACTACTTGGGCGAGACTGCCGCGTTTGCCAAGGAGCTTGGACTTAATCTGACTCAAGAGGAGTTGAATGGGCAGGTCGGTACCTCGCATCAGTTCTTCCTGCATATGCTGGTCGATTGGTTTGAGCGCGCCGGTAAGGGACACTTCACTGGCGAGGAGGCGTTGGCCCGTTGGGACGAGTGGGCGCATAAGCGTCCGCGTGACTATCAGGCTTTGATTAACCCAGGCGCCGTGGATACGATTCGAGAGCTGCCGCGCCGTGGCGTTCGCGTGGCGCTTGCCAGCTCGTCTCCCATGGTTAGCATCGAGGAAGTGCTCAACGCATGCGGGCTGTCTGATGCCTTTGAGTATGTGGTGAGCGGCGAGCAGTTTAAGGAGAGCAAACCCGAGCCCGACATCTACCTGCATGCGCTGGACCTGCTGGGGCTGCCCGCGAATCGTTGCTGCTGCGTTGAGGATTCCGTTCCGGGCATTACCGCGGGTAAGCGAGCCGGCCTGACGGTCATTGCCAAGCGCGAGGAACGCTTTGGCTTTAGCCAGGATGCCGCGGACAAGATTATCGACCAGCTGCCGGAGCTGCTCACGCTTTCTTAGGAGCGCGGTAGTTGCGCGTTTTTCGGGTCAGATGAGTAAATACCCGACATTTTGGTGCGGCAGCAAGCATACTTTATGCTAATGCGGGCTTAAGGGCTTGTTGAATGCCCTTGAGCCCGCTTTTGACTTAATTGTGCTGGGAGAGGGTATATGCCACCGACTGAAGGGCTAACTGACGGTAAAGCAGCGATACCGCTGTACCAACAGGTCATTGATATCATTAAAAACGAAATCAACTCCGGCGCCTACAAGGCAGGCGCGCGGATACCCAACGAATTCGAATTGGCTGAGAGCTATAAAGTTGGCCGCGTTACCGTGCGACGCGCTATTGAGGAGCTCGTCCAGCAGGGCTATCTAACGAAGCGACAGGGGAAAGGCACGTTCGTCAATGCCCCCAAGCTCAAGCGCAAGATTCGCCAGAAGGATGACGTCCAGAGTTTTTCGGACGCATGCCGCGTTAACGGAATGGAACCGGGGGCGTGTGTCATTTCGAGAAAGATACTGCCGGCGGATTCTACCGAAGCACAGTTCTTTGGTGTTCCCGTTGGAACTGACTTGATTTGCGTCGAGCGTGTGCGTACTGCCGATGGCGTCCCCGTCATGCTTGAGAACAACATATACGTTTACGAGGACAACGCCTATCTATCAACGGCGCCTCTATCTAACCAATCCATTTTTGAGTTCGTGCGCAACCAGACTGGCCGCATGCCCGCGTTTACCGACCCGTGCACGCTCGAGATCGCGTGCGCATCGCCCGAGGTCGCTCGGTTGCTGGCGGTTCCCGTTGGCGAACCCTTGTTTTATATGGAAGCCTTCTTTTTCGATGAGCAACGGCGGCCGTTTATCATCGGTCGTCAGCGGATCGTTGGGTCTCGCTACGTTTTTGACATCTAGGACATTGCGAATGGAAACGCCCGGTGGATCATCTCACCGGGCGCTTCCATACCGTTCACGGCGCGAACGCGACCGTTCAACCGCGTTGCGGCAATCAGTTTGAAATTATCTTGATGACGGGAAAAGCTGCTGGTAATCTATAGAACGTCATAGAACGTTTGCCTTATGCAAGCGTTGAAGCGAGATGCGATGCAGTCTCGAGTTCTTTGGAGGTATCTATGTCAGATACGAAGGCGAAGAAGACAAACAGACGTTTTAAGTTCAAATTACCGCATGTCTATACGATCATGTTCTTGCTGATTGTTGTCTTTGCGGTCCTGACTTGGAGCGTTCCCTCGGGTCAGTATCAGCGCAAGACGATTTCGACAGCGGCGGGCGAGCGCGAAGTCGCCGTTGCTGGAACCTATGAACAGGTCGATAAGAACTACACCGATTCCGAGACCGGCGAGACCATCAATCTGGGTCAGGATATCTTCGCGGTCCTGCAAGCGCCCACTAAGGGCATCCAGGAGGCTGCCGACGTCGTTGCGTTCGTCTTATTGATTGGCGGATCGTTCGCAATCATCACCAAGACCAACGCTTTGAATGCCGGCATGAGCCGTGTGATTAAAAAGCTCAAGAACAAGGACATCCTCATCATTCCCATTACGATGACGTTGCTGTCCATTTGCGGCACTACGTTTGGCATGTCTGAGGAAGCCCTGCCGTTCTATGCCATCTTCATTCCCATCATGATGGGTATCGGTTATGACTCGATGACGGCATTCATCATCTGCTTCCTTGGTCCTAACCTGGGATATTGTGCTTCGACCATCGACCCGTTTAATGTTTTGATCGCCCAGGGCATCATTGGCATCGAGGGCAATCCTCAGCTGTGGCTGCGCGCCGTTTCTTGGGTCATCTTTACTGCCGTCGGTATCGCATGGGCCATGCGCTACGCTATGCGCGTCAAGAAAAACCCCGAGTCGTCCATTACGTACGAGGACGACAAGCTCAAGCGTGTTGAGTTTTCCGTGACCGATGCCTCCATCGAGGAAGAGTTCACTACCCGTCAGAAGCTCGTACTTATCGATTTTGCCTGCGGTATGGGCATTATCGTCTGGGGTCTTGTTACCCAGGGCTGGTACATGAATGAGATTTCCGCCGTGTTCCTTGGCATGGGCTTGCTTGCCGGTATCCTGGGCGGTCTTGACCAGCAGACGATCGCTGAGGAGTTCGTTAAGGGTCTCGCCGATTTTGCGTACGCTGCTATCGTTATCGGTATCGCTCGCGGTATTCTGGTCATCGCCGAGGGCGGCATGATCATCGACACCATCCTCCAGGCGCTCGCTACTGCGCTCGCCGGTGCACCCGCTGCCGTCTACACCACGTTTATGTATATCGTCCTTGGCCTGCTCTCTTTGCTGGTTCCCTCGAGTTCTGGACTTGCGGCGCTCACCATGCCCGTCATGGGTCCGCTGACCGAGCTTATGGGCCTCAATCCCGAAGCTGCCGTTACCGCGCTCCAGTTTGCTAATCAGACCATCAACACCATCAGTCCCGTGGCGGGCATGACGGTCGCCGGCCTTGCCGTGGCTAAGATTTCGTTTGGCCAATGGTGGAAGACCATTTGGAAGTTCTTCATTTTCATGGTCGTCTTTGGCCTGATCGTAACGGCAATCTCTGGCATGCTTCCGGTGTAGGTGGTTGTGATGTCAGATCGTTTAACGGTCCTGACGGCTAAGAGCGTCTTTACCGGTACGGGGGACCTGCCGTTCGAAGGTTTCGTAGCGGTCCGTGGCAATCGAATTGAGGCGGTTGGCACCAAGTGTGAGGTAGCTTCGTATTTGACCCAGGCGGACGAGGTAGTTGATCTGGGCGACCGTACCGTCATGCCTGGCCTGATCGATGTGCATACCTTCTATACAGGCTGGGCGCTGCGGACGTTGGGGTCTGATCTGTCCGGCATCGCTGATGCCAAAGAGGCCGTGTCGCTCTTGCGTGCATGGAAAGAAGATCATCCGGATTGCGCGGCGGCTTTTGGCCACAGCCTACCCGAAACGTTGGCATCGGATGCCGAGAACGCAAATACGGCAGCTGTGTTTGACGATTGTTTTGGCGATATCCCTGTCGTCTGCTTTACACCGGGTGCGGAGACCTGCGTTCTCAATGCTGCCGCCAGTGCACGATACGGCTTTACACCCCAGGCGTGCTATGCCGAGAAGATCTGGCGCATGATGAGCGATTTCCTCGCGCTGCCCGAGGTACGTGCGGGGTATTCGGACTACATGAGCATGCTTAACGAGCGCGGCGTTACCGCCATCAAGGAGATGGCGTTTGATGACTACTACGGTTTTGCCGACGAAATGGCTCGCCGTGAGGAATCTGGTGAGCTGACGGTTCGCGTCTCTATGATGTCGCAGCCGGTGGGTGCCGGTGCAAATCTGGCATATGCCCGCGAGGCACGAGAGCGCTTCCGGGGACCGTTCGTTCGTTTTTCTGGCTTCAACCGTATGACCGATCGCGGCGTATGGGCGGGGCTTGCCGAGATGATTGACCCCTATGAGGACACGGCCGATGCGGGCGCTGCCGGCAAGACGGTTGTCGAGGAGCCCGAGTGGGATCTGATTGAGAACGAGCTGCGCGCAATTGATGCTGACGGCTTCCGATATTCCTTGCATTGCCAGGGCGATGGCGCCGTTCGTCGCACCGTGGCGCTCTATGCCTCGCTGCCTCGAGACGAGCATGGACGGTTGCTTCGCCGCCATGCGATTACCGATCTCGAGAACTCTGATCCGACCGATCTTGTCAAGTTTGGCAAGTTAGGTGGAATTTGCGAGGTCTATCCGCAGATTCTGACGCTGGACCGGCGCGAGGATTGCCTGTCGATGATGCGTCGACAAATTGGCAAGACGCGACTTTTGCACAGCTGGAATCGCCGCGGCATGGAAGATTCCGGATGCACGGTGTGCTGTGGTACGGATTTGCCGCTGCTGATTCCGAGCCTGGGCGAGTCAATCTACAGTGCGTGCGGCGGATACTTCGACGATGGACTGCCCGTGAATGAGGCCAACGCGCTGACGCTTGTCGAGCTCTTGCGTGCTTGGACTGCCGGGGGCGCGTACGATCTGATGCGCGAAGACGAGCTGGGTACGCTCGAGGTCGGCAAGCTTGCTGATATCTGCGTGCTCGATCGGGATGTGTTCGACCTCGATTATCGCGACGCACGCGATCTTTCGGTTGATATGACGATGTCGGACGGACAAATCGTGTTCGATCGAAATAAGGAGGCATAGGATGTCTGAATCCAAGCCGACGCTGCGCCGCGAACAGATTGCGGGCATGAATATCCACTACATCATGTGGTCGCTCGATTACTTCCTTGATGTGCAGCAGCGTTTGGGCTTTGAGTCCATTGAGCTGTGGTGTGCGGAGCCGCATGTGACACTCGACCATACGGGCTACTTTGAGGCTGAGGTCCTGGCGAAAAAAGCTGCAGACCGTGGGCTTAGGTATCGTACTCTGTGCCCCGAGAATGTTGTCTATCCTTGGCAATACTGCGCACGCAAACCGCTGCATGAACAGCGCAGCCTGGCGTACTTTAAGCACGGCATTGAGCTTGCCGAGGTACTTGGGTGCGACCGTATGTCCGTCAACTCGGGCTGGGGCGACTGGGACGAGGACCGCGAGGAAGCCTGGAAGCGCAGCCGCGAGCACATGTCCATTCTG